>JAGADM010000156.1 GCA_017613595.1 Lachnospiraceae bacterium | reverse complement strand
TTGCGGCAAGCTGAGTCCCGCGCACGAGCTGATCACCGAGGAGGTGACGCAGCTTAAGATCATTTCGGCGTTCGAGCTGAAGAGCGGAGCGGGACTCACGGATTACAACTATCTCCTTGTGGATGAGGCGCACAGGATGTTTCCGGAGTTCTTCGACACAGTCGTTGCCTCGGTGCGCGCGAATAAGCAGGTGTGCGTGTGGTCCTCGGATCCCGAGCAGGTCCTTACGACACACGAGAAGGCCAATGATATCGCCGGACGCATCAACGCGCTGCCGCCCGACGAGGTGTATACCCTGTCCGAGAAATTCCGGATTAACAAGGAACTGAGCACGTTCATCCAGCGTGTGAAGAACCTGAACCATAAGCCCGAGATGCCGATGGACTATTCGAACGTGGAAGTGAACTGCGCGAACTCCACGCAGGAGGCGCAGTACATGCTCGAGTACTACCGCGGCCGGGGCTACGTATTCATCAATTATTCGAAGCCGGCATACGGCGAGAGTCCGTACTCCGCGTACGAGGAGGACTTCGATACGCACCACGTGATCGGACAGGAGTTCGACAAAGTCGTGATGCTTCTCGACTCGTCATTCTATTATGACGAGGAAGGGTTCCTGCACGGGATTCCTTTTCCGGATCCGGACTTCCTGTATCCGAACCTGTTCTATCAGGGCGTGACGAGAGTGCGCGAGAACCTCGCGCTGATCGTCGTCAAAGCGCCCGAGGTGTTCGGGAAGATCGCTTCGATCCTCGAAGACGGGGAGTGAGCGGTCACATTTGTCTATGAGACAGTAGTAGAACATAGAAAAATATATGTTTTATAGGGGGATATAAACATGAAGAAATACGGTTATGAGGCGGCAAATGTCAGGAGATGGACACTGATCCTGCTGAATCTTATCCTGCTGGTCGGTTCGTCTTTTCCGGTAGTCATATACCACTACAACGGATATACTGCATGGGAGAACATTAGCTGGATAGACCAGAAGCAGCTCGATAGTGAGGCATTGCTGAACCTACTCACAAGGGTGTTCTTTCTTATGAGTCTGTTCGGATGCAGTCTGCAGCTGTTGAAACTCTTCGGTTTATTGGGGGAACAACGGCGTAATTCCCGCTTTACAAGCATTATGCTATCCGAGATTACTCTTGTTGGGGTGGCCGGAGTTCCTATCGCGGAAGCGGTTCATTTTTACAGGGGGAACGGCTATTTCAATTTCAGACTGTTTCATCCGACAAGCTGGGCGCTGATTGCGATTGGAATCTGCGTGTGGATGATCATACTTTCGCTGCGGCTTTCGGCCACTATGCCGATATTCCGCAGTCTTGCAAGAAGAAATTACGAAAACGGCATTATGGACATAACAATGGATGGTAACACTTCCCGTGATGAACAGGGCGGGAGTTCGGAACCTGACACCGTCTATGAGAAGAACAACATACGCCGTTGGCTCATATTTCTTCTTGCCGTAATCATGTTCCTCGGGCTGAACATTCCGGTATCCAAAAGCGATAACAGAAACATCGGTAATGTGGCGGAGTCTTTGTTTAGTAACGGGGTGGCGGAAGCCGTTATCTCTCCCGGAATCGGTGTCCTTTGCCTGCTTGCATATCTGCTTATCTTGGGCGGATCCGCATTACAGGTAATGAAACTGATGGGACTGTTCGGAGACGGTTTCCGGAACGACCGCGGAAAGAGCGTGATTCTCGCGGCAGCGCAGGCAGCAGGTATCGCGATTCTTGCGCTCGGCGTAAAGGCCCTTTTGAATTTCCACGACATCTATGGTATCAAAAGCTGGCTTACGGCCTGGTCTGTCGGTTTCTATGTACTGCTTGCATTGGCGGTTCTTCAGACCGTGCTCGCCTGCAGACTTACCTGGACGAGACCGGTAATAGAAGGTCCGTCCGTGCAGCCGCCGAAGAATCAGCGGATGTGACGGGGAAGATATTTATGTTTTGCTTTTCCGCGGAATATTATGTATAATATTATCGGGGAATAGTATGGTGAGAGAGGAAGCGGCCATGAACGAGACCGATGAAGTGCTGTACAACCGGTATCTGGCGACCAGGGACGAGTCGGTTTTCGTGATCCTGTTAGATCGTCACAAAGAGACGCTGCTGCTGTTTCTGAACGGCTTTGTCCACAACTTCGACGACGCCGAGGAGCTGATGGTTGACACATTTGCCGAAGTCGCTGCCGGCCCGACACTGTTCTCGGGGCGGAGCAGCTTTAAGACATGGCTGTTCTCGATCGGAAAGAACCTTGCGCTGATGCGTTTACGCAAGCTGCGGCGCATGCCGATGGCCGACGAAGCGGTATCCGAAGAGGTGCCCGATGCGGCCGACACGCCGGAGATGCAGCTCCTCAAGGAGGAGCGTCAGCGCCAGTTATACACGGCGCTTCAGCAGCTGCACGAAGATTACCGGCAGATACTGATGTTACTTTACTTTGAAGATATGTCCCATGAAGAGGCCGCCCGCGTCATGGGAAAGAGCAAGCGGCAGGTGTATCACCTGGCGGAGCGCGGAAGGGCGGCGCTCAAAGAGAAATTGGAAAGGATGGGATTTGCCGATGCGTAGTTCTGAGGATTACATGAAGATGATCATGAAACGTGCCGATGTCGTGCGCGATGACCGCCGTGCGAAGAGACAGTTCTATGTGTATGCCGTTTCGTCGGCTGTGTGTCTCGGCGTGCTGATTCTTGCCGCGGCGCTGCTGCCTCGTGTTGCGGACGCGACGGCTGTTGAAGGAAGCGCGCAGCGTTACGGAAGCCTGATCCTGTCCACACAGTATATGGGTTATGTGGTGATCGGTCTGATTGCTTTCGGCTTCGGCGTTCTTGTGACGCTGCTCTGCAGCAGCTGGCGGAAACTGAACCGGAGGGACAATGCGTTAAAGGAGTCTGATCCGGCATGATCGTTAACATCATAAACGCGTTCAATATTATTGCGATGCTGTTCGGTGTTGTTGCATCGCTGTTCTCAATGAAGGAAGGAAAGCGTCCTATGCGGCTGGTCCTGTTCGGATTTGCCATGGCGTGTTTCTTCCTTTCTGATGTTTATTGGATCATTTATGATGCGATGTACCCGGATAAAGCCATGCCATTTGCCGCCAATGAGATCGCGGAATGGGCGTTCTTCCTGTTGATGGGGGCAGCTTTGCTTGCCGACCTGCCGAAGAAGCGCGTGAATGCGGTTCAGGAAATCATGCTGGCTGGTATTTTCGTTGCGGGCAACGCGGGAGTATGGATCCTCGCGACCGGCGAATGGGTACAGGACATTCTGACCGGGCTGACTCTTGGGTATTTTATATGCTGTATTATGGCTCGTATGCGTTATTCGGAATCGTTTTCGAAAACGGCCTGGCGTGTGCTGGCGGCCGCGGCGCTATGCGTTCTGGTGACACAGTATATCTGTATGCTTGCGAAACCGCCGTATGCCGCTTATGCGGAAAATGTGTGTTATGCCGTTCTTTTCATCGGAATCGCGTTCCTGCTTGCGGCGTCCTTATGGGAAATCCTGCGCGGAAAGAAAGCGGACAGGGCGGTGTGTATGAGCTTCGGTCTGTTTGCGTGGAGCGTCATCGCGCTGTATCTCGGAAGCAATGAGATTGTTTATAACACTTTCTATGTATCGTGTTCCATCGCGGTTATTCTTTCGCTTTTCGCACTGCGGAAGGAGGTAATGGCCCAATGATCTATTCGGAGAACATATTCTTATGTATCGCGATCCCGCTTGCAACGTGCCTGCTTTTTATCCGAGGCGAGGTGCGGCATTTCGTGGGCGCCTTTCTTCTCGGTATGGGCATGTGCCTGATCGCGGCGTACATCAGCGGCTACCTGAGCCTTGTGACCAATATGGGGAACAATGACACGGCGATCTTCCTGTCACCCGTTGTGGAGGAGATTCTGAAGCTGTTTCCGCTGTTATTCTTCCTGGTCGTATTTGAGCCGAAGGAACGCGTTCTCACGATGCTTGGCATCGCGATCGGAGCCGGTTTCGCGACGTTTGAGAACTGCTGCTATATTCTGACAATCGGAGCGGAGAGTCTTCCGTACATCATGATCCGCGGCCTCGCTGTCGGCGTCATGCATATCGAGAGCATCCTTGCTCTGTCCGTATGGCTCATCATGGCGAAGCGCCTGAAGGCGCTGTCCTTCCCTGCGGTCATGGGCGGTCTCGCGCTTGCGATGATATTCCATGCCATTTACAACCTGCTTGTTTCCCAGCCTGGCATCACCTCGGCCATCGCCTACACACTGCCTCCGCTGACCGCGCTGCTCCTGTACATCCTGTACCGCATGCTGCCGGAGCGGATGAAGCGGCAGGAGTGAGGAGGGAAGGGGTTTCCCGGTCACAATATTATGGGCATACCTGCGAGTGATTATTCACCGTGGGTATGCCCTTTTTGCTGTTCTACGGCTTTTCAGCATCTTTGTTCTGTCGTTTTCCCGGCCGCATCGCGGCGATATTCTACCCGAAGTTACTCTGGCAATCAACTGCAATCAACTTTATCGAAAGAAACGGCTTGAATTTACAGAATTCTTATGCTACAATATAGACAAAGGAAAAGCACCCGCTCCGTTGCGGATGCTTCCTGGATTGGGTATCAGTTCATTAAGAACCGACCTCTCCCGTTTGCAGACGGGAGAGTTTTTTATTTCCTGTCGCAAGATGATGGGCATACCTACGAGTGATATTTCACCGTAGGTATGCCCGTTTTGCTGTTTTTCTACTTGCTTATTAGCAAGATGGGCATACCTGGGAGCGATATTTCCTTGTAGGCATGCCGGATTCACTGTTTCACTACTTGCCAAGAAGCAAGATGGGCATACCTGGGAGCGATATTTCCCTGTAGGTATGCCCATTCTGTCGTTCTGTCGTTTTCCCGGCCGCATCGCGGCGATACTCTACCCGAAGTTACTCTGGCAAAAAAATTTTTTAATTTCCCCTGGGTAAAATCTCCGAAACCTGCAACCAATGAGTAGAAAGTGTTGTTAGTGAAGCCGGAGATTGACCGGCAGTGGGGCTTTCGGAGGTGAAAGGCAGTGAAATATACAACCGATGATCAATTGATGGCGGAGATCATGCGGCGCGGTGAAGAGGTAGCGGACCGGCGGAACCGGAAGCGGTTCCGGATGCTGCGGGCGGTGAGCGGAGCAACGCTCCTGCTGCTGATCGCGGTAATCGTCGGGATCACCGGATGGGCGGGAGCCGATGCGAACCGGACGAGCTACGGAGCGCTGCTTCTTTCGGAAGAAGCGGGCGGATATATTCTGGCGGGGACGATCGCATTTGCCGCAGGTGTGGCGGTGACGATCTTCTGTCTGTGGCAGAAGCGTAAGCATATGGAACGGACCAGAGAAGAGGCACGCGATAAGAAAGAGGCCGAAGAGGTCGCTTCGGAATGGGAGGACACGATATGATAAGAGTTCAGACATATCGGCTCCGGGCGGCAGTCTTGATAGTCCTTCTTTCGATTCTACTTACGTCGTGCGGCAGAGAAAAGAGCGCAGACGGAGCGGCTCAGCCGGAGATCGGAGAGAAGAAAGAACAGTCGGCCGACATCGGCGCGAAGCAAGCGGATAAGCGGCCCGGCGCGGAACTGACGACCCATGATACCGATGTAGAATTGCCCCTGTCACTGACGGTGACGCAGGAAACGAGGCGGGACGGACCCGAATCGTTTCCGGACAGCCCGCAAAGGATTGAACAGGCGGCGGCCTCCGTGGTTAAGCTGGAGGCCTTTAATCATTCCGGGGACCGGATCGGAACCGGCAGCGGTTTCTGTATCTACGAACCGGACATCCTTGTGACGGCGGCACATGTGATTGTAAACGCGGAATACCTGACCGCCACCTGTGATAACGGAGAGACGTTCCGGATCGACCGGTTCCTGAACGGTTCGGAGGACGATGACATCGCGATATGCCTCATCCCCGAAGGCGTGAACCTGACACCGCTTCCGGCGGGCAGTGTCCCGCAGCGGGGCGAACGGCTTGTCGTGATCGGCAGCCAGTTCGGCGTCGTCAACCTCGTCACACAGGGCAACCTGTCCGGCATATACCGGAGCGGCTCCGTGGAGAGACTCCTCTTCACAGCGCCGGTTTCCTCGGGCAACAGCGGCGGCCCGGTCTTCAATTCGGAAGGCGCCGTCGTCGGGATTGTCTCAGGCACCTACGACAAAGGACAGAATTTGAACGTTGCTTCCCCGATAAGCCTGGCGGAAGTGCTTTATAAATCAACGATTACGGAGAGTGTGAGATGAAGAAACCATTACCGATTCGAATCATAGCGATCGTGCTGACGGTTGTGCTGACAGCCGGATTGCTCGCGGGATGCGGCCGGAAAGCCGACAACGGCAAGAATAATAACCAGAACAATCAGAACCAGCAGCAGGGCCCCGGCGGAAACAGCACGGATGTTCCCGAGGGATACGTGAAAGTCACATTTGCCCTTCCTGCGGATGCAACCGACCGTGAGAAGGAGTATACGACTCTTCCCGCGGAAGCTGTCGTTAAGGCAGGCACGTCGGTTGCGGAACTCGAGAAAGCGACCCGCATGAGCTCGCTGTTCCTCGGTTACACCTACGACGAGGCGGGAACGAGCCTCGCGGAAGAGACCGACACACTGAGCGCAAGCACAACCCTTTACCCGCGTTTCGCATTGAAAGAGGGAATGCAGGACGGCGGTTCGTTCAATTATGTGGCACGCAAGGATGTGCCGGAGGATTTCGCCTTCGAACTTGTTTCGTACGGGCTTTCCGAGAAGCAGATCCGCGAACTTCTGACACTCGACAATGCAAGCCTTCAGACGACGGATCTTCCGTACGTCCTCACCTCCACGCGCGTAACGAAAGATAAGAAATGGATTGCCGACAAAGGCTTCGACGAGACGATGACCGCGAAGATCTGGGCACTGATCGAGAAGGAACAGGAGCTCGGCGACGCATTCAATCTGTTAAAAGAACTGAGTCTCCTTGTGGATCCGAAGAGAACCGAGTCCTCGGTTTATGACGAGCGGGTTCTCGAAATCGTCGGCAAGTTCGCCCCTTCGGAATTCAGTAACGAAACCTTTTTAGACGAGAAGGACGAGAACGGCAACACGATCGACCCCACCAAGTATACGACAATGGCATGGGAGAGTGTCGATACTTCCGAAATGGATCCGGAGACCAAGGCACTCGTTGAGTCCCTGATGATCAATCTGGACACCGCGACCGAAGAGGATATTAAGAAATGCTTCGGCGTTGCGGAGGATGACAGCCTTCAGAGATTCTGGAGAGAGGATATGGACCTGAGTGTGAATCAGGTAAATCTTCTTGAAAACCTTCTTTTAAACCGTAAGCCGGAGGGCACGGTTTGGGAGCTTCGCAGCGAAAAAGGTCACTGGGACGGCGGTTATCTCTACTCCCTGATGATCAGCGACACCTCCAAGCTCCGCTTTATGTATGACGATGCGGAAACGGACCCTGAGGTAAATGAGTACAATATCACCATTCATCAGGATGAAGTGGTGAACATGAGCATCGCGGACCATGTGAAATACATCTCCGCGGATCAGGTGGAAGGCGTGGCATTTGTCAGCATCCTGGATCTCGATACTGACGAGGACGGAAATCTGATCGCGAAAGAGAACATGGGCTCCGGCACCATGACCTATAACGGCTCCGACAAGCTGAAGAAGGGTGACGTTATCGCGGTCAACAAGGGCACCGTTAAGGAGAGAGGCTTCACGGACGGCGATGTAACTTACATCAAGGTGAAGAAGGATCTCGGCAACGGCCGGTACGAATATGAAAATGCGAGCGTTGCGGATATCGTTGCGATTCCGGACCTGATCCCGGTTCCGGATGACGGAAGCATCGAAGACGGCGTTATCAAGATCGCAAAGAGCGCGATGAATTTCGGCAGCGCGGCGTTTAAGAAATATGAACTGACCGCCGATACGACGGTTGACGAGGGCGACTACCTTGCATTTTATAAGGGCACGCTCGGCGCGAATAACTGTAAGGTAACCGGTTACGGTCAGGTTACGAAAATCGAGAAGACCGACGCCGGCATCACCGCATCCTATATGGTGATCACCGAGGAGACGATGTTCGCGGACGAAAAGCTTCTCTACATGCAGATGCCCGAAGTGGATTTTGAACTCAGCGAAGCGGATGAGGCGGAACTCGAGAAGAGTATGCGTGAGCAGATCATGAGCAGCGGTATCGTCAGCGAGACTTCCGATTTCCTGACGGCGCTCGTACTCGGCAAGGACGAGGATATCGACAGCCTTGAGTATGCCGAGCAGATCCGCAACATGACAATCAAATCCGAAGACGGCGACATGACCCTCGATGACCTCCGGAAACTTTCGGACGGCGCGAAGAAGGTCGAAGTCAGCGACGTTAAGGTAACGTTCCTCTGCGGACTTGACCTGCAGCATTACGCAGGCAAGAAGGGTGTCCGCGCCGAGGTAGCGGTTTCCTTTACCATTACGATTACGATCATGGAAGCCGGCAAGTTAGAGATCCAGCCGGTAATCGCACTCGAGCAGGAATTCCTGCTGACGCCCACCATCCACGTGGTTCGTCACAAAAATAAGATCGGTCTTACCTCAAGCCTTGATGTAACGGCTTCCCTGCAGGCCGGAACCTATTCCGGTTTCGGTGTCATGGTTACCGCGAAGACCAAGCAGATGGAGACGGACAAGAGTAAGAGCTGGGAAGAACTCGTAGGCGACTTCGCTTCCGATAACAAGGGCGCGGAGATGGACGAAGAAACGAGAAAGAAGAGACAGGCGGCTGCGAAGGCTCTGATCAAGGGCGGAAACAAGCTCCTTGAAAAGGCGGAGAAGCAGGAGAAGAAGGGCCAGGGCATGGGCACCGAGCTCAATCAGAACGGACAGGATAAGAGCGGCAAGGACTCCCAGCAGGGTTACCTGTCGAGCGGTATCGGAGGAGACCTTCCGACCAAGTATTCCTCGATGCTTTCAAACGATGCGCAGTACATCAATCTTGTCGATGTAACGCTTGCGTCGCTCGATATTCCGGTTGATCCGCTGAACATCGTTCATGTCGGCATGAAGATCAAATTCATTGTCGGCTTAAAGATCAATGCCGCAATCGGAGCAGGCATAAGTTACGCAAATGCGAAGGAATACTCCTATACGTTCCGGGCGAAGATCTGGGGCGGCGGAGATGAAATGGGTGAAAAGCGTGTCGGTGACGGCGCGAGTGTGAAGGACGTGGAAACACCGAACTTCCGTGCCGATTTCTACGCATTCGGTATGCTCGGCGTGAAGGTCGGCGTATCGCTTGACTTAAGAGTCGGTCTCTTCAGTACGGATCTTGATTCCGTAGGCGTTGTTGCTACCGCCGGTCTCTATGCGGAGCTGTACGGATTCCTGTACTGCTGGTATGAATGGACATCCGGAAAAGGCACCACGAGCGGCGCGATGGGCTCGCTGTTATTTGAAATCGGTATCTACGCGGATATCAGCATCAAGATTCAGGTCGGAATGGGCAGAGCCTCAAAGAGCTGGAGCCTCTACAGTAAGAAGACACCGCTCATACAGCTCGGCTGTGTCGAGTACCCGATTGAAATGCTGATCAGCCCGAAGGATCCTTCGCTTACGGTGGAAATCCCGAACGGCCAGAATACGGTCAAGGTTCCGGACGACCTCTTCAAAGTAAAACTGATGGCTCTGAGCACCGGTAAGGTTACGGATAAGAGCATGGACTCGAAGAAGGTAAATGATACGAACGCGAAGACCTTCACCGTCGCGACGGAGACCGTCGGATACGATGAGAAAGATGTGCCGATCATCTTCAAGGGAACACGTACCTGGACGCAGAGCAACGAGGAACACTTCGTGGTGGAGTGCTTTGACCTGACCGGTAAGGACGGCAAAGTGAAGGCCGGCGCATCTTCGTTCCAGTATCTGCCGGCGACCAATGAGATCTATGTATGTCCGGTAGATTCGAATACCGATGAAGTATACGGCAAAGTCGTATTTACCTTCATGAACACCGCATTCGGTTTCAGCACGCAGAAACTGCAGCGTACCGTATACGTTCACTGGAAGGGAACGCAGCGTACCGCCAAGGTGGAATACTACCTGCAGGACGATGCCAATGTCTGGAACAAATGGAACCTCGTCGGTACCGGCGCGGTAAGCGGTTATGACGGAATCGAATGCTACGTTTACATCGATGAGAAAATCACGGCTAAATTCCCCGGATACAAGCTGTACTATCTCGGATATCCGGATGAGAGTGAACTGAAAGAAAAACGTGAAGCCGCTTTGAAGGTTATGAAAGAAGCGGAAGGCAAGAAGAACACCGCATACAACGATTACATGCTGTATAAGTACAGCGCAAAGCCGGATAAGAAGCGGCTGGCGGAATTGCAGAAGATATCCACCGATGCGGAGTGTGACTGGATGGCGAAGAGAAATATTTACTCCGCTTATCAGAGACTGCTCGAAAAATTCTGCGAACAGAACCAGAAAGCCATTGACAATCAGGAAGGTGAGACCCGTTTCACCATGCGCGGAACCGAAACGGTGATCCGGATCCTCTACCGCAAGTTGGAGAAGCATATCAGCTGGGATATCTTCGATGAAAACAATCTGAATCCGGATGTACGCGATTGGTCGCTTTGCTCCAGTGAATGGAACTGGAATCCGGACAACTCACACGGCTGGGATTATCATCCGGATTGCGAGCGCGTACTTGTCGGACTTCCCGTAATGGATTACATTCCGGAGCGTCTTTCGGAATACCGTAAGGATTCCTACACGACGGAATGGTACATGTACGATTTCACGGTAGATTGGTATTACAACTGGGGTGAAACCATGCGGCAGGCTCGTAACGAGGGCCTTGCGGCACTCCGACGCGGTGATTACAGCCACCTGACCAAGGTGGATGCCAACACCAAGGTCCCGGATAAATACATTGTTATGATCGGCGTACAGTATCCGAAGGAGTTTACCGTTACCTTTAAGAACGGCAATACCGTAGTGTCAGAGTTTAAGACGCTGTGCGGACGTCCGATCAATCTTCCGGACGGCTCCGGACTTAAGAAGACGGGCATGAAGTTCTCCCATTGGCAGACGGCGAACGGCGAGGCAATCGATAAGAATACCAAGATGCCCGAGCACGACACAACATACTACGCCGCATTTGTCGGCAATACGCATAACGTTAACTGGGTTGTGGACGGATACGTTGAGAAGATAACCACGATACGGACGGGCGAGCTCCTTTATATGAAGGTTCCGGACGAACTGAACCGCGAGAATTACCAGATGCTGCTCCGGACTGCTGAGGCCCTTGATTCGCCGGAGTACCCTTATGAGTTCGTGGCACCCGATAAGGACTTTACGGTTTATGTGAGGTACACGCTCGGTAACAGCAAGATTACCTGGACCGAAGACGGCAAGGATATCCGCACGGATATCGTCGAGATCGGTACCACGCCGACGGCTCCTACGCTGAAAGCGAGAGAAGGACTCGATCTTGTATGGATGATTGACGGAAAGGTTATGGACACTACCTATGTAATGCCGAAGGGCGATGTTGTCGCCAACGCATACTGGCACGTACATGACTGGACAGGACAGAGTGTGACGATCGAAGCAACCTGTGCGAGAACCGGTCTTGCCGGATACACCTGCGCACTCTGCGGACTTGTTAAGGACGGCGTGGAACTGCCGATCGAGCCTGACCGTCACAATTGGGAGGAGATCGTTCTGACCACCTCGACCTGTTCCACACACGGCGATATGCTCCGCAGATGCCTGTGGTGCCATAAGGAAGAGCATGTAGAGCTTCCGTTTGACTCGACGGTACACGGAGAATCCTACCGCGAAGAAGGAACCCCGGCGACATGCGTGACGGACGGTTTCTCCGGTAATTACCGCTGTAAGGATTGTGACGCGATCGTAGGAGAAGGATTTACCATTCCTGCTCACGGAAATCATGTTTCGGACCGCACCAGTGTGATTGTTAAGGACCGCACCTGTGTGACCGACGGATACCGCGCAGAGCATTGTCTGACCTGCGGTAAGGAACTGAATATCATACCGATTCCTGCCGCCGACCTCGACGAATGCCATGATTGGGGAGAGTGGATCGTAACCAAGGAACCCACTTGTGCATATGGTACGAAGCAGCACACCTGTAAGCTTTGTCATGTCACAAGAGAAGAGAGCGTATATCCGATTCAGCAGCATGATTTCCGGTATACCGGAAATTATAAAGAAGGATGCTGCATAAGACCGAGCGAGTTCTATTATGAATGCTCCGTATGCCATGAGAAGAAGACCGAAGTGGCTGAACAGGCTGCCGATGCCGAGCGCCATGAGCATCTCGGCACTCCGGTTGTCACGAAGCAGCCCGGCTGTTTTGAATCCGGTATCCGGACGAGAGTCTGCAGTGACTGCGGACGTTCGGTCGAAGAGTCCATCGATCCGGTCGGATGTGATTGGGGCGAACCCGAATACTTATGGGGAACGAACAATCAGACCGTGACCGCTAAGAAGACCTGTAAGAGAGACAGCTCTCACTTTGTTACCGAGACGGTTACGGCTGACGAGGCGGTCCTCGAACCCGCAACCTGCTTAAGAGACGGAAAGACACAGTATACATCGAAGAACTTCACGACGGACGCCGCATTTGTTCAGCAGAAGAAGACGGTGATCACGCAGGCATTCGGACACGAATGGGGCAGTGTCGGTTATGAATGGTCCACGGACAAGAAGACGGTTACGGCAATACGGCGCTGCAACCATGACAGCAGTCATTATGAGACGGAGACGGCAAATGTGACCGCGAAGGAGACCAAAGCCCCGACCTATACCGATCTTGGTGAGACGACCTACACTGCGACGTTTACGAATACCGCTTTCGGCACCTGGACGAAGACCTTAGCGGACATTCCGGTTCTGGATCCTGTCTGGAGCGAAGTTACGGTGGAAATGGTCGAAAACAACACGAAGATGAAGGCTTCCCGGTACAACAAGGAGAACCCGAGTCAGGTACAGACGGAGACCGTTGCCGCAAGCATTGAAAAGAATCTGCCGGCGACCTGCGAAGCAGACGGTGAGATCATCTACACGGCGACCTTTACGAATACGGCTTTCGGTACCCGGAAGATTACCGTGAAGCAGAATAAGAAGGGTCACAAGTATACCGTGGATACCACTCGCACCGTAAATCCGGAGAGAATCTACGAGACATCCGAGTACGGAGACACGTATGTGAAAAGCTGGAAGGCAGGAACACTCGTGGAAGTCTGCGAGAATGATAACACGCATGTAAAGGAAACACCTTTGCTCGTGGACCTTGCACTGGTATGCGAGGCGGAGGAAGCGTTCAGTAAGGTTGAAGATACTTATGTTCTGGATCTTACGGAAATGATTGACCCGGCAGAAATCAACGATACCAATACTGTTCTGAAGATTTGTTATTCATTCTTCGGTGCCATGACCTATTCCGGTTATACGGATGCGGAACACGAGAACTGGTATTACAATACGGCAAGCGAATACTTTGAAAAGAATATGCACCGCCTCATTATCGATTTCGAAGAGGCAAGCGACGGAATATTCGTGGTCGATAAGAATATAAGCCTCGCGAAGATTGCGGAAGAAAATGACGGGGAGTACACATTTACCCTCACCATAAAGCCGGACAAATCCGACCTTTACAAAGAAACCTCATACAAAGTTACAATCAAACTGCCGAATAATCAGTCATAATTAAGGCAAATGAGGACCGGAGCTGCATGATAAATGCGGCTCCGGTTTTCTTGACTTTCATTTTGGTAAATGATACAATTTTATAAATACCAATCAAAGGAGGTTCCATCCATGACTGATAAAAGCAGGAAATACTCGTTTGCGGCGGGAATTTTGTTCCTTGCAGGTTTTATCGCAGGAGTGTACGAATATGTGCTCAGCATTCTTTCCACTGCCAAGGTTCTGGACGAGAGTCCGTTTAAGGTGCTGGAGCAGATCTTTAAGAGTAAAGAGACACTCAAAGGGCATATCCTTATTTATGCGCTGTTTCTCGTGCTGCTGGTGCTTCTCATCGCCATGTTTACCGAGAATCGCGGGGTATTCTTCGTAGGAGTGCTTCTTGCCGCGGGACTGTTCGCGTACCGTATGTATTACTGGGCTGACTATGCGTCTAAGTACATTAAAACCTGGAAGTGGGACAGCATGAAGACATTTACCTTCATCTATTCCTGCGTTCTGGCCGGTGTGGTTCTGGTGTTCTTACTGTGCACGGCAATTGCTCTGCTTGCTAAGGCTCCGTCGGTCACCGCATTTGCGACACTGTCCGTTATCTTCACTGCGTTCATCATCGGAATCTCCATTGCTGCGGATTTTCTCGCCATATATTCGAAAGACTGGGAGGCGGGAACCTGGTCGAGTTATCTTTCGAGATTCCAGGCAGACAATATGGGTTCTGTGGTAACAATTCTTTCCCAGTTCCTCGAGGTGTTGATGGTCGGACGCTGGGCAAGCCTGAAGTGCGAAGCGCTCAACGGCGTGAAGAATACGGCGGCTCCGATTGACCAGTCACAGCAGCCGCAGGTGGCAGCAGCGACGTTCTTCCAGGCGCAGCAGCCGATTCAGCCGAACAACCGTCCTATCTATCCGGCACAGCCCGCACAGGCACCGGTACAGCCCGCGGCTCCGGCACCGGTTCAGAACGCGGCTCCGACGGCACCCGCACCGGCACCGGTTCAGCCCGTGAAACCGGCCGATGCTCCGCAGGCAGCTTCGAAGGTTGAAGAGGCCGCAGCAGCTGCGGCATCCGTTAATGCCGTTAAGGAGTCCCTGAAGGCATCCGGACCTTCCGCAGAGGAGATTGAGGCTGCATACGAGAAGATCAGCAATACGACCGATCTTTCGAAGGAAGTTTCCTATACCGTTGACAATCTGTCCGACGACATGGCAGCGAAACTTGCGCGCCTCAGTGAAGAGGCAGCCAAGGAAGTTGCTTCGGGCAAAGAGGATGACCTTTCCGACGCTCTCGAGCGCATCGGCGAGAAGGTAGAGGAGAAGACCGAGGAAGCAGCGGAGGCTGTTGAGAAGGCGGAAGACGCAGCGGAGAGTGCTGCGGATGCAGTTGACGATGCGGCGGAAGATGTGACTAAGAAGTTTACCGACGCGGCGGAAAGTGCAGCTGACACCGTAACCGAGGCAGTTGAGGATGTTTCCGAGGCAGCGGACGATGTTGCCGCAACCGCGGAAGAGGCTGCAGAAAGTGCTGAGAGCCTCACAGACGACGTAACCGGTAACGAGTAGAGAGTTTTACTATACTTGAATGAAAAATGAGAGAGCGGCCCGTGTGGGCCGCTCTTGTTTGTTTGCAAGTGGTGAAACAGTGAGTCGGGCATGCCTGCGGGAGAACAACGCTCACAGGTATGCCCGATTAATCGTTACGCAATCTAATACTCTTTCTTTTTCATGAACATAGTGGTGATGAACATGAGGATCAGGAATACGGCGATGGTAATGCAGACGCTTCCGAAGAAAATCTTCTGTTCGCTGAGACCGTAGTACCATTTCTGAAAGGGGGTCATTTCTCCTAACGGGTTATAGGAGAACGAACCCAGTATTTTCAGTAAGGTAAGCATAATAACGGCTTCTATTGCAAGGGCCACTACGACGGCGAGTTCCATCCTGATTTTACTGCAGAGCAGAAGCAGAACGGCGTAGAACAGGATCATAAAGCACCACGTCTGGGCGCAGCTGTTCAGCACTGACCATCGGGTGATTCCGTAGTAATCACAATCCACTTTCTTTACGCAGATGAACAGCCAGTCAAGACCGAACGAAAGAGCACCGATTACCGTCGAAATGATAAGTATGAAAAGGTGTCTTGAAAGCACATATTCCGCAGGGGTAAAGGGAAGTGTGTGTACGAAGGCCAATCCGTTGTCCCGATAATCTTCGATTACTACGACCAGCAAAAAAAATCCGGCGATAAAGATTCCTGTTGTGAAGGATGCATCGTAGCCTACGGTCACGATATTATCCAATAATGCATAGACGAAAAATGCAAGAGCTACAAGCGCCAACTTCCTCGATAAATAAAAATCCCGTTTTAACAATCTGATCATGTTACCGTTCCCCCGCTTTCTTTTCTTCATTGAACCGGCCGCCGGTCAGCAGAATAATAGCGCTGTCAAGCGTTGCCTGCTCCGTGATGATGTCCGGATAGTTTTCCAGATAATACTGCTTTTCATTGGTCAGGCATGCGTATCCGAACGGCTCGGCCTTGGCAACAAGCAGATATTGCTTATCAAGCGTATCATACTGCTTACTGTTGACCTTCAGAACGCCGTAGCGGTCGAGGAGGGCGTCGGTTTCCTCATGGAACACAATCCGGCCGTCATCGATCAGCCAGATATCATCGCAGAAACCTTCGAGATCGGTGGAAATGTGCGAGGTGATGATGATGGAGCGTTCCTCATCGGCAGCGAGATAGTCGCGCAGCAGACCGAGCATCTCGGTCCGGGCGAGTACGTCAAGTCCCGCGGTAGGCTCATCGAGAACGAGCAGCTTTGCGCCGTGCGTAATGGCCGTGATGATGCGGAGTTTGGTTCTCATACCGGTTGAGAATTTCCGGAGAGCCTTCCTGAGCGGAAGCTTCTGATCCTTACATAACTGCATGAAGCGGTCCCCGTCAAATGCCGGATATAAGCTCTTAAAAATGTAGTATACGTCCTTTAGGTTATAGAATTTGCTGAAGTCGGAATCGGTGAGTACCGTGCCGATTGCTTCTTTGTCCCGCCCTGTGAATGTGCGGGGATTCTTTCCGAAGACGCGAACCTCGCCGCCGTCCGGCTCAATCAGACCGAGGATCGCTTTGATCACGGTACTCTTGCCGGCGCCGTTCCGCCCCACAAGACCGGTTACGGTCCCTGCCGGAACTTCCATCGAAAGGTTCAGCGAAAAATCCTTATACTTTTTCTGCAGGTTTTTAATTGAAATCATGGTTTTGGTTCCTTATTGTTTGATGAGAGTGGATTAAGTTTCCGAAAGCAGGATGTCTAAAATCTCGCGGATCTCGTCGTCCTTAAGCCCGACGTTCCTTGCCTTTTCCACAGCGAGAGAGAAGTCCTTCTCGACGGCTATTCTACGGGCCTCCGCCGCTAGCTGGCGGTCGGCAGCGGCAACGTACGTTCCTTTGCCGTGAACCGTGATGACAAAACGTTCCTCCTCGAGCCGGTCATACGCTTTCTTGACGGTCAGCGCGCTGATCTTCAGTTCGGCGGACAGAGCACGGACGGAGGGCAGAGCCTCGCCTTCCGGAAGTGTGCCGTTAATGATCTGCTGCTTGATCTGTGACATCAGCTGCTCATAAACCGGCACCATGGATGAATTTTTGATAATGATGTGCTGCATATCGTATTTCCCTTCTGTAAACGGTGTCTGCGCCTGCGCATAGCGCGGAATCGGACAGTGCGCCTGAGAGCGGCTGTCCCGCTGTTTACGATAAACAGTATATAACAGTTTGAAACAGTTGTCAACTGTTATATGGTGTTTATTTTTGAATTGTCATTTGCGGCTTGACATTTTCCGGATGTGTCTGTATAATCTGCAAATGTCAGCAGGTGCTGGCAAAATCAAATACGCTATAAGCGAGAAAGGGAGGTATACAAATGATTATTAGTCTGAGAACTTTCACAAAAGAATATTTGTATGTTGGTACTGCCTCCCGGAGAAGCGCAAAATAGCACATGACATTTCTATGCCGTTACAGGCATA
>JAGADM010000155.1 GCA_017613595.1 Lachnospiraceae bacterium | reverse complement strand
TAAGGCAAATGGGAACAGATACACGTTACGCTCCGCCGTAATGCGGTTATTCAGCTGCCTTACGGTGCCGCTGCAGAGGTTTCTCGGGTTCTTGTAGCGGTCCTCGTCCTTTTCGATCGCGGCATTGATCTGCTCAAAATCACTGTAGCGGATCACGGCCTCGCCGCGGAGCACGAGTTCGCCCTTGTAAGCGATTTTAAGGGGGATATTCCTGAATACGCGGGCGTTATTGGTAATAACCTCGCCGATCTCGCCGTTACCGCGCGTAACGGCCTTAAAAAGCTCGCCGTCGCGATACGTGAGAACAACCGTCAGACCGTCCATTTTCCACGAAAGGATGCTGTCATGATCGCCGGTCCAGCTGACCAGCGCATCGCGTTCCTTTGTCTTATCAAGAGAAAGCATCGGGCTCTCATGGCGTTCCTTCGGAAGTTCCGAAAGAATCTCATAACCGGCATGCTGCGTCGGGCTGTTTGAAAGCACGAACCCGGTTTCCTCTTCGAGTGCGCGCAGTTCATCATAAAGCGCGTCGTACTCAAAGTTCGACATGATCTCGCGGTCTTCCTGCTCGTATACACGTGCTGCCTTATCGAGAATCGCGACCAGTTCGGTTATGCGTTGTTTCTTGTCCATACCTTCTCCTGTTTCTTACAACAGTTTCTTTAGTTCACTCAGTTCCTTCGGCGTTACCTCGCGGTACTGTCCGCTCGGCAGGTCCCCGAGTAAAATGTTCATGACACGTACGCGTTTCAGCGCGACTACTTTATATTCGAGATACTCGCACATACGGCGGATCTGGCGGTTCATTCCCTGAATCAGAACAATCCGGAAAAAGCATTCGCCGATTTGCTGCACTCTGCACGGCGCCGTCTTCTTTCCGAGCACCGGCACGCCGTGTGCCATACTGTATAAAAACTCCGGCGTCAGCGGTTTGTCGACACGCACCAGATACTCTTTCTCATGGCCTTCGCCGGCTTTAGCGATGCGGTTTGCAAGGTCTCCGTCGTTTGTTAAAAGAATCAGTCCGCTTGAGTTCTTATCAAGCCGTCCGACCGTATAAATCCGCTTGTCATAGTGGATATAATCAATGATATTGTCGGGATTGCTGCGGTCCGAAGTGCACTCAACGCCTCTTGGCTTATGAAAGGCAAGAACGACTTTGTCGTCCTTCTTCGTAAGCGTCGCTTCCTTGCCGCGCACGCGCACCTTCTGACCCGGCATGACTCTCGTTCCGAGCGTTGCCACCTCACCGTTCACGGTAACAACCCCCTCCTCGATCAGCCGGTCGGCCTCCCGCCTCGAGCATACACCTGCGTCGCTTAAGTATTTATTGATTCTTACGCCTTCCTGTTCCATGTGCCGTCCTTTATCGAAAGCCCTCACGAGGGGCTCATTGCATTCGTCCGTTATCCGACAATTCGAGATAACCCTATTCTGAACTATTGTACCATATTCCGCCGTTTTTTCAACTGTTTCCGACAAATGCGCCGCGACACATTCCGACAGGATGCATCCGTCATATCCCAATCAGCGTTTCCGCAGGATATATCCTTTCGGGATTATACCCCCGCTGTTTTCTCTTTCCCGAGTCCAAGCAGGTATTCCTCCGCGTTCACATACCGGATTCCGTCAACCTCCGTACTCTTTCCTCGGTAGATCACATACTTTCCGGCAATGGTGCCGAAACGAAAAGCGGTTGCGTTGCATTTGTCCGCATCGCGCAGATGCCTCGTCTGTTCCGGGGCGATCTCCGCGCTGTGCTTTATCTCATAAATCTCGCACGACTCTGTTTCGGGGGAGCATACGACCATGTCAAACTCTCCGACCGCAAACTGGAGATGAAACACCTTGCAGTCGCTTCTGGCCATCCGTGTTTCCAAAAGAACAATGTCCTCAAGCATTCTTCCCTGCACTTCCGTAACGATCCGGCCGGCGGCATAATTCCGCTCCGTAAGGCTGTAGGAACGGAAGGTCTCATCCTGAAGAAGTTCCTCAATCAGTGCCTTAACCTGTGCAAATCGAAGTCCCGGCTGCGTGATCACGGCACGGCTGTCGCGGATGTTATAATCCGTCATATGCACGATTGGTATGTCGCAGGTAATGTCTAGCAGATCCAGATATTCCTTAATTTCTGTCCTATGCGCATCCGTAATTGTTACCGTCTGCTCTTCTTTATTGCGGATACTTAACAGTTTCCGTAGCCTTTCCGTGATTGCTTCCGTGTCAACCCGGTCAAGGATATCGCTCGGATGCTTCCTGTCGCGCCGCAGATTGGCTGCAGAAAGACGTAAATCTTCCGAACGAAACGGCCTTGTCAGTACTTCCAGCGTAAAAGCATGGTTAATATCCTCAACAATCCGGTTGATTGCCCCCGTCAGTTCTCCTCTCTCATACAATTCCCGGAGATTTCGGAAATGCCCTCCCTCCTGATAATACCGGAGGGAATGTTGGATATTCTGCGCAATAGAACTGTCCACATATTCGTCAGCAGATTCCTTTGTGGCAAATGTGGGCGCATTATATCTCGAATTACCGAGGCTCATTGTACCGCCGTAACGGATATACTCATCTACGCCGTGAATCCCGAGCACACGGTCAAATTCCCGATAAGGGATCCATGTGGTGTGAAGCATAATGCAGCGGTCATAAAGTTGCTCATCCTCCGTGAAGACAAATCCCAGGGAATCCGTTCCGGAAAGGACAATCTTCATGCCGCTTGAAACGAAAATGTCCGAAAGAAGGGCTGCGCCCTCAATGAAATCCTCCATCATCGTGACTTCATCAATGAAAATATACCGGTATCCTTCCTCGGCAAGAATTCGTAAATCCCGGTTCAACTGTGCAAGGTTATGGCTTCTCGTAACCTGAAGAAATGCCGTCTTTGCAAACATTTCGTCGTCCATTTCGGCGATTGCCTGACGGATCAATGTAGTCTTCCCGGTGCGGCGAAGTCCGTACAGAATGAAAACCCGCTCAGAATCGTCTCCGTAAAGATAATCACGAAGTACCGAATAGCATTCACGCTTTTCCATTCCTTTGACCGGCATAATAAAGCGTCGCAGTTGTTCCCCGGTATGGGAAACGGTCGACAGGCCGTAGGAAGCCTTCTTCTCGGCGACACGGACAGGGTTCTCCTTAAGCTGGTATTCCAGCTTCTTCCTTTCCTCTATCGCCTCAGCGAGCATTGCCAGTTCATATGCCTTAATGACTCTGCTGCGCTGCCGGCCGTCCTCCGTCCACTGAAGATAAGGATATCTCTTCCCATTGATTGTCTTGTATGTAATTCCTCCAGCCGGAAGCTTTTCGATCCGCTCGCGAAGGCTTTGTTTCTCCTGTTCCGTCATAAGATATTCCTCCTTATGACTACATTTTAACTTTTAACTTAATTGTTGTCAAGTTAAAGTTAAGTGAATAAAAGTCGGCAACGGATAAACCGCTGCCGACTTTCATGCCTTATAAAAATGTCCTTCTGTTATTCAATCACAATCTGATAATACTCTAAAGCCTTCTGATATATCGGATAGATCCGGGCGAACATATACGGACTGAACAGTCCGATTTCCGCAGGCGTATAACTCTCCTTTTCCAACTCGGAAAATAAAATATTACGGTACGGATACCTGCCTGTATAATCTCCCGCAGCGTAGTAAACCTGCTCCTGTGGGGCATAAATAAGGAAGTAAATCCATTTGCTTCCCTTCTCCATCGGCGTCATGTCTCCGAAGGAAATCAGCTGCCCGAATTCTTCATCAAACACATATCGTTGCGAGATGCGAATCGTCTCACCCTCCGGCGTTCCTTTTAACACCTGCTCAATTGTAAACGTGTTGGTTGAGATACCGTTATAGATAACATCCTTTCCGAATTCTTCGGAATATGTCGTCTTTACCACCTGCGTTGCATCATCGGAAAAGGAACCGATCACGACCAGCTCTGCCGCCTGATTCAATGTTTCAAAATCAAAATAGAGCGCCTTATCGGCATCATTTCTCACAACCGTATACTCTCGGTTGTCCGATCTCCAGATAAGGGGTGTCGGCGTCGGATAAACTTCTTCGGTTGGCGCATTCGCTGTCGGAGTCAGCCCTTCCGTCGGCGATTCCGTCAGAGAAGAAGAATTATCTGAGGGGGCAGTCTCCT
>JAGADM010000154.1 GCA_017613595.1 Lachnospiraceae bacterium | reverse complement strand
CTATTTCATTTATTCTTCCGAGGTTATGCATGAGCTCTGCTACGCAACCTCCGACAGCCCCGAGGGTCCGTTTACGTACGGCGGCGTGATCGTTTCTAACAGCGACTTCCACATCGATACCTATAAGGATGCGGAGACGCCCGCGGCATACGGCGCGAACAACCACGGAAGCCTGATCGAGATTGCCGGCAAGCGGTATATCTTCTACCATCGCCAGACCAACGCGACCTGGTACTCCCGTCAGGGCTGTGCCGAGGAAGTGAAGTTCGCCGCGGACGGTTCCATCAAGCAGGTTGAGATCACTTCCTGCGGCTTGAACGGCGGACCGCTTCGTGATACGGATGAGATTCCGGCACACATCGCCTGCAACCTGTTCGCACCTGACATCAAGGAGCCGATGCACTGGCTTGTCGGAATCGGCAACCAGCCGCGCATCACGATGGACGGCAAGGACGGCGACAAGGGACCTTCCTACATCGCTAACATCGGAACCGGCACGACCATCGGTTTCAAGTATATCAATTTCAAAGGTGTGAAGGAGATTGAGCTGACCGTTCGCGGTTACATCCACGACAGCTTCGAGGTTCGTACCGAACTTGGCGGTCCGGTTATCGGTACCGTCAAAGTAGACTCCTCCGACGTATGGGAGAAGTACCGTGCAGCCTGCCCGATTCCGGACGGCGTATCGGCACTGTATCTCACAAAGGTCGGCGGCGGAAGCGGACATCTGCTGAGCGTGAAGTTCATTCACTGATAAACGCAGAAACAGCCTTTTCTCATACTTGAAGAAAGATTTTACCCCATGCTTTGCCTTGCATTGCATGGGGTATTTTGGTATATTGAGAGATAGGATTTGCAGGCGTTTTACATTTGCAATTTGAATTCGTTTTAAGCAGATTTCAGATGTGTCAGGAGGCATTTTTATGGGTCCGGGATTATGGATAGCATTAGGCACGATTGCGGTCGGCGTGATCATCGGTCTGGTCATGGCGGGACACTACAACAAGCTCTTTAAGGGAGGCGTTGCCAACAAGAATCATAAGTATGATTTTTATCAGCAGATTCATACATTTAAGACGGTTGTGCCGGACCTTCAAACGATGCTCACGGCACTCGACATGAATGTGATGCGCGGGCAGGGTATCAGCATCACGCAGGATACCGAAGGCGGCCGTCTTGTGTTTCATAATTCAATGGGAACGATGGCCGCGTCGATTACGGCCAATGCCGGCGGGCAGCAGGACGGAATATACCGGTTCAGCTTCAAACTGGATTCGTGGAAGACGCGCAACAACACTATCGTAAACTCGGCAAGAATGGACGGCAATATTATCCTGACACAGCTTGAGAAGGCGTTCCTGCGGCTTGATTACAATGCGGTTGTGGAACGGATTTATATGACCAATCTGAAATCGTCCACATCTTTCCTGTAAGGGATTGGTAGGAGAGTAAAGAACGCAGGTTACGGCAACAAAGTATGAAGGAAAGAGGTATTCCTATGTTTTGCAATCAATGCGGCGCAAAGCTGAAAGATAACAGCGCGTTCTGCCACATATGCGGCGCTAAGATCGAAGGAGCACCGGCGCAGCCGCAGTTTACAGAAGCAGCTCCGGTTGCCCCTGCAGCACCCGTGCAGCCGCCCGAAGAGGAGAAAGAGAAGAAGACCAATCGTGGCATCGTTCTCGCTGAGGTGATCGGCGCGGTCGTATTTGCCGTGCTTTTATGCATCTACGCATCGGCACCGCTTCGTAAGTTTGAGTCGAAGAGTACGCTTGATAAGTTGCGGGGGATGGCCGGAAGCATGGCCCAGGATTACATCAATGCTTATGAGAGTAAGATGGCACAGGAGAATCCGACACAGGAACCGACCAAGCCGGCCGAAGTGGTCACCAAAGAGCCGGTAAGCAATCCGACCGAAAAGCCGACCGAGACCCCGACGCAGGAACCGACGCAGGAACCGACACAGGAACCCACGCAGGAACCCACACAGGAACCGACACAGGAACCGACACAGGAACCGGCGAGGTTTGTATGCGGGCTCGAAAACGGCGTGCTGAAGGTTGACTACAGCCTCTTCGGAAAGACCTATCAAGAACTGCAGAGTGTGATTCCGGGTATGACCGCACTCGAAGCATGGGAGTGGGCGGCTAACCCGCTTGACTGGTGCACTGCGGACGACACCGAGGGGAACGGGATCTGCCTGTTCTTTGAGAATAACCGTCTTGTATGGGTAAGAATCGAGAAGCAGATTTCGGACGACGCGATTCCCGCAGATCTGTACAGTGCGGCGAAGGAGCTGTTCGGCCGCAATTATGACTATTATTTCTACTATATGGACACGGGTGCGGAGTTTGAATATGACTGGTGGGATGCGGAAGGTTCGCACATTGATTATGCCATGTTTTTGAATCCGTATGACGGAGTCAGTCATGTCTGCCAGCAGTACATGTCTCCGGATTATTCCGGGTATGACCGCGCGGTTTATATGAATGCCCGGTAGGAGTACGGTTCGCTAATCATTCTTAATTCGGAGGATTGCGGTTTTGGATACCAATACAATGATCGTTCTGGCAGCAGCCGGTATCATCTTTCTGGTCGTGCTGTTAGAGTTTATATTCAGGGTCCTTTATAACAAAGGCACCAACGCACTTGGAAACGCGAGAAGGCGCCATAAGAACGCGACGCAGGGACCGGTGATCGAGAGACTTTCCGATCTGTATCCGGAGATTGCGGCGCAGCATCAGCAGAACGGCACGGCGACGGCGATGAATCCTGCGCTGCTGCAGTCGGACGTTCCGATCATTCCGGCAACGCAAACTGCGAAGAAGCAGCCCGGCAGCATACTCCGGGCATTTGCGTCGATCATCGCCGGATTCGGAATACTGATCAATCTGTATCTGCTGCTTATAATCGGAATTCATACGGCGTTCCCGGGCTGGAAGGACCCGGAGATGGCATTTGCCTCGATGACCATCCTGTTATTGGTTGCAATCGGAATAATGGCCTTGATCGCTTATGTCGTTATGATCATTACCCGAAAACCCGCCTATACCGCGTTCTTCCCGATCATCGGGACGGCGGCTGCCGTAGCGTTGATGATTGGCGCAAGGTGGTACTTTTTCGATCGGGGCGTGCAGGACCTTAAGAAGTATCTTTCCTGGATCGGCAGAAGGTCCGGCTCGGCGTCCGCGTCTCCCTACATAATCCCGTGCATATGTGTCGCTGCGGCATTGCTTGTGTGCTATCTGTTTTACTGGCTGTGCGGATGTCGGTGGCCGCTTATCGTCGCAGTGATCATAAGCATCGCCCTCGCACTCATTTTGTTATTTGTGATAAGAAAGGCAACGTTCCTAGCCGACCGCTTGATCCTGCTGTTCGGTAATTATGCCGGGTATGCGGTTGTCGCGCTCTTATACGGACTGGCTGAACCGAAGAAAGCCAAGAAGAATTAAACACAGAAACGAAAGAAAACCTCCGTTCCGGAATATCCGGCGCGGAGGTTTTTTGCGTCTTTTCGGAAAATGTGACAGTCCCTTCCGGAGCGTTCTACTCCACGCAGATCAGAAGATATTTGTAATAGCGGTGGTTGGTCTCGTTGTCGTAAAGGTTGATGAGACTGACCGAGTAGAGGTCGGAACAGGCATTCAGTTTGTTCCGTTTCAGGTACGCGAGAATCTTTTTATAGCTGCGGCTGATATCCTGTTCGTTGTGGCTGTGCGCACACAGAACGGCGCGTCTTGACGGAAGCGGGAAGGAACTCCTGTAATCGGCCGGCATCAGCGAAAGCGTGATGACGTTGTTGTAAGCATAGTTGCCTTTGACGAAATCGTCATAAGCGATCGTGGCACCGGACGGGAAAGTCATCAGACTGTCGTCCTCGTAGGATTTGGCCAGATGCACCGAAATATCGCCGGCGATGTCCGCGGCGTGGTAGGACCCGTCCTGGTGATGCACAGGTGTGGAGGTAACGCTGATCGGCGGAATGGATGCAACGAAAGGCACACCGGAACGGTGATTGCCGTACTGCTCGATCATCCATGTGCCGAGGTGCAGCGCGTTCACTTTCTTATTGAGGTTGATCAGCTCGCGCTGCATATCGTGAATCTTCACATTTAGGAGGTCGACGATGTCCGTCTGCGAAAGATTGTAGATGATGTCCGTGATCTCGCGGATAGAACAGCCGGCCTGCCGCATCGTCGAAATGAAGAAGAAGGAACTGATCTGCGATGCGGAATAGTAGTGGTAGCCGTTGTCGGGATCGACGCGCGGCATTAAGATCTTCTGCTCGTAATAGTAGCGGAGCGTATCCCTTGAGGTGCGGCATAATTTGGCGAACTGGCCGACGGTCAGCGTGTACTCCGAGGTGTTTCCTGAGACCGGTTTCTTACTCTCTGACATGGTTTCTCCCTTCAACGATTTTTGAGAAAAATCGGTATTGACCTGGGGGTAACCCCCAACATTATTATAGCAGCGAAAATCAGAAAATCAACCCGCGGCAAGCGGGAAATTGCAGGAGGATTTCACAATGAAGGACATTACCGCTACGATCATCCATATCATTGCCGAGTATCTTGACAAAGAAGAGTCTGAGCTTTCCGCTTCGGACAAATTCACCGAGATCGGTCTTGATTCCCTCGACATCATGGAACTTGTGATGCAGGTGCAGGAGGAGTTTGACTGTAAGATCGAGCTGACGCAGGAGATCACGACGATCGAGAAGCTTGCGGAGCTTATCGCGACACAGCAGCAGTAAGTGTGATGCGCAGGGCGCTCCGGCGCCCTGTGCATCTGTCTGACAGGCGAGCGGGCACCGTCCCGTGAGCGGCAAAGGATGAAATCAATGATGAAAAGAGAAGACAATAGCATTTGCCGTATGCTCGGAATCGAGTATCCGGTTATACAGGGCGGAATGGCATGGGTTGCCGACGCGGAACTCGCCGCTGCGGTTTCCAACGCCGGCGGACTCGGACTGATCGCCGCGATGAATTCAAACGGCGAGCAGCTCCGTGAGCAGATCAAAAAGGCAAAGGAACTGACCGATAAGCCGTTCGGCGTTAACCTGATGTTAATGAGCCCGTTTATCGAGGAAGCGGTGCAGGTTGTGTGCGAGGAGCATGTCGCGATCGTTACGACCGGTGCGGGCAATCCGGCTAAGTATATGGACCGGCTTAAAGAAGCAGGCGTAAAGGTTATCTGTGTGGTGGCAGGCGTGGCACTTGCTATCATGGCGGAGCGGATGGGCGCATGCGCGGTAGTCGCGGAAGGATGCGAGTCCGGCGGACACGTAGGCGAAACGACGACGATGGCGCTTGTTCCGCAGGTCGTTGACGCGGTCGGTATCCCGGTCATCGCGGCAGGCGGTATCGCGGACGGACGCGGCATGGCGGCGGCATACATGCTCGGCGCGCAGGGCGTTCAGATGGGAACCCGTTTCCTGACCGCGAAGGAATGCACCATCCATCAGAATTATAAGGACAAAGTCATTGCGGCCAATGATCACGATACGATCGTTACCGGAAAGACACTCGGTCACCCGGTGCGCGCACTTAAAAACCGCATGACGAGAGAGTTTCAGAAGAAGGAATCAGACCCCAATACGACACCGCAGGAGCTTGAGGCAATGGGCGCGGGCGCGCTTCGAAGAGCGGCGCGCGAAGGCGACGTGCAGAACGGTTCGTGCATGTGCGGACAGATCGCGGGTCTTGTAAAGAGTGAGAATACGTGTGCGGAGATCGTGCAAGGAATCTGCGAGGAAGCGGACGCGCTGCTTGCACGCTTCGCAAACGTTTAAGGAAGGATTACGGATAATGGCGAAAATCGCGTTTTTATTTGCCGGACAGGGAAGTCAGTACCCCGGCATGGCAAAAGACCTCTATGAGGCTTCTGAGAGCGTCAGGGGGCTTTTTGACAAGGCGGAGGCAATCCGCCCCGGCACGTTAAAGCAGATGTTTGAAGGAACGGCAGAGGAACTAAAGCGTACGGACAATACGCAGCCGTGCCTGTTCCTTGCGGACCTGGCGGCGGCAGCGGCTCTTAAGGAGCGCGGGATCGAAGCGGATGCGGCCGCCGGTTTCTCCTTAGGAGAAATCGAGGGACTTGCGTATGCGGGAATCCTTACGAACGAGGATGCGTTCCGGCTTGTCGTAAGCCGCGGCGCGAGAATGCAGAAGGCGGCCGAGGCGCAGGAAGGAAGCATGATTGCAGTACTTCGGATGGATGTAACCGAACTCCGCGCGCTTTGTGCGGAACTCGGCGTGTATCCGGTCAATTACAACTGCCCCGGACAGGTTGTCGTTTCGGGTGAGACTGAGAGAATCGCGAAGATGAAGGAAGTTCTTACGGGGCGAAGCATCCGTTTCGTGGAGCTGGCAGTCGGCGGACCGTTCCATACGCCTTATATGAAAGAGGCGGCGGAAGGACTTCGCGGGGATGCGGAGCAACTGCCGATATCGGCACCCCGGATTCCGCTTTACGCGAACCGGACCGCGGAGCCGTATCCGGACGGAAGAGACGAAATCCTTGCGCTTATATCGGAGCAGATTTGTAACAGCGTTTTGTTCGAAGATACACTTAAAAACCTTGCCGAGGCGGGCATTGATACGTTCGTTGAGTGCGGCCCCGGAAAGACGCTTTCGGGGTTCGTGAAGCGGACCGTACCCGGAGCGAAGATTCTGCAGGTATATGATAAAGACAGTCTGGAAACAAGTGTTTCTGTGATTCTACAAGAGTAGTATAAATGGAGGCCGATATGACTTTACAGGGAAAGAAGGCGCTGATCACCGGCGGAACGCGCGGGATCGGATATGCGGTTGCTGGGAAGTTCGCCGAAAACGGCGCGAAGCTCGCGCTTCTTGCCGCTCATGGCGGGGAGCGGGCGGAAGCGGCCGTAAAAGAACTTCGGGATAACGGGGCAGAAGTCACATTTTACGTCTGTGACGTTAGCGACGCGGCGGCGGTCGCTGAGACTGTTACGAAGGTTCTCGCGGATTTCGGAAGCGTAGACATTCTCGTAAACAACGCGGGAATCACGCGGGACAATCTGCTTCCTGCCCTTACGGAAGCGGATATCGACGAGGTGATCGATATCAACCTGAAGGGCACGATCCATATGACGCAGGCGCTGATCCGTCCGTTCCTGAAGAAGCGGAGCGGCGTGATCATCAACCTGAGCTCGGTTGTCGGCATGATGGGCAACAAAGGGCAGACCAATTACGCGGCATCGAAGGCGGGCGTGATTGGCTTTACGAAGGCGGTGGCAAAGGAGTACGGACGCAGGAACATCCGCTGTAACGCGATCGCACCCGGATATATCGCGACCGATATGACGGCTGTGCTCAGCGAAGAAATGACGGCGGAACTGACGAAGCAGCTGCCGATCGCCAGACTCGGGCAGGCGGAAGATGTAGCGAACCTCGCGCTGTTTCTTGCGAGCGACGCATCAAGCTACATCACCGGAGAAGTGATCAAGGTCGACGGCGGAATGTATATATAGAGTGAGCGGACAGGATGCCTGCGGTACGTAAGCAGTATGTGTGGGAAATGCGCATCGGCGCGGATAAAGGACGCTGCATGAGCGGCGCGGAAAATGAGCGCGGCACGAGGCCGGCGCGGACGGAGGACAGATATGAAGAGAGTTGCGGTAACCGGGATGGGAGTCATCACTCCTGTCGGAAATACGGTGGAAACGTTCTGGGACAATTTGAAAAAGGGCGTGTGCGGAATCGGGAAGATTACCCGTTTCGACGCGTCGCGGCTGAAGGTATCGCTGGATGCCGAGGTAAAGGATTTCAATCCGAAAGACTATTATGACACGATGCAGGAGATCCGCCGTTCGGACCTGTTCATCCAGTATGCGATGGCCGCTTCGAAGCAGGCGGTAGAGGCAAGCGGAATCCTCGAAAGCGGTATTGATCCGGCCCGTCTCGGCGTGTATATCGGCTCCGGAATCGGCGGCATCAACACGACGATCCGCGAGCTCGGAAGACTGACGGACAAGGGACCCGACATGGTTTCGCCATTCTTCGTTCCGATGATGATCGGCAACATGGCAGCAGGATCGGTGGCAATCCGGTTCGACGCGAAAGGACCGACGCTTCCCGTGATCACGGCATGCGCGACATCTTCGCATACGATCGGCGAGGCTTACCGCGCGATCAAACACGGCTACGCGGATGCGATCATCGCTGGCGGAAGCGAAGCTTCGATCAATGAGCTTTCGATGGCTGGTTTTGTAAACTGCCAGGCACTGAGTCTTGCGGAGGACCCGTCAGAAGGAAGCCTGCCGTTTGACAAGCGCCGCGGCGGTTTCGTCATGGGCGAGGGCGCAGGCATTCTTATCCTCGAGGACTACGACCGTGCGGTTCGGCGCGGGGCGAAGATTTACGCGGAAGTTGTGGGCTACGGCAATACCTGCGATGCTTATCATATCACGGCTCCCGATCCCGAAGGGGACGGAGCGGTACGCGCAATTAGGGACGCCGTTTCGGAAGCAGGCATCGACGATCCGGCAGGTCTTTATGTGAACGCGCACGGCACCGGAACACACCTGAATGACGCGATGGAAACGAAGGCTTTGAAGAAGGTGTTCGGCGATGACGCTTCCCTTTTACACATCAGCTCGACCAAGTCGATGACCGGTCACATGCTCGGGGCTACGGGCGCGGTGGAGGCGATTGCTTCGATCCTTGCGCTTGATACGGGAATCATCCCGCCGACGATCAACTACCGTGAAGCCGATCCGGAATGTGACCTTAACTATACGCCCAACGAGGCGGCAAAGGCCGATCCGACGGCCGCGATCAGCACCTCGCTCGGATTCGGCGGACACAACGCGTGCATTGCTTTCCGAAAGGTATGAACGCAGGCATCTGCGTGATCGGAATGAGGACGGCTTTTCCGAAACAAATATTCGAAGCGGGACTTCTTAGATACGGAATGCCGGACAGTTACGAAAGAAAGGAAAATGCGATGAAACCTTTGGAAGAATATGCGGATCTGTTTGAACGTCTGGGACTGACCGAACTCTACGTGGAAGAGAACGGCGCGAAACTTCGCTTGAAAAAGGAGAGCACTCATTCTCCTCATCCAATAATAACTCCTCTGCATCCCGCGTGGGCCGGCAGCGAATACCCCTCTGCCGGTCCCGCGGAACATGCGCAGGGAAAGAGCACGGCAGCGGCGGAGGAAACGCCGCAAGCGGCAGCGTCCGAAGACAGCAGTACCGCAAAGGAACGTAAAGCGGACACATTTTCCGGCGATACGGTGAAGGCGCCGTTACTCGGTATATTCCACATAAGTGCCGGCGGCAAGGTACGTTCCGCGGGAGAACAGGTGAAGAAGGGCGAGCCGGTCTGCACGATCGAAGCGATGAAGATGATGAATGAAGTTGTTTCGCCGCGTGACGGAATGATTCGGGAGATTCTTGTAAAGGACGGAACGCTCGTGGAATTCGGCCAGGACCTGATCGTACTGGGTTAGACGGACAACAGGGAGACGATTATGAATCGGGAAGAAATAAAGACAATACTGCCGCACCGCGAGCCGATGCTCTTAGTTGACGAGGCAGTGTTAAATGATGACGGGACGGCAACAGGCTGGTATCGGGTGAGAGGGGATGAGTTCTTTTTGCAGGGCCATTTTCCGGGAAATCCGATCGTGCCGGGCGTGATACAGTGTGAGATGATGGCGCAATCGGCGTGCATGCTCTTCGCGGATAAGATAAGGGAAGAGGGTGCACTGCCGGTCTACGCCGGACTCGATAAGGTGAGATTCCGCAGCATGATCAAACCGGGAGACCTGATCCGGATGGATACGAAACTGGTGCGGTCGATGCCGCCGATGTACAGTATGCACGGTGAACTGAGCGTTGACGGAAAGGTATGCATGAACGGAGATTTCTCCTGCGTAATCGTGAAGAAGCAGTAGGCTTCATGGGAGGTTCGGATGTTTTCTAAAATTCTCATAGCGAATCGGGGCGAAGTAGCGGTTCGCGTGATTCGCGCCTGCAAAGAAATGGGCATTGACACTGTGGCGGTGTATTCCGCCGCGGATGCCGATGCTCTGCATGTGGTCATGGCCGACGAGAGCTACTGCATCGGCGGGGCTGCCGCTTCAGACAGTTATCTGAACATGAACGCGCTGCTGACACTTGCCGAAAAGACCGGTGCGGACGCAATCCATCCGGGCTACGGCATGCTCGCGGAAAATGCGGAATTCGCCCATCTTTGTGAATCCTGCGGTATTACGCTGATCGGTCCCGGAGCCGAAGTGATGGAGGCGATGGGACAGAAGGAGATCGCGCGTGAGATTGCGGTGAAGGCCGGACTTCCGGTGGCGCTGGGGAGCGGGATCCTTTCGGGCATCGCAGAGGCGGAAGCCGAGGCGGACCGCATCGGATACCCGGTTATCTTAAAGGCGCGTGCGGGCGGCGGAGGACGCGGAATCCGCATTATCCGGGAGAAAAGCGAAATACCTGGGGCATACACCCAGGTTCAGAAGGAAGCCGCAAGCGCCTTCGGTGATGACGGTATCTTTCTTGAGAAGTATCTGGAAAATGTGAAGCACATCGAGGTGCAGATCCTTGCCGATAAGGAAGGTAATGTCCGGATTCTCGGTGACCGCGACTGCTCGGTGCAGCGCAGGAACCAGAAACTGATCGAGGAGTGTCCGGCGCCGGTACTGACGGACGCAATCCGCGCGAAGCTGCACGAGGCGGCGCGGATGCTTGCCGCGGCCGTTCATTATGTGACGGTCGGAACGGTGGAGTTTCTCGTGCACGGCGACACATTTTCCTTCTTAGAGATGAATACAAGGCTGCAGGTTGAACATTCCGTGACCGAGATGGTAAGCGGCATCGATATCGTGGAATGGCAGATCCGTACGGCAGCGGGAATCACGCTTCCGTTTACGCAGGAGGAGATTTCGATGCACGGGCACGCGATGGAGTGCCGGATCTGCGCCGAGCACGGAAAGGAATGTCTGCCGGCGACAGGACGTGTGGAGATGCTTCACATCCCGGGCGGCGTCAATGTGCGGTTCGATTCCGCGCTCTATCAGGGCTGCGAGATCACACCCTATTACGACTCCATGCTCGGCAAGCTGATCGTCAGCGCGGACACACGCGACGCGGCGATACGGAAGATGAAATGCGCGCTGTCCGAATTTGTCCTCGTCGGGGTGGAAAATAACCGTGAGATGCACATGAAATTCATGGAGGACGAGAATTTCTTAAACGGCCGGTACGATACCGGCATCGCGGGAAAGGTTCTGTAGGATGGATCTTAGGAAACTATTTTTGAAGGCAAATAACGAGCCCGAAACGAACGGACTCCTGCCGCGCAGCAGACATATCGTCTGCAAGGGTTGCGGCCGCAAGACGCCGGTTGCCCGCGTGCGGAGGGAGTTCTTCATATGTCCGTCGTGCGGGCGGTATTATACGATGCGCGCGAGACGTCGTATCCTGATGCTCACCGATAAGCGGAGCTTCACGGAGCATGACCGCGAGCTGACGAGCCGGAACACACTCGGATTTCCGGAGTATGACGCGAAGCTTCAGGCGGCGCGCGAGAAGAGCCGCGAGAATGAGGCGGTCATCTGCGGAACCGCGCGGATCGAAGGGCACGAGGTATGCATCTTCGCGATGGATTCCTATTTCATGATGGGTTCCATGGGCGCGGTTGTCGGCGAGAAGATCACAAGACTTTTCGAGTATGCTGCGGAACACCGCATGCCGGTTGTCGGCGTGACCGTTTCCGGGGGCGCGCGGATGCAGGAAGGGATGATCTCCCTGATGCAGATGTCGAAGGTTTCGGCAGCGGTAAAGCGGCACAGCAACGCCGGCGGTCTTTACATCGTTCTTCTGACCGACCCGACGACGGGAGGCGTGGACGCGAGCTTTGCGATGCAGGGCGATATTACGCTTGCGGAACCCGGAGCGCGTGTCGGATTTGCCGGCCCGAGAGTCATTGAGAAGAGTCTGAACCAGGCGCTTCCGAAGGACTTTCAGCGGGCGGAGCGGGTGCTTGCGTGCGGATTTATCGACGCGATCGTTCCGCGGGACGAGCAGAGAACCGTGATCGGAAATCTGCTCGGTTTACATGAACCTGCCGGGGCGCGAAAGGAAGGCAGCGATGGAAGATTATGATATTGTGCGCGGCGCGCGGGGCGAGAGACGCCTCACGGCATGCGATTACATAACGCGGATGACTCCCGATTTCTTCGAACTGCACGGCGACCGTCTGTACGGCGACGACCGCGCGGTTGTGGCAGGTGTCGGAACGCTTAAGGGTATGCCCGTGACGGTAATCGGAATCGAGAAAGGAAAGTCGACCGAGGACCGGATCAGCCACAATTTCGGGAGCGCGCATCCCGAAGGCTACCGGAAGGCACTCAGGCTTATGAAGCAGGCGGAAAAGTTTCGAAGACCGGTTCTGTGTCTTGTGGACACGGCAGGCGCGTTCTGCGGCATTGACGCCGAGGAGCACGGACAGGGGCGCGCGATCGCGGACAGCCTCGCGGAGATGTCGGACCTTCGGACACCGGTTGTTTCGGTAATCCTCGGGGAAGGCGGAAGCGGCGGCGCGCTGGCACTCAGCCACTCGGACCGTATCTGGATGATCGAAGACGCGTACTTCAGCGTTGTTTCGCCGGAAAGCTGCGCGAATATTCTTTGGAAGGATACCGCGAGGGCGGCGGAGGCAGCCGAAATGTTATGCCTTACGGCGCCTAAGCTTCAGAAACTCGGACTGATCGACCGCATGTGTCCGAAGAACGCTCCGGAGCGGCTCGCCGCGGATATCGCGGAGGAACTGACAGTCCTGGCCGCGATGAGTGACGAAGCGCTTCTTGACGCGCGTTACCGCCGGTTCCGGCGGATCGGATACTGACGGATGTTGCGGTATGAAAACGGAGCGGACGAAATTCGGCGATGAACCGGCTGACGGAATGTTGTGAGAACCCCGCCGCAGGGAAAGGAATCTATGGCTCAGATTTACGAAGATTATTATCGGGAGGTTACGGCCCCGGACGGAACCGTAACGGATATCGTGACCTCTTATCCGGACAATTTCAATTTTGCCTATGACGTGCTGGACCGTTTTGCGGCGGAATGCCCCGACGGCATCGCGCTTGTCCACCGGAGTACGCTCGGAACGGTGACGAAGTTCACATTTGACTGCATGAAACGGCTTTCGGATAAGGCGGCCAACGCGCTTACGTCGCTCGGAATCGGACGGGGCATGCCGGTGTTCCTGCTGTTGAAGAGGCGTTACGAATTCTGGATATCGATCCTCGCGCTCCATAAGATCGGCGCGGTTGCCGTTCCGACTTCGCATATGGTGAGTGCCGAGGAGATTGCGGAACGGACGCGGACGGCCGGCGCGAAAGCGGTCATCTGTGTCGACTCGGAAGGCATCTGCGAAAAGGTGGAAGAGGCGCTACGCGGAACGGATATCCTCCCGCTTGTTGTAGGGCAGCAATACGGATCTTTCCGGAACCTGAGCAGTCTGATCGAGGAGGCTTCGGACGTGTGGGAACGCAGGGAGACGCTTGCGTCCGATCCGATGCTTTACTATTTTACGTCGGGCACGAACGGCGCGCCGAAGGCGGTCATTCACGATCACACCTATCCGATCGCGCACATTTATACGGCAAAGCGGTGGCACGGCATCAGCGAGGGCGGCCTGCATCTCGCGGTGGCTGATACCGGCTGGGCGAAGACGGCGTGGGGCAAGCTGTACGGGCAATGGTTTCTCGGCGGCGCAATCATGGTATTTGACTACGACCGGTTCTACGCAGGTGAGATGTTAAAGCTTCTCGAGGAGCAGAAGGTCAGTACGTTCTGTGCCCCGCCGACCATCTACAAGTATTTCGTTCTTGAGGATCTGGACAAATACGACCTCTCGCGTCTTAGGTACGCGGCGACGGCAGGTGAGCCGATGCCGCAGGAGGTCGCGAAGAAGTTCCGCGAGGCAACCGGTGTTCCGGTGCGGGACGGCTTCGGACAGACCGAAACGGTTCTTCTCATTTGCACGCCGACCGGTGAGACGGCTCCCGCGGGATCGTTAGGGAAGGCTTCCCCGCAGTACCGGCTGGAGCTTCGTGACGAGGACGGCAATCCGGTAGGAGACGGAGAGGAAGGCGAGATTACCGTCGTACCGAAGAACGGGCGGAAACCGGTCGGAATCCTGTCGGGTTATCTCGGAGACCCCGCGCTTTATGAAGAGGTTTGGAGAGGCGGCGTGTATCATACCGGCGACCGCGCGAGACGGGACGCGGACGGATACTTCTATTACATCGGCCGGACCGACGACGTGATCAAGTCGAGCGGATACCGGATCGGGCCGTCCGAGGTGGAGGATCTTCTGATGCGGAGTCCCGCGGTGAAGGAGTGCGCCGTGACCGGATATCCTTCCGAAACGCGCGGAACGGTCGTAAAAGCGAGTGTTGTGCTGAAAGACGGATATACGGGCACTCCCGCGCTCAAAAAGGAATTACAGGACATTGTGAAGCGTTACGGGGCAATCTATAAGTACCCGAGGATCATTGAGTGGGTGGAGGACCTGCCGCGCACGGCGTCCGGAAAGATTTCCCGCGCGAAGATCCGCGAACGCGACGCGAAAGCGGCATCCGGGAAACAGATTATCGGATAGTAGGGAAATTGACCCTGTTCAAACGGGAAACTACATTGCATTCGGGAAAATCTTCCCATAAAATGGGGAGGAAGGCATAAGAAGCGGAGCCTTTGCGGCTCCGTTTTTTACGGACGGGAAGGCGTTCCCGGTTAAAAAATATAAAGGAGAAGACCTATGGGTAACTACAGAAACTTCGAGCTGACTACGTATTTCGTTGCCGGCGGCACCGCAAGGGTTAAGAAGGAACAGCTCGAAAAAGACATCGCCTGGTTCAATCGTTATCTGAAGATTGACAAGGTGTATGTGGAAGCTTTCCGCGGCGGGGATTTTGCTTCGGAAGAGCAGGTAAGAATGGTTAAGGAAGCCTTTGAGAACGCGGGAATCCGCACCGAGGGCGGTATTACGACGGCGATTGACACACCGAAGGGGGCAAAGCCGAAGCAGAGACTTTTCAACACGTTCTGCTACAACGATAAGAAGATGCTCAACACCCTGAAGAAGGCGGTTCAGCTGACCGCGAAGGTATTTGATTCCTTCATCATCGACGACTTCTTCTTCACGAACTGCACATGCGACGCCTGCCGCAAGGGACGCGATAAGTTCAACGAAGAGAACGGGATTGAGGACGGCAGCTGGCAGGAGTACCGCGTGAACCTTCTTCAGAAGATTTCGAAAGAATATATGATTGACGCGGCGAAGGCCGTGAATCCCGAATGCAAGGTCATCATCAAATATCCGAACTGGATGGAGTCCTATCAGGAAACCGGATACGATCCGATGTCCCAGAAGGATATGTTCGACGGTATCTATACCGGTACGGAGACGCGTGATCCGTTCCATACGGACCAGCATCTGCCGCGGTATCTGTCCTATTCGCTGATGACGTATATGGACAAGATGCTGCCCGGTAAGAACGGCGGCGGATGGTTCGATCCGTTCGACTGTCAGGTAATGGATTATTATCTTGAGCAGGCATATCTGACCTGCTTCTCGAAGCCGCAGGAACTGATGATGTTCTGCTTCCAGGCGCTTGCCGGAAGCCCGCTGATCCCGGCACTCGGCTGTCAGCTTGAAAAGCTTGATGAGCTGATGGACAAGCTCGGAAGCCCGATCGGTATTCCGTGCTACATCCCGAACGCTTCGCAGGGCGAAGACAACGTGCAGGATTTCCTCGGCATGTGTGGCTTCCCGATCCGTACAACGCCTTACTTCGAGGCGGACGCTCCGACGATCCTGCTGACCGCCGCATCGGCTTATGATGAAGACATTCTCGACAAATTAGACGCTTACGTCGCTGCCGGCGGCAAAGCGGTCGTTACGTCCGGCTTCGTGACCGAAATGCTCGGCGAGGGCATCGAGCGTATGACCTCCATCCGGTTCCGCGGCCGCGTGGTAACCGTGAACGAGTTCCTGCAGGAACAGCTCCGCGGACATCGCGGATGGCAGGAGTCGGTCAGTGCGGCAGGCATTACGTTCCCGGTTCTCGAGTTCCGCAACAACGCGACATGGGGCGCTCTCGTAAAGGGCCGGAAGAACGAGGAAAGCTACACGCTTCTTGCGAGAGATACGTACGGCGACGGACAGATGATGACGCTTGTCGTTCCCGATTCGTTCCCGGATTTCGCGAAGCTGCCCGCGCCCGTTCTCAACCGTCTGCGCGCCGAGTTCGAAGTAAACGGCATTACGCTGGAAGGTCCTTCCGGCATCAGCCTGTTCCCGTACGATAACGACACATTTGTCCTCTATTCGTATGTGACGAGCATGAACCGTGATGCCGAGATCACCGTACGCATCCGCGGCGCGAAGGAACTTCAGCTGCTTATGCCGATATTCCGCGGCGCGAAGAATTTCGCGATCAAACCGCTTTACACCGAGGGTGATACCGCGGTATTCAGCCTACGCGCCATGGTCGGAAGGTTCGTCGGTTTCAAGATCGTAAGATAGGAAAGCACGGCTGCGGCGCCGGTTCGTTCGGAGACGCATCGGAACATGACATAAAAACGCCCGCCGGGGATGACCCGACGGGCGTTCTTTCGTATGGGGAAGGCGGCGCCGTGCGTATATATGGGGGATGAGAGTGACACGACGCCGCTATGCCGGTGAATTGTAATCCGGGTGTATGGCCCGGGCGGAGCGTACAGCTCCGAAAGATTATTACGCGATATCCTCGAGCTGGGAAGTGTAAAGGTGGTAGTAAGCGCCCTTCTTCGCCATAAGCTCGTCATGCGTCCCGGCTTCCGTGATGCCACCGTCATCAATGTACATGATGAGGTCGCATCCGCGGATTGTGGAGAGCCGGTGAGCAATAATAAAGGAGGTCCGCCCTTTCAGCATGGAGTTCAGTCCCTGCTGGAGGGCTTTTTCGGTTTGAACGTCAATGCTGGATGTTGCTTCATCCAGAATGAGAATGGCGGGATCGGAGAGTACGGTACGGGCAAATGAGATCAGCTGCTTCTGGCCCTGGCTCAGAAGGGAACCGCGCTCCTTAACCTCGGTATCGTATCCGTCGGCCATTCCGTTAATGAACGAATCCGCGCACACAAGGCGGGCGGCCTTCGTGATTTCTTCGCTTGTGGCGTCTAATTTGCCGTACAGGATGTTGTCGCGGATCGTTCCGGAGAAGATGAAACTGTCCTGCATCATAATGCCCATCTGGCTTCTGAGCGACTTAAGCGTTACTTCGGAAATGTCCTGACCGTCGATCAGCACCTGACCGGAATCGACGTTATAGAAACGTGAGATCAGGTTTACGATCGTACTCTTGCCGGCACCGGTCGGGCCGACCAGCGCGACACTCATACCGGGCTTTACGTCAAAGGAAACCTTATGGAGAATCTCCTTGCCGGGTTCGTAAGAGAAGCATACGTCACGGAACGAAACGGCGCCTTTGATCGGCTGCATCTCGCTTGCGCCCGGCTTGTCATCAACCGTAACAGGCTCGCCGAGCGTCTCGAAAATACGCTCCAGATAAGCCATGTTGTTGAGGAAGTTGTTGAAGATATTTCCCATGTTCATGATCGGCTGCCAGAAACGTGAAGAGTAACTCGAAATCGCGATGATGGTACCGATCGTTTTGCTGCCCTGCCCGAACAGAACCATACCGAAGATGAAGATCGCGGCACGGATGCAGACGGAGATTGCGTCGATACCGGGCCATACGAGGTTGTTGCAGCGTACTGCGTGCATCCAGGTGTGGCGGCAGTCATCGGCAAGGCCGGAGAAGATCTTCGCATTTTCGTCCTCACGGGCGAAGATCTGCGTAATTCTTGCGCCGACGATGTTCTCCTGCAGGTAGGCATTCAGGTTCGAGTTTTTATTGGAAACGCGCTGCCATGCACGCCTCTGCCGGTTCTTGATCCAGAAGAGGAAAGCGGCAAGCACGGGAACGCCGCACATAACGACGAGCGACATCTGTATGTCCACGATCAGCATGAAGATGACGATCAGGATCAGGTTGATCATCTCGAGAACGACGTTGATGAGTCCGTTCGAAAGCATATCCGAAACGGAGTTTACGTAGTTGACGACACGGATCAGGATTTTGCCGTGCGGCCGGTCGTCGTAGTACTGGAACGGCAGCTTCTGCAGATGCGCGAACAGGTCCTTACGGATATCGTAAATGATGTTCTGCGAAACACGGATCATCAGATGCGAACGAAGCAACGTCAGGATTACGCTTGCGGCAAATACGCCGACGAGCATTCCGCCGAGCAGGAAGAGGTACTTTTCATCCTTATTCGGGATGGCCTCATCGATCGCCTTCTGCGTGAAAATCGGGGAAAGCAGTGCAACCGCTCCGCCGAGCGCGCTGATCAGAAGCGCGAGGATCATCTTCGGAAGGTATTTCTTAATATATGCCGACGCGAGAAGGAGGTGTCTTATGTTGAAGGGTTCGTCGAGCCGTTCGTCCTGTTTGTAGGTATTTTTCTCAGCCATTTCGATTCCCCCCTTCCTCAGGCGATGCTCTCGCCGAGCTGGAGTTTCACGAGATCCGCGTAGTATCCGCCGGCGGCGACAAGGTCTTTGTGATTGCCGGATTCGATGATCCGTCCGTCCTTCAGAACGAGGATCTTATCGGCAAATTTGGTCGTAGAGATCCGCTGCGCGATGATGATCTTCGTGCAGGAGAAATCAAGGTTACGAAGGCTATGCTGAATCTGCTTCTCGGTTTCCATGTCGACAGCCGACGTGGTATCGTCGAGAATCAGGATGGAGGGCTTGATGGCAAGCGCTCTCGCAAGGGAGATACGCTGCTTCTGGCCGCCCGAAAGGCCGACGCCGCGCTCGCCGACGATCGTATCGTAGCCTTCCGGCATACGATGGATAAAGTCGGAAGCGGCAGAGTAGCGGGCGTATTTCTCCACTTCCTCAGCCGTCAGCGCCATGGCGCCGTAGGCGATGTTTCCTTCAATCGTATCGGAGTAGAGAAGAACGTCCTGTGTCGCAAGACCGATGTTCTTACGAAGGTCCTGCAGCTTATACTGCTCAACCGGAACACCGTCCACGCGGACCGTACCGGAGTTGGGCTCATAGAACCGCGGAATCATCTGGATCAGGGACGTCTTGCCGCAGCCGGTCTCGCCGATGATGGCAATCGTCTCTCCGGGTTCGGCGGTAAAGGTGATGTCCTTAAGAACCGGCAGTTTGCCGTCCTCATACTGGAAGCTTACATGCTCGAACTCCACGCGGCCGTCGAAACGTTCGGGATGCGGGATCGCGTCCGGATGATCCACGATCTCGGGCTCGGAGTAGTAGATCTCCATGATCTTATCGGAAGCCGCGCTGAAACGCTGGAACTCGTTCATGATGTTGCCCATCATACGCATCGGGTTCGCAATCGCCCAGATCAGCAGGGAAAATGCGACATAGTCGCCCATCGAGATCTGACCGCCTATGATGAACATACCGCCGACCAGAAGAAGGATTACGGGCAGCGCGTTCGCGATCATTTCGACAAACGGGAAGAACTTAAGCCATACCTTCTGTGTCGTAACATTGGTATCGCGGTAATCCCGGTTGGTCTTATCGAAACGCTCGATCTCATAGTTTTCGCGGGCAAATGCCTTAACGACACGGTTACCCGAAATGTTCTCCTGCGCATCGGTGTTCATGCCGGCAAGCTTCTCACGAAGCGCCTTATGCATCGGCGCTACCTTCTTACGGAAACGGAGCACGATAAAGAAGATGAGCGGCGAGATCGAAAGAACGCAGAGCGCGAGCTTTACATCGATCAAAAAGAAGTAAACCGCTGCCGACAGGAACAGTGTCAGGGATTCCACGATGCAGCGGATAACCCATGCGATATTGTGACGTACGGCATCCAGGTCGCCCGTTACGCGGGTCATCAGGTCACCGGTACGAAAGGTGCTGTAAAACTTCATGTCCTGCCGCTGGATCTTGTCGTACAGGAAGTTCCGGATCCGGAACAGTGTTCCCTGCGAAACGCGCTCGTACGCCATGCAGTCCAGATATACGACGATGACACGGAACAGAGTCAGTCCGACCATCAGAAAGATCAGACGGTAGAACGTATCCGAATTGTCCGCAAGGCTGAGCCCTTCGTCCTCAACCTTCTGGAACAGGTTAACGATCTGACCGGAGTAATGCGGAACGACAAGCTGCAGTACGTTATACAGTGCGGTACCGAACAGCGCGACAATGAACAGCGCCCGCTTGCCCTCCATGTTCTCCCAGAGCCAGCCGAGGCGTGACTTCGGGAATTGCTTCTTCTTATCCATAAATCCCTCCGCGATTCATGAGGGGGAGTTCGTCCTCCCCGGATTTCATTTCATTTTCCTTATCGCTTACAGAGTAGCAAATGAATACGAAAAAGAAAATGTCGATTCTTGTCGGGAAAATGTCTGAAGTTGTACTACTTGAAAAACGGCCCCCTCTTGATGGCGGAAAAGGAGAACGCCCTCCCCGGATCATCGGGAAAAAGATATTGCGTTTATTTCAAAAAGACATCCTTTTTTCATCACAAATTGAACATAATTGTAGGCTAAATTGATACGTGTAAGGCAGAGAGCCGAAGTTTTATCATGGATTTTTGCAGTGAGGGAACTATGATGGAAGAGTATAACGGAACAGAACAGAGTAATGAAGTTCAGGGAATGATGAACGGACAGCCCGCAGCGAACAGCCGGCCCGTTACAAGCGGACAGGCGGCACCCGGATATCCCGAGTATCAGCAGGCAGCACAGCCGGCGTATCAGCCCCCCGTGTATATGGAGAAGACAGGTCTTCCGGAATATGATGCGTATATTGAGCATCTGCGGCAATCACAGGCTCCTGCGCCCAAGAAGAAAGAGAAATCCGCGTTTGCGAAGTTTATGCTGCTTGTCGGCAGCGCAATCCTTTTCGGTGTTGTAGCCGGAGGAGCGCTGTGGGGCGTGAAACTCGTCGAAAAGCATTTTGATACCAAGAACGAACAGGTCCCTGAACCTTCGGATGTGGAAGGCATTTCCGAACTGGAAGTGAAGACGCCGAAGCAGGGAATCGTACTTTCCACCTCCAACGAGATCGGAGAGACCGCAGTCAGCGCGGTTGACGTATCGGCGGTCGCGGAAAGCGCAATGCCCGCAATTGTGGCAATCAACAACTATATGAAGCAGTCCTACTCCTATTTCTTCTACGATACCCAGAGTGAACAGGAAGTCCTCGCCGGCTCCGGTTCGGGAATCATCATCGGTCAGAATGAAAAGGAAGTTTTGTTGGTAACCAATCTCCATGTTGTGGACGGAGCGGAACGGCTTTCGGTACAGTTCGTGGACGGTACAACTGCCGATGCTACTGTAAAAGGCACGGCAGCGTCTTCCGATCTGGCTGTGATCTCCGTCAAATTCGAAGACCTTTCCGACAGCACGATTGAAGCAATCCGTGTTGCCAGACTCGGCAATTCCGATAACCTGAAAGTAGGAGAGATCGCCATTGCTGTCGGAAACGCTCTCGGATACGGTCAGTCCGTGACCGTCGGCTACATCAGCGCGAAAGAACGGAACATTACGATTGATAAATCCACCTATACACTGATCCAGACCGACGCGGCCATCAACCCCGGCAACAGCGGCGGCGCCCTTCTCAACAAGAACGGCGAAGTTATCGGAATCAATTCCGCCAAATACGCCGACAAGGACGTTGAAGGCATGGGATTTGCCATCCCGATCAGCAACATTCTGAGCCTGATCAGTGAACTCAGCAACCGCGAAGAACTGACGACCGAGGAGATGGGATATCTCGGAATCGAACGCGGTACGGATATTGACGATGTGTACGCGGAACGCTACAACCTTCCGAAAGGACTGTATGTCAATACCGTTAAGAGAGGATCCGCAGCCGAGAAGGCCGGCATTATCCAGGGCGATATCATTGTCCGCATCGACAAGGTTATCATCTACGGAATGACCGATTTGCAGGAGTTCCTCAGCTACACGAGAGCCGGCACGGAAGTTCAGATTACGATTTACCGCGCGAACAACGGCGTTTACGAGGAGAAGACGATCAAGGCGACCCTCGATAACCGGCCGACCAAGAAAAAGTCATGATCACTCCTTTAATATAAAGCACTTCTCTTAATCCTTTGTGCCCCGGGACTTATGTTCCGGGGCAATAGGCATTTTACGGAACATACTGTTTACGGGGGTAAATGATATGGATAACAAGAACCTTTTGAGACTGTTTCTGTTCGGATCGCTTGTTATTGCGATCGTGATGTATGCGATTGTTACATCACGCTATAAAGACAGTCCGGGAGTCATGATAGAACCCACCTGGGGAGCAACGCCGACACGCGCCTTGATAGCGACGCCGACTGCTGTACAGACCGAGATCACACCGCCTCCGATGAACCTCAAAGGACGCACGTATGTGTTTTCGGAGATGGATGAGGAGACAGCGAGGAACTGGCGCAATTCGGGTAGTGCATACGATGAAGCATACTACGATATGATTGGGATGTATGAGAGCGAGTATGATTTCAAAATAGAGGTCAAGGGTTCCGAGGCTGCTCCCGAAGAATATCTCGCGATGATCAGGGCTTCCATTCTGGAGGATAAGCCCGCGGGCGATATCATTTCGGTCAATGCCTCGCAGGCGGTAAGTCTTCTTACAGATCCTTCCGGGAATCTGCTGCTCGCGTATAACGATATCCCCGGCGGCGACGCGATCAATACGAAGTGGAGCCGCGGCGTCAGCGAACTTCTGACGGTTAATGGAAAGACGTACGGCGTATATAATAAGGCCAATGCCGGAGTAGGACTCTATTTCAATAAGGCGAAACTTCGCGCCGCGGGAATCGACACGGATGCCCTCTATGAATTGCAGAACAGCCGGCAGTGGGACTGGGAGGCTTTTCTGAGCACATTCGGAACGCTTTTCAGCGACAAGTGCGGAACTCCGGACTGTTACCTTCTCAGCGCGGATGCAAAGCTTACCTACAGCGCGCTTCTTTCAAACGGCACATTTGTCATCACAAAAGACGACAGGGACCTGCTGCAGGTTAATACCGAGGCAAAGGAAGTCAGCGAAGCGCTTGCCTTTGTTCATAAGCTGTTTGAGAGCGGAGTGATCTATGCTCCTTCGCAGACCGCGGAGTCGTCCCGGCAGGCATTTCTTGACGGAAAGACGGCTATGATCATTGAGGACATGACTTTCCTCGATACACTGGCGGAACAGGATCGGATCGAATACGGATTCATTTCCTTCCCGCACGGTCCTTCGGCCGCGTCACAGCTGAACTTCTTCATCTACGGAGAGAATCCGGTTTACGTGATCCCGAATTGCGAGTCAAGCCGGGAGAAGGCAGAAGAGACCGTGTTCGTTTATCAGTGCTATTCGGATTTTCCGCTCATGTTTGATTACGGTGAGGAAGATGCGAAAATGAAAAACCGGTTCCGATACAAGCTGGAAAAGTACCTGGACGAAGCAAGCTGTAAAACGATTTATAACTTGATGTACGATTACCCAGTCTCCGTTAATAATTCGGAACTGATCGCGGACTTCCCGCAGGCATGGGCGGCAGAGGCAGTGTTGAGCGATGACGCAGCGGGCATCCTCAGTGCGAACAAAGCGCTTTGGGAGGAGCAGGTCAGCCGGTTTAACGCCTGCTTTACGGAATAAAGGGTTTAATGGAATAAAGCAAAAAATAAGGGTGTTGCACCAACCGGTGCAGCACCCCCTTTCGGTTATTCGGAATTATTCCTCTTCGGAAGCGTCGTCAGCAGTCTCTACCTTAACTTCGGTAGGCTCGTCATCCTCGTCCTCATCGTCGAAATCTTCATCATCAAAATCTTCCAGATAATCCGGAGCGCAGAAGCGGTAAACAGCATATGCGATGCCGGCGATTACGGCAATGATTCCGATAATTGCGAGAATCCAGCAGATAATCTTGCAGCTGCTGCAGCTCTTCTCTTCACAATCACAACAACAATTCTTCATGGTAAACCCCTCCTTTGAATTATTATCTGCGTTTATTATAGCATAGCCCGGGACAAATGAAAAGGCTGTTTTCATGAACAATCTGTGATTGTCGAACGGCTCACGCATTCCTGCAGAAACCGGATGTGCTTGAAGACAAGGCTTCGGTGATCGCAAGGATCAAAGAGGCAGCGAAATACGTTCCGCTTGATCGGCTCTGCTTAAGCCCTCAGTGCGGATTTGCCTCCTGTGAGATCGGCAACAAGCTGACCGAAGAAGAGCAGTGGGCAAAGCTGAAGCTCGTGAAGGAAATTGCCGAAGAGGTTTGGAAATAGTACCTGACGAAAAACAGAAGTAAATCAAAAGACCGGAAACGGGGACGTCGGAAAACTTTCGACATCCCGGGGACCGGTCTTTTTTTGCGCATTTTCCGGGAGGAAAGGCAATCTTTTTACAAAGTCACAATTTGAACACGCATTTCTTAAACTACATTTTAGGTTTCGGGGTTAGGATGTGTCCAGTCAACAGGACATGCCCGGTTCGAGAGGGCAGGGAAAGGAGGAAATACGATGGAGCAGGAGAAGCATTACCGTCATGAAATGAAGTTTCAGATCGGCTACGGCGATTACCTTGCCATGCGGTCGAGACTCAGGACGATCATGATCACTGACCCGCATACTTCCGCCGACGGATTGTACCGGATCCGAAGCATCTACTTCGACAACATCGACGACAAAGCGCTTCGCGAGAAGAATAACGGTGTGTCGAAACGTGAGAAATTCCGCATCCGGTATTATAACGACGACTTCTCATTTATCACACTTGAGAAGAAGATGAAAATCAACGATATGTGTCTGAAATACGACGCACGGATCACCGAAGAAGAGTGCCGGAAGTTACTTGCCGGCGACCGGTCGTGGATGAAAGAGCATCCTTCGGAACTGGTCCGCGAACTTTACGCGAAGATGAATTACCAGAGGCTTCGGCCGAGGGTGCTTGTGTCGTACGTGCGCGAGCCGTACATCTACCGCGCGGGGAACGTAAGAGTCACATTTGACTCAGAGGTGCGGACAAGCCTGTATCAGCAGGAGTTCTTAGCAAAGCAGGTGTCGGACATCAGTGCGACCGACACGCCGCAGGACAGGATCCTCGAAGTCAAATACGACCGTTTTCTGCCGGAGATCATCCAGGATATCATTCAGGTACCGGGGATACGGCAGCAGGCATTTTCCAAATACGGTGCATGCCGGAGATTCGGATAAAAATATACAGGCGTCAATCGCCGGTGCAGCCGGAAAGGCTCTGACGGGCGGACGCGTTAATTCATAATTCAGGAGGAAACACCGATGATTACATTCAGTGCTGTTACATTCAGCGATATTTTCAAATCCAGCTTTCTGCAGAATATTTCGGAGTTCTCGATCATCGATACGGTGATCGGCATGGCATTTTCCCTTGTTGTGGGACTTTTCGTATTTCTGATCTATAAAAAGACGTTTAACGAGATCATGTATTCCATGGGCTTCGCGATGACGCTTGTCGGTCTGTCGCTTGTTACGACGCTTGTTATCATGGCGGTTACATCGAACGTTGTATTGTCGCTCGGTATGGTTGGCGCTCTTTCGATTGTTCGTTTCCGTGCAGCCATCAAAGAGCCGATGGAAATCGTGTTCCTGTTCTGGTCCATCGCGGCCGGTATCGTAATCGGCGCCGGAATGATCCCGCTTGCCGTGATCGGTTCCGCAGTGACCGGTATCATCCTTGTAATCTTCGCAAACTGGAAGACGCATGATACCCCTTACATCCTGATCATTGACTGTAAGGACGAGAAAGCGGAAGAAGGCGCCATGAGCCTTATTAAGCAGTCTGTCAGCAAGTACCTTGTAAAATCCAAGACCATCAACGACGCAGGTATCGAGCTTACGGCTGAAATCCGGATGAAGGACGCTTCGACGAGTTTTGTAAACCGTATTAATGAAGTGAACGGCGTATCCGGTGCAACGCTTGTAACGTATAACGGCGAATACATGTCCTGAAGAAGAGGGTGATGCGGCATGAAAAAGCATGCAACCAAAATCATTGTCGCGGTTATGGCTGTTGCGGTCGTGTTGTGCATTACGGCGATTGCGTATTCCGAAACACTGAAGAAGAAACTCGGCGGAACAGGCGTTAAGATGGAGTATGAGACGGCACTGTTCAATACGGATGAGATCATCAGCATCGACATTCAGATGGACGAAGACGAATGGAACAAGATGCTGCAGAACGCGATGACGGAAGAGTATTACGTCTGTGATGTCGTGATCAACGGGCAGACACTTAAGAACGTCGCAATCCGGCCGAAGGGAAATACGAGTCTTTCCGCTATTGCGAGCGACCCGGACAGTGACCGTTACAGTCTGAAGCTGGAATTCGGACACTTCGTGGAAGGCCAGACATGCTTCGGTCTCGACAAACTGATTCTGAACAACAACTACGCTGACGCAACCAATATGAAGGAAGCAATCATCTACGATATGTTTCAGTATATCGGAGCGGAAGCATCATTATACAATTACGCAAAGGTCTCCCTGAACGGCGAGTATTGGGGCGTATACCTGGCGCTCGAAGCGGTTGAGGAAAGCTTCATGCTCCGCAACTTCGGAACACAGGACGGCGAACTCTACAAGCCGGACAGTATGGAAATGGGCGGCAACAAATCGTCCGATTCCGGAGACAGCAAGACGCCCGGCGGAATGAATTTTCCGGGTGGTGACGGCGGCTTCAACTTTGATCCGAATAATATGCCGAACATGGGCGGAGACGGCGGTTTCAATTTCGACCCGGGCAGTATGCCGAACATGGGTGACGGCTCCGGCTTTAATCCGGGCAACATGCCGAATATGGGAGGAGACAGTTCCTCCGAAAAGGGCAGTGCCTCAGACAAGGGAAGCTCAAGCGGCAAAGGAAACACAACCGACAAAGGCAGTTCAACCGGCCGCGGCAACTCTTCCGATAAGAGCGGTTTCTCCGGCAAAGGAAGACCTTCCGGCAGCGGTCAGTCCGGTGAGAATACAGAGGGCGGACAGAGCAACAGACCCGACGCAGGCAGTTTCAACATGTCGGATTTCGGCGGCAAAGGCGGCTTCTCGATGGGAGGCGGCGGAGCCAATCTGAACTATACCGGCGATGACCTTGACAATTACTCGACCATCTGGGAAGGCGAGATCACTGCGACCGGCAACTCCGATCATAAACGGGTTGTAGAAGCACTCAAGAATATCAGTGAGGGCACCGACCTTGAGAAATATCTGGATGTCGATAATGTGTTAAAGTACATGGCTGTGCACACATTTTCCGTTAACATGGACAGCCTTTCGGGTTCGATGGCGCACAACTACTACCTGTACGAATATAACGGACAGCTGAACATATTCCCGTGGGACTACAACCTTTCCCTCGGCGGTATGTCGATGGGCAGTTCGGGTGATGCGACCGATATGGTCAACGATGCGATCGATACACCTTTCTCAGGCACGAAGTTCTTCGATAAGCTGTTAGAGAATGAAGAGTATCTCGCCAAATACCACGAGTACTTAAGACAGCTTGTGGAAGAGTACGTATACGGCGGACGGTTTGAGGAAGTTTATCAGCGGATCCGCAGCCAGATCGATTCCCTGGTGGAGACCGACCCGACAGCTTTCTATTCGTATGAAGATTACGTGAAGGCGGCGGAGATTCTGTATCAGGTGATCAACCTCCGCGCACAGAGCATCGACGGACAGCTGAACGGCACGATTCCTTCGACGGATACCGCGCAGAACGGTAATAAGACGACGTTCGTGGATGCGTCGGGTATTGACGCAAAGGCAATGGGTTCGTTCAATATGGGAGGTTTCTCCGGAGACAACGCGGTGAAACAGGGCAGACGTACCCGCACAACCAATCAGAGCGGCGAGGAAGGCGGAAACGTATTCGAAGGACTGGATTTCGGAGATTTCGATTTCAGCAAATTCGCCGGCTTCGGAGGAGATTCCGAAGGACGCGGTTCCTTTTCGGGAAGCCGCCCTGGGCAGCAGGCTGGTTCGGCAGCTGCTGACAACATCATCATTTTCGGAGGATGTTTCGCTTTGATGCTATTATTGCTGGTTACGCTTCGAGTCATCAGACGGAAGCGAAGAATATAATCATTTTCCCCCACAAAGATGCGCCCCGGCTGATGAAGCCGGGGCGCAGTCTTTATGATGTTAAACTTTTTCCAGTTTTGCAAAGGAAGCAAGCATCTTCTTACGGCCGGAAGGGAAGTCCACGGTGACTTCGAAATCCTTTCCGCCTTTGACGATGGCTTCCACGGTACCGATACCGAACTTGACATGCTTTACACGGTCTCCGACGGCAAATCCGAGCGATGACGCGTCGCCGCTTCCGAAGTTTCTGGAAGCAGGAGCGGATGTCGAAATATACGGGTTCACGTAAGGCTTGGACGCGGAAACCGCAGGTTTGGGACTGCCTGCAAAAGGCATGTCATCCCAGTCGGAGTTCCGTCCGCCGCGGCGTTCGGAAGAACCGCCGTAACTGTCGCGGTATGAGCCGCCTGAACTGCCGTAGGAATTGCTGTAGGAGTTTCCGCCGCCGCTGTAGGAACGGCCGGAACTGTTCTTAGTCAGGTCATAGAGGCTGCCGCTGGTACGCTGTGAGCTTCCGCCGAAGAAACCGCCGGAACCGGAGCTCTTCTCGGTAATCAGGTGGCGCGCCTGCCGCTTAAGCTCGAGTACAAAGCGGGACTCGGGATTGAACGAGGTCTCGCCGCGGAGCATCCGCTCTCTTGCGCGGGACAGGTAGAGGCGCTTTCTTGCACGCGTAATGCCGACGTAGCAGAGACGGCGTTCTTCTTCAATGCCGTTCGGGTCATCAAGACTCATGCTGCTCGGGAACAGATTGTCCTCCATACCCGCTAAAAATACCTGGTCGAACTCAAGGCCTTTCGCGCTGTGTATCGTCATCAAAACGACATAGTCCGGGTCTTCCTCGACGGAGTCAAGATCCGTAACGAGCGATACTTCGGAGAGGAATCCGGCGAGTGTCGGAGGTTCATCGGAAGTGATTTCATATTGGGCGACGGAGGTGATGAATTCATCGATGTTTCCTTTACGGTCATCGAAGGATTCTTCATCCTCGCGTTTCAGTTCTTCTTCATAATCGAGGTCCGCGATCAGGTCCGTTACGAGGTTCTTGAGACAGCAGTTCTTCTGCGCGGCCCGTTCACGGTACTTTTCAATCAGTTCAACGAACGGTTTGATCTTCTTCGCGGCAGCCGCCTTGATCGTCGGGATATGGTCGGCGTAAGTCAGGGCATCGTAAAAACTGCAGTCGTTGATCTCCGTAAAATCCTGGACCGCGTTCGCGGTCGTATCGCCGATTCCGCGCTTCGGAACATTCAGAATACGGCGTACGGCTACGCTGTCGCGCCCGTTGTCGATGGTCCGCAGATAAGCGAGAATGTCTTTGATCTCTTTCCGCTGATAGAAGTTTACGCCGCCGACAACCCTGCACGGAATCCGGTTTTTGGAAAACTGGATCTCGAATGCGCGGGACTGCGCGTTTGTGCGGTACAGCACGGCGAAGCTGTTGTATGTTGCCTCACCGGCATCCACCTGGCGGCGGATTTCATCGGCTGCGCCTTCGGCTTCGGACATGGCGTCGGGATATACCGTATAGGTGATCGGTGTTCCTTTGCCGAGTTTGGTCCAGAGCGTCTTCGTATTCGTATGGAAATTGTTCTTAATGACTTCGTTGGCTGCGTCGAGGATTGTCTCGGTGGAGCGGTAGTTCTCTTCGAGTTTGATCACGACGGCATCGGGGTAGTATTTTTCGAAGTTGAGGATATTCCGGATGTTGGCGCCGCGGAAACCGTAGATGGACTGGTCGTCGTCGCCGACGACGCAGAGGTTGTGTTCCACCTCGCCCTCATCGTTCGTATAGTGCGCGAGCAGGCGGATCAGCTCGAACTGCGCGGTATTGGTATCCTGGTACTCGTCGACCATGATATAGCGGAAGCGGTTCCGGTAATACGTAAGCGCGCTTTCGCTCTGCCGGAACATCTCCACCGTGTTGAACAGCAGATCGTCGAAGTCCATCGCGTTCTGGTCGAGAAGGCGTTTCTGGTACTCGCGGTACACCGAAACAACAAGGTCTGCGTCGCGGTCACGGCCGTATTCCTCACGGTAGCGGTCCGGTCCGACGAGCTCGTTCTTGGCCGTTGAGATGCGGTTCAGAAAGAATGACTCACGCATCTTTTTGGTATCGATATTTAACGATTTCAGAATGGTCCGCATAAGGCTTTTCTGATCGTCGGTATCATAGACCGAGAAATTCTTCTCGTAGCCGATGGCATCGCAGAAACGCCTGAGCATTCTGACGCAGGCGGAGTGAAATGTGCTTACCCAGATATCCTGCGCGCCGTAGTCGACAAGGCTGTTGACACGGTCACGCATCTCCTTTGCCGCCTTGTTGGTAAATGTGATGGCAAGGATGTGGTAAGGGCTCACGTTATATTGATCAATCAAGTACGCAATCCGGTGCGTGATGACGCGGGTCTTGCCCGACCCTGCGCCCGCTAAAATGAGGAGCGGTCCGTACTGATGCTCCACGGCCATGCGCTGTTCCGGATTGAGATTGCCGACATAATCCATAGGAATGAAGACCTTTCTCGGGAAAATCGAATGTATGTTCTTATTATATCACAAGAACATCCCAAACTCAACAAAAGAATGGGGCGAATCCGTACTGTTTTCAATGGTGATTCAGTTGACACATGGTTTTCAATACTATATAATAGCATTTAACGGCATCAACGAAAATGATACGAGGAGAACGGCTGTGGAGAATCAGTGGAAATACTATCTCAGGAAGCTTGAAGAGAATATCCAAGAGACTGATTACATCGGTCCGAATGATATTCCGAACATCGATCTTTATATGGATCAGGTGACGAAGTTTCTGGACGAGCACTTGGAACAGTCCAAGCGCTATGACAGCGACAAGCTGCTCACGAAGACCATGATCAACAACTATACGAAGAATGATCTGCTTCCGAGCCCGGTTAAGAAGAAATACAGCAAAGACCATATGTATCTGCTCGTATTTATCTACTATCTGAAGAGCTTTCTGAGCATCAACGACGTGCAGCATATCGTCGGCCCCATGAAGGACATGTTCTTCGGAGACGATGCCGAGATCGATCTCGAAGCGATTTACAAGCGGATCTTCGAAATGGAGAAGGTTGTCGGAAACGATCTCGCCAAGGATGTCATGACGAAGTTCGACCGCTCCAAGGGTGTATTTAAGGATATTAAGGATCCCGAGGCAAAGGAATTCCTGGCCATCTTCAGTTTCATTTCCATGCTCAGCTTTGACGTCTACCTGAAGAAGCAGATGATCGAGCAGATCATTGACGACCTTCTTGTTACGGACAGGAAGGATAAGAAAGACAGGAAGAGCGAGTCACGGGACAGCTCGAAAAGTGAAAAGTCCGAACGGAAATAACATAAAGAAAAGCCCGTGAATCATCACGGGCTTTTGCAGTGTAAAGTCTGTTCTTATTGTTCGTCCATCCGGGAAAATGCAATCTTATATCCGTCCTTACCGTAGACGAGCGACCGGTTTACGCGGCTGATCGTGGAAGTGGAAGCTCCGGTCTTCTCGGCAATATCAAGATAGGTCCGGTTCTCGGTAAGCATGTGCGCAACTTCGAGGCGCTGGGAGATAGAGAGCAGCTCGTTGATGGTGCATACATCCTCGAAAAAGGCATAGCATTCATCGATTGTCTTCAGGGTGAGAACAGCTTTGAAGAACTGGTTTACTTCTGCGGTATGAATATCTTTACCCATGGCGTGCCTCCTCATTGATATTTGGCATATTCACATTGTAACACTTCACAGAGTGAAAGTAAAGGGGATTGCATGGTTTTGCGGAAAATGATAAGGAGAAACTATGAAAAAAGGTGATTTGATACAGGGAACCGTGACGGAGACACATTTTCCGGACCGCGGTACGGTAATTGCGGAAGGAAAGAAGATCCGCGTAAAGGGTGTGCTTCCGGGACAGGAGGTGCTGTTCCGCCTGAAGCGGAACGGCGCGGAAAAGGCGGAAGGCGAACTGAAGGAAGTGATTACGCCGTCCCCGGATGAGACGGCGGTTCCGCAGTGTCCGCAGTTCGGAATCTGCGGCGGATGCGCCCTGCAGACACTTCCGTATAAGAAGCAGCTGGCGCTGAAAGAGGAGCATATCCGCAAACTTCTGATGCCGGTTATCCGCTCGAAGGAGTGTGAGTTCCTTCCGATCCTCGGAAGTCCGAAGCCGTATGAGTACCGCAACAAGATGGAGTTCTCGTTCGGCGATGAATATAAGGACGGTCCGATGACGCTCGGCCTCCATAAAAAGCACAGTATGTTTGATATCGTTCCGGCTTGCGGCTGCGCGATCGTGCACCCGGATGTGCGCCGGATCATCGCTGCCGTGAAGGAAGCTGCAGCCGCTTCGGGCATTGATTTCTATCACCGGACGACCGGGCAGGGATTCTATCGGCATCTCCTCGTGAGAAGAGCCGAAAAGACCGGTGAAATCCTTGTAAACATCATAACTTCTACACAAGTAGAATATAGATTTGACAGTATTGTTGAGAAACTGACGGCACTCCCTTTAGAGGGACGGATCGTAGGAATATTACACACGGTGAACGATTCGATCGCTGACGCGATACGGAATGACGGCACGGAACTTCTGTACGGGCAGGACTGGTTCACGGAGGAACTGCTCGGACTGACATTCAAGGTCAGCACATTTTCCTTCTTTCAGACCAACTCGGGCGGAGCGGAGGTACTTTATTCGGTTGCGCGCGGAATGGTCGGCGAGACAAGAGACAAGGTTATCTTCGACCTGTACAGCGGAACCGGGACAATCGGTCAGATTCTTGCGCCGGTAGCGAAGAAGGTGATCGGCATTGAGATTATTCCGGAGGCCGTGGAGGCCGCCAGGGCCAATGCCGCGCGGAACGGGCTTACGAACTGCGAGTTCCTCGCGGGTGATGTGCTGAAGATGCTTGATGAGGTTACCGAGAAACCGGACATCATCGTTCTCGACCCGCCGCGTGAAGGTGTCACGCCGAAAGCACTCCGCAAGATTCTCGACTACGGCGTGGATCATATGGTTTACATCTCCTGTAAGCCGACATCCCTTGCGGCCGACCTCGAGGCGATTCAGGACGCCGGCTACGAGGTAACCCGTGTCCGGACCGTCGATATGTTCCCGCAGACGCCCCACGTCGAGACTGTGGTAGGACTACAACGCACAAATACCTGACAATCCTAGTATTTACGCACTTTGTGGAGTTTTTCACATTCAACAGAATTGATGAAAATCGACGCGAAAAAGAGTTGATTCAAAGAATCACTGTTTCCG
>JAGADM010000153.1 GCA_017613595.1 Lachnospiraceae bacterium | reverse complement strand
CTGGATGACGACACGCCGTCCCTGGCAATCGCCCTCTATAAGCCGCACCGCGGGCGCGGCCTCGGCACGCAGCTCATGCTGCGCATGCTTTCCCTGCTTTCGGTACGCGGCTGCCGTACGGCTTCACTTGCCGTCCAGAAGGCCAACTACGCCGTGAAAATGTACGAAAAAGTCGGCTTCAAAACGGTCGAAGACCGCGGCGAGGAGTGGCTGATGAGGTGGGAAGAAAAATAAGAAAGCGGGTGGCTGAGCCACCCGCTTGGTTTTATGGTAAGTGGAGTTGGTTTATTCAAGTTCCAACTCCTTCCTCAGTTCTTCGGGCGTTACGACGCCTTCTTTTTTGATGGATTCTTCGCCTTTCTCCATCTCAAGACGGAAGCGATAGAGCGCAAGCTCGCGTTCCAGATCATCCAGTTCTTTCATGTCGATCATGACCATCTGACCGTGGCCGTTCTTCGTGAGATAGACGCGGCTGCCATACTTGACATTCTTAATCACGTTCGTATAATTCCGCAATTCGGAAATCGGTATAATGTTGGGCATAGTGTAATCCTCCTTGTGGCGGCTCTGTGAGTTCATGCAAAAATTTTATCACATTGTGATGAGTGTTTGCAATGTAATTTGTATACAAATTAGTCGATGAATTTTACAGCATAATACCGACGATAGGTCTTTGGACATCGAGAGAATGAGAACCACTATAATAAAGTAAATTATATTTACAAAAACTATTGCATTTTCCGTCAAAATCATTTACAATGTCTTCAATCGCAGTCTCTGATGCGGGGTAATTCAGGGAGTAGTATGAGGGAGGATGAGAGATGAGAAACATTGTTACCGGCATTATGGTGGTTGTTGTGATCGGGCTTGCGGCATTCGGCTTTTACATGGTGACGCAGAAGATGAAAGACATGAAGGGCGGGTTCTCGAATAAAAAGAGTGACCGCAACGCGTCCAAGGAAGCGTATCTTGAGAAGGCGGAGAACCTGCTGGGGGATCTCGAACAGGCATCCGCGATTGCGCAGAGCCAGTGCGCGTTACTTGAGGAGGTCTGGACAAATGTGACCTCGAAGAAGAGCAGTGCCGATACCGACCGCTATACGAAGGACGAGAACGGCGAATTCTTCACGGATTACGCCGAGGCGCTTGACCGCCTGCGGAATGATGAGGAGTTCGACGCACGCCAGAAGCAGCTTGCCGAAGCGGAAGCCGCACTCATGGAGAAATTTAACAATATTGACGACGTTCCGGTTGAGTGCAAGGTGATGCACACCTCGCTCAAGGAGTGCTGCACGGCGCTTTCGGACCTGACTGCGTACACGGCTGGCGGACGCGACAGCTCCGTTTATATGTATCACAGCGAGTGGACCGGCGCGAAGAGCAAATTTGACGCTTCTGTCAGTGTATTCCGATTTGCCGCCGACAATATGCGTAAGGTGATGGATTTCGGGAACCGATGATGGATCATCGCTTTTGCGATGCGAAACTTAACTTACAGAACGAATAAAACGGTGGAAACTCCGGTCAGCGGAGCCTCCACCGTTATTTTATTCCCACATCTTCACCAGAAACTGATTCTCATACCCGACAATCGTAATCTCGGATCCGGGCGGATGCGAGCCGGGATCAAACGCGCTCGGAATGAAGAGGACAACGGTCATGTCGATGTCGTCAATCTTCGTCAGAACCTTCACGCAGGGAAGGAGAGCGGGCTTTCCGGGGATACCGTTCTTAGGGTTCAGATAACACATGCCTTTGCCGTAACCTAAGACGACGGCGGGATGGGCGGAACCGTTCTTACGGATATCCTTGTAGGCCATCCGGTTTTCCTCTGCGGTTCCCTGAAAGAGTACATAAATACCTGACGCAAATGCTACAATCGGCAGAAGAAATCCGAGGAGAGCATCCATGGCAAATTCGCGGGACAACAGTTCATTCTCTATACTGACAACTGCGAGTGCGGCAATTACAAGATAGAATAACACAACAATGCTGATGTCGGTAAAGTAGTCTCTCGGACGGTTCATGATCGGAAGGATGGTGGATATGATATCGGCCTTCCGGGATCGGGTTATCTTCTTCAAAAACTGCGGATCAAGATCGCTGCGCGTTTCGCTCCTTTCAATGAGGGAAGCTCCGCAGGGGTAGCAGTATTTCGCACCGTCTTCGCAGGGGCTGCCGCAATTCGGGCAGGTTGTATGCAGATATTCAACAATCGAGCGGGTTTTCATGGATAAACCTCCGATTAATGATACAGGGTAAAATATCGGCCGTAACCGATGATGGCAACATGCTCTCCGACAGGATGCGTCATAGAGGAAACTCCTGTGGGAGTCAGGAAAGTGACAATGGTTTCCACACCGTCTATTTTGGTAAGAACACTCATTGTGCCGTGGTTGATTACCTTACTTGCGCGCGGATCGATATCGCGCCTTCCGTATCCGAGGATTTCAGCGTCATAGCGGCACCCGAGCGCTATGGTCCGCCGGCAGCGCCATTGCCGGAAGAGAATCAGCGGAATCCGGAATACATAACATTTCGGGGCTAACATCACAAAAACAGCGATCATTCCAAGAAAACAGATTACTGAAACGATTCGAAAGGTCAGTTTCGCCGGAATGAGTAACCCCAATGAAGGATATAGAAAGATGATTGAAATAATGAATAAGATGAATGTGGCTACGAGTGACGTAGTATCCGTCCCCGGATACTCGGGCGGAAAGACCGGCGAATTGATGCGCGGACAGTCGGTTTTCTCTGCTTCGGGCATGATCGAATCGTCGACATCCTCAATGATTCGCTCTTTGACAACCAGATTATGCCCGCAGCGGCTGCATTGCGCGGCAGCCCCGTCATTTTCTGACAGGCAGTTCGGGCAGGTTGTGAGCGTCATTTCAATAGTGGTGAGCTTCTTCATGGATTCCTTCCTTTACGTACATATGTTATGCGGGATCCTTTGGTTACCGTCTCGTTCCGCGGCTTACCGGAAGGCCCGTCAGAGGGTCAATGTCATTCAGACTTTCAAGCCGTTTAACGGCTGCTGCGTCCGAGGGCTGCGGAGCATTTGCGGCCCGTTCCTTATTAAGGTTTTTCGGGTCGATGATGTAGCCTTTGTCGCCGGCGACGATAGTGATCTCAGTGCCGACCGGAAACTGCTGTTCACTCATGTTGTCGGGCACGTAGAAGACAATGCTCCGGTCAACACCGTCAATCTTTGTAAGAACCTTTACGGTAGGGTAGATGGTTAAGCCGTTCTTATCGTCTCCGGTCATGCTGTGATTCATACACGAGCTGTAGCCAAGCACAACGGCCGGTAAGCGGCGGCCATTGCGAAGGATCGAGCGGAACCGAAGGAACGGGCGGCATACGATCAGAAACTGAAGCACCATGTAGACCGGAACAAATACCGCTTCCATCAGGAAGATCGTGGTTTTCATGCCCGGGTAGTCAAGCATAAACCGATAAGCCCCTACCAGTGCCAGGAGAGACGGGATACCGAGGACAAGGAGACAGTCAAGAAATGTAATGTGCGGCGCAGACATTACGTCAGAAACGACGGACGCCTCGGAAGCTGTCGCCAAAGCTTTCATATCCTTCTCGGAAACTTCTTCGGAGACAGAGTCTAAGGATACCAGCAGGTTTCCGCAGCGGCAGCAGTAATTGGCTTCCCCGGATTGCGGCTCGCCGCATTCCGGACAGGTCGATTGTAAGAGTTCAATGACAGCTCTCGGTTTCATGTTTCACTCCGTTGGAAATTCAGTAATATGAGTAATGAATCAGGCTATACAAGCATAATGAATTGTTTCCTGAATCCGGCGATGGTTACTTCGGTTCCGCGCGGATGCGTAATCTCAGAGACACCGTCGGGAGCCTGCATAATGACAATCGTGTTGACATCGTTGATTTTAGCAAATACCTGTACGGTAAGAACAATCTTGCTTTGCGGTACGAGCGAACTGCCGTGCTGCACGGTAATCGGGATTATCTGGCGGCGGTAGCCGATGACGACACCTTTAATACGTTCTCCGTGTTTTTTCAGTTCACGGCTTGTAAGATAGCGGTTGTTTTCAACATAAAGGAAAGCAACAATCATAAACAGACATCCCATCACAAAGATGGTCAGCGCGGCGAAATACTTTGACGGATCAAGAGCAAGCGTAACGGAAGCCAGAAAAGTGCTTACAACCATAAGCCCGAGGTAAAACAGCTTCCATGTGAGAGGAATGCGGTCTGCCGGAGAAACAGTGGACTCCAACATCGGGTACGTGGGAGCCTCTCCTTCGGGCATAATGCCTTCCTCGAGTTCTTTGAGCAGACGCTCGCGGACAACCATCGAAGAGCCGCAGCGGCGGCAGAATTCGCCTTCGACGGTATTGGCCTCGCCGCAGTTCGGGCAGGCGGAAAGCATCATTTCCACAATGGTTCTCTGTTTCATGGAATCCTCCTGAGAAGCCGGCCGGAGCGGTTTTTACCGTGCCCGGTCAGCCATTTGGGTCAAGATATCATAACAAGTGGCAAATGTCAATATCATTTACCTTAAATCGATGTAAAATCGTTTCGGATTACCTGGCAGCAGCGCTTCGGAGCGTTACCGCTACCAGTTCCGGATAATTGTTTATGCGAAGCGGCAGGACACTGTTGCCGAGACCGCGGCTGATGTACATCGTCATCGCCTGCCCGGTTTTCAAAGTATAATCGTGCGCGCCCGCGTAAAGCTCCGGGAAGAAGGTGAAGTCAGGCGAGATGAAGCCGCCCTTGCCGGGAATGATGATCTGTCCGCCGTGCATATGGCCGACAAATGCGATGTCCGCCCCGAGAGCGAGATAGCGGTTATAGTACATCGGCTCGTGCGCAAGGCAGATGCAGAAGCCTTCGTCGGTCTGCAGTTCCCTCGGCGGCACGGCGAGATCGTCGTCGCCGATGCCGATGATCGTCAGTCCTTCCAGCTCGACTTTGGTATTGTCGATCCGGTGAACGCCGAGTTCATCCATTTGCCGTTTAAAATCTTCGTAGCGCTTGCCGGAGAGCCGGCCCTCGTGGTTGCCCGTCACGTAGTAGACGGGGGCAATCTTTACGGCGCCCTCGAAGAACCGGAGAGCAAGCTTATAGTTGGTGAAATGGCAGTCGACGACGTCGCCCGTAACAACGATAATGTCGGGCTTCAGCTCCGCGATACGATTCGTCAGAGCCTGCTCGTGAAAGCCGTAGAACTGGTTATGCAGATCGGATACCTGAACGATGCGGCAGCCGTCGAGCTTCGGAGGGATTTCCTCACTTACGTATTCGTATTCGCTGACGGTCAGATGGAGATTCATATAGAAGCACGCGCCGGTAACGAGAAGCGTCAGGATAACGAAGACCGGAACGGTGATGTAGAACTTCTTCTTGTTGACTTTATGCCAGAAGATTACCATGCCGAGGCCGCTGCCGATGGCGCCGCCGAGCACGGTGAAAGCGATCAGTTTGCGCTCGGGAATGCGGTGCTTCGTGTCTTTGGTCGCACGCCTCTTATCGATGCCGAATAAGACAAATGCGTAGATTGTCATCACTGTCAGATAGAAGAGCAGAAGCATGGCATAACCCCCCTTTAATCCATATGGTTTTATTGTATTCGGTTACGGCGGATTTGTAAAGTGAAAGGGTGCCTGGGAAGTCTTATTTCCGATGGACGGCATCCGTGTTTCGGGATTGCACGACGGGACTTCGCAGTGGTATAATTATTTTGCTCCGGCAGGAACCGGGGCAATGGAGGGTGAAGATGAAGAGAATTGTTTCGATGTTGATGCTGATAACGCTGATTACTGGCGGGATGACCGTCCGAAAGACTTCCGCAAAGGAAAATGACGGCGGAGGACTTGTGATTGATCTTAGTCAGGGCGCGGCTATTATCGGGTTTGAATCCGAGAGGTATGGGGACGAAGTGGCATTCGTATGCGAGAGCCTCGGATATGCTGTTGAGTGGGACGGTGTGGACAGTAAGATGGATGTCGATGGGGACGGCACGCTGGACATTGCCTGTACGTATTGGAATCCGTATTTTTATCCCGAGTCCCATTATTATGTATTCACTCCTCTGCCGGGCTGGAGTCTTACCGGAGATGTAACGGTCACATCAAGCATGGATAAGATTCGTGCGGCTTATAAGCAGGCAGATTATGACCTGCCCTCCGAGAAGGAACATATTACGAAAGTGGTTGTCAAGACCGGAAACCTTAAGGAGATTAAGAATGAGTATAAGATCACTGCCGAACAAGGAAAAGCCTGCCGTTATGTCAGGGACAACGACGGGAAAGCAAGACTTGAGGAGGTAACGGGTGCCGTTCCGGGAGAAATACTCTATTTCAGTATAGATCTTCCCAAAGGACAGTACCTGAAGAATTTGAAGTCCGGGTTTTTTGATTTTGGGAAGCAGTTTTCAGATTTACCAATATTCTGGGAATATGTTATGCCCGCATCGGACATCACTCTCACCCCGGTGATTGAAAAACAGAAGGCAGCGACGTTTAAGTATTCCGCCTACTGTGATATTTACAGCGAAGGGCGCTTGGGAAATGTCGGGAACTGTGTGATGGAATCCATGTTCAATGAAACATGGTGTTCGCCGGCGGATTATCATGAAGGGTTTTATGATATTGACGGTGACGGTACGGATGACGTCTATATCGGTACGGCGTATGCGGGAACGGCAGCCTGTCCGTGTAAACTGCGAAGCGTAAATACTTATGTTACCGAGGGGCAGAATGACGGCCCATTCTGGCCGATAACGGTGGATTTCGGCGACGATCGGTATGTGATAGATGAATGGCCGGATTTGTACACTTCAGCGAAGAACGCTGAGCTTTTGAAAAAGAACCTCGAGCCTTACCGTATGCCGGACAATGAAGAGCAGTATGACCTTGACGGGAACGGAAGCGCGGACTTTTCCATTGAGAGCGGATACCTTTCCACATGCAGTCTCGGTTATGATACGGTCACCGTTCCTGCCGTTACGGGCGGAATTAATCATGACATCACATTCTTCGATTCCAAGACACAGAAGACGGTATATTCGATCAATCTGATCGGGGAAAATGCGGACAAAGCGATGATCGGGTTTTTAACGGAAACGAAAAAGCCCGGAGGCGGCTTTATGCCCGAGCAGAAGTATCAGATCATTCCCGCAGACGGGTATGAAGTGTATTCGGCATTCTCAAAAGAGACAGATGTTTCCAGGGAGTATAACGCTCCGTACTACAGTTTTACTCTGCCGTATTATGATGTTACGATTCAGGTGGAAATCAAAGAGATAGGTTCGGTTACGCCGACACCGACTCCTACGCCTACGGCTGTTCCGACGGAAGCGACGGAGCCTACCGAAGAACCTGCGGTTCTGACCGGAACTCCCGAAGCGGACGATGGACAGGCCGAAGCCGGAGAGAAAGATACGAAAAACATCGCGCAGAAAGACGAGCCGTTAAGCCCATTATTCTGGATCATTCCGCTCTGCGTCGTGCTTGTGACGGCGGCTGTTCTCGCAGTATGCGCGCTGAAGCGGAAGAACGCCGGTGTGCCTGCGGATACAACCGGGGATGCCGGAAAGGACAATGCTTCGGATGACTCCGGTTCGCAGCCTGCGGAACCTTCGGAGGCGAAGGATGAGACAACGGACGGACAATAAAAATACGCTTTAACATAAAACAGGGAACGGACCAAAAAGCCGTCCCCCTGTTTTTTATCCATACGCAGCAGTACACCGGCTGCTATTTCTTAATCTCCGTATAGTAGTATACTGCCAGCTGCGTGCGGTCGCGGAGCTGCAGCTTATCGAGAAGAGAACTTAAGTAGTTGCGCACCGTGCCTTCGCTTAGGAAGAGCTTTGAGGCGATTTCGCGGTTCGAAAGACCTTCGGCAACGAGTTCGAGAATCTCGCGTTCCTTGTCGGTGATGCCGTGTGCCTCGTAATCGTACGAATCGGAGGCCTTCATCAGTTCGGGCAGCTTGCCGATGATCTTGTCGCCGAAGACGGTCTGGCCGCGCATGACGGCTTCCAGCGCCGGCGCGATAGCGGCAAAGTCCTGCTTTAAGATGTATCCTTTGGCGCCGATGTTGAGCGCCTTGATGATGTATTCATCGTCGGAGAAGGTCGTGAGATAGAGAATCTTCGCGTCGGGATGCGCCTTTAAGATCACTTCGCCGGCTTCAAGCCCGGTCATGCCTTCCATGCGGATATCCATGAGAATGACTTCCGGCGTGTTCTCGTCATAGAGGCGGATCGCGTCCTCGCCGCTATGGCCGGTAGCGATTACGCGGATGCTTCCGGTGCTCTCAAGAATGGTCTTAAGCGACAGCGCCACGAGGCGGTCGTCATCAATCACAACTATGTTCATGTGCGTCTCCTTTTTATGAATCGATCGGCTGCGGCAGCGGTTTTTACGTTGCCGCGGTTTTTTTATTTAATGCCGCAGTTACCTGTTTCTATCGAATACGATCATGCCTGCTTCGGTATCGTCAGAAATACGCGGAAGCCCTGCGCGGATGCGGTAAAGGAAATGCGCCCGCCCACATTTTTCGCGCGGTCCTCCATGTTCCGAAGACCGATGCCGCCGCTGAATTCGGTCTGTTCCTTGTTCTTTCCGTTATCCTCGATGAGCAGCTGGTAAAAGCCCGGATGCTCACGAAAAATGATATCGATCTCATCGCCGTTCGAGTGCCTTACGGCGTTCGAGATGCCTTCCTTTACGATACCCGCGACGCAGAGCTTAATGTCGCCCGGAATATTCGGCGAGGCATCATACTGGAGGCTGATGACGAAGCGGGAAGCGGGAGAGCCGTCCGCACCGTTCTCGCCGGTCACGGCGTCCGCCATTTCCTGAAGCACGCGTTTCAGATCGATCGAATCGTCATGCAGATCGTGGACGCTTTCGCGGATGCTTGTCATGGCGCCGTCGAGCGTCGTTTTGAGCTCGTTGAGAGGCTCCTGCAGGGACGGGTCTTTATTGAGAATCTGAATCGCTCCGGTCTGCAGGATGGAGCGTGTCAGAAGGTGTCCTACGTTATCATGAATCTCACGGGCAATGCGGTTCCGCTCCTTCAATGTGGCAACGCGGACCTCGCTGTCCTGCGCCTCGAAGAGGCGTTTGTTCTGCTCGGCGAGCTGTACGTTCTTCTCGGTAATGCTGTCATGCAGTTCGGTAAGTCTTCCGACCGAATCCTCCAGGCTGGTCATACGAAGCACAAGCATCAGCGTAACGGTCAGGCCGGTCAGAATGCAGAGAATCTGCGGAAGCGAGAGAGCACCGATGCTCGCGACCACGGAGATGCCGGGGAGGACGAGCCACCATTTCTTCTCGCGGATCGAATCGTATAAAAAGAGCGGAAGAGCGCACGCGAGGATCGGCACGGCGCCGCAGAGCGCGGACGCTGCGAAAAGGAGCACCCAGACCGCTTTCCGCCCGCTGAAGAGCTGCACAGTGCTCGATACGATCACGGCGAAAAGAAACGCCAGTACGGGCACGGCAACAGTGCCTGCCAGCAGAAAACCGGGCAGACATAAGAGCAGGATCGCGAGTTTTTCGTACAGTCGGTTCATCCGGACTCCTTTTATTACATGTTCGATGCGGTACCTGCCGGACGGAATTCCTCTCGGATATCCGCTGCGGCACTGACCGGACGGAATCCGGCCGCTCCGCATGCATCTCATACGATTATAAAATACGCACGCGGGAAACTCAAGGAAATCTTGATATTCCCATAACTTCCGTGATATAGTTTATGCATGGACAAATGCAATGAATTACGGAGGAACGCTCTATGAATTCAAAGAGAAGGATCGGGTACTTTTTTGCCTCACTCGGCATTATCATCGGCGCGCTGATGGCGAGCTTTTCGGTCGTGTGCATTCTGATTCCGAACGACGCGATCGACTACGGTACGGCGGGCATCGCGATCCTTATCAGCAAGCTGACCGGATGGAACCTTTCGCTCTGCGTGGCGGCGGTGTTCCTGCCGTTTCTTGTGCTCGCATTTGTCATCTTAGGGAAGATGTTCGGCCTTGCGGCAGTGCTCGGGTCGGCGGTCTACACGCTCGGGCTTGAACTGTTCAAATGGATCCCGTTCGAACTCAACACGGAGCATTTCCTCGCGGTTGTCTTCGGCGGCGCGATCCTCGGAGCGGGACTTGCGATGATCCTCCGGTGCGGCGGCTGTATCGACGGATCGGAAATCTTCGCGAACATCGTCGTAAGAAAGCTCTCCGACAAGACCGGACAGAGCTTCAGTATGACCTATATTCTGATTGCATTTAACGCGTGCGTATACCTTGCGGTATTTCTTCTGATCAACCGGAACGCCGCTCTGATGAGCCTTCTCGTGTACGTTGTGGCGACGTCGGTCATCAACCATTTTACGGACCGTTTCGAAGCCATCAAGCAGGTGACGATCATCACGAAGGACGCGAAGAAGATGGCGCAGGAGATCCGCGACGAGCTCAACAAGACCTGTACACTCATGAATTCGTACGGCCTGATCTCAGGGGAAAATACGACCCTCATCTGTTATATCAACTACTTCGAGCTGCCGAAGATGCGGGAGATCATCGCGAAGAACGGCGGCGCATTTTCCACAATTTCCACAATTGATGAAATCGTAAAATAAGAAATCCGGAGTTTTTCTGCGTCTGTTTTTGTGAGAACAGAAAAAGCGGCAACATGTCCGAAAAGGAGTTACTGTGGCTGAGAAGAGAACACCGGAAGACAATCGAATCATTCAACTATTCAAGGACCGCTCCGAGGAAGCCGTCCGGGAGACCCAGCGAATATACGGCGCCTATCTGCATGCGATAGCGTCGGGAGTACTGAGGGATTTCCAGGATGCGGAGGAATGCGTGAACGACACCTATCTGCGCGCATGGGACAGCATTCCGAAAACGGAGCCGGACAATCTGAAGGCGTATCTCGCCAAGACGGTACGAAACCTTGCCATCTCGCGTTTACGGAGCAATCTCGCGAAGAAGCGCGGCGGGGAAACCGTCATCACCTCATTCGAGGAACTTTCCGAATGCATTCCGGACAGCCGTCTCAAGGAAGAGGCGGACCGGGGACAATTGAAGGACACGTTGGAGCATTTTCTGCGAAAACTTTCCAGGGAAAAGCGGATGATCTTTCTGAAACGGTACTGGTATAACTGTTCCGTGACGGATATCGCCGCGCAGCTCGGAAAGGATGAGAAGTATGTCAGCAACAGGTTGTATCAATTGAAGAAGAAGCTGCAGAAAGCGCTTCGGGAGGGAAGAAGATGAATGAACTGGATATACTGGAAGCTTTAACGGATGTCGATGATAAATACGTGCTCGAAGCTTCGGAAGGGATTGCCGGCAAGACGGTTCTGAAAAGAGGCACGAAAAAGCGCACGTTCGCGGCCTGGAACTCGCTGCCTGCGATGATCGCGGCGGGTGTGGCGCTGGCGGTAATCGTCGCGGGAGGAATTGTCGCGGTGAAGGCGGTTCAGAAGAAGGCAAAGGGGAAGGAATCCGAAAAGACCGGATATACCGCTGCGTCGCCGTTTGTGCAGGGGGAGGCTCAGACAACACCTTTGAGCAAGGAAACATTGGAAGCGTTTTCGAATTTGCCGGGCACCCTTGATTTTAACGGCCGGACCTACGTCGGCCAGTACACCGAGTGTACAAAGGTCGGCGGAAAGATCGGAACCTATAAGGTCAGCGATACCGTTGAGCAGATTGTTACGGAGGAAGGCATTGAGCATCTGGAACTCGTAGATATTGAGAATGACGTGGACGTTTACGAAATTCCCGGTGTGAAGACTTCGTATGCGGTTGCGGTTTTCTATGAAGACCTTCAGAAGTACATCGTATTCGGAGGCATTGTTCCGGATGTTTCGAATGTTGCGGAGCTTCGTGAAAATATGCCGATCGATACGTATTTCAAGATGGATAAAACGTATAAGGTTATGGTCAACGGCTATCCGGCAACTTATTCGAATTCCGCCGTGAATATGGAGCAGGTGGTGAATATCCTCTTAAAGAACGCCGAATCTCCGGTTTACGAGCTGAAGGACATGCCGAACGATTTCTTTAAGGACACCCCGTTCTTCGATGAATACGCGGACAGGGAGCGTCAGTTGTGGGATTCCTGGATATCCCGCTACGATTCGCCGGAAGATCCCAAGGAAGGCAAGGACTGGGCGCAGGCATTCTGTAAGGAGCATCCGCTCGGAGAACTGCTTCTGACAGGATACGTACATAACACGCTGATCGAACCTGCGAATGCGTCAGGTTTGGAGTTCTATCTCTACAGCGGCGGATATATCTTCGGAATCGGCGGAAGCTACGGCGACTGCATCTATGTCGGACCGGAAGCGGCTGCGGAATTCCGCGCACTGTTCGAAACTCCCGCGAAGAGTACGGAACCGACGGAGTAACCTTTTCCGGGAACGGTCCGCAGAGCGGACAAAGGCCGGATGACCCCTGTCATGGGGCACGGACGGCATCATGTGACATTTGTCACAACCAAATCATGACATCATACACTTGGCGCGGGCTTCGGTCCGCGCTATTCTTATGTCAGAAACAAGGAAAGCGGCCGGGGGAGGTCGCGCGGAATACGAAAGTGAGGATGCACATGAAACCTACTGTAGTAAAGATTGACAACCTGGTAAAGCGTTACGGCGAACTGGTGGCGCTCGATCATTTTTCGTTAGAGATCAAGGAAGGAGAGATCTTCGGACTGCTCGGTCCGAACGGCTCCGGCAAGACGACGACGATCAACTGCCTGCTGTCGCTTCTTTCTTACGACAAAGGAGACATCGAAGTGTTCGGTAAGGAGATGACGCCGGTCAGCTACGATACGAAGAGTCAGATCGGCGTGATCATGCAGAACGTCGCGGTCATCGACGAGCTGTCGGTACGCGAGAACATCGATTATTTCTGCGGACTGTACGTGCTCGATAAGGCGAAGCGAAAGGAATGTGTCGACTGGGCAATCAAATTTGTCGGCCTTGAGGATTTCGAAAACTTCCGGCCGAAGAAGCTGTCGGGCGGTCTTTTAAGACGACTCAACATCGCCTGCGGAATCGCGCACAAGCCGAAGCTGATCATCCTCGACGAGCCTACGGTGGCGGTTGACCCGCAGAGCCGTAACCGCATCCTCGAAGGCATCCAGGAGCTGAACCGCGAGGGCGCGACGGTCATCTACACTTCGCACTACATGGAAGAGGTTGAGCAGATCTGCACGCGAATCGCAATCATGGATAAGGGGCGCAAGGTTGCGGAAGGCACGAAGGACGAGCTGAAGAGCATGATCCGAAACACCGAAAGCGTAACAATCGAGATCCTTGAACTGCCCGAGGACGTCCGCGCGAAGATCGCTTCGCAGCCGCACGTTTACGAGACCGAATACGACGGAAACAAGCTGACGGTACGCTGCTCGGGCGGACGGCACAATCTGATCCGCATCCTCGGGGTTTTACAGGAGGCTGAACTTGGGTTCGGCCGCGTATATTCGGAACTTCCGACACTCAATGACGTCTTTCTCGAAATCACCGGAAAGGCACTTCGCGATTCGAAGGAATAGGAGTAGACCATGTTTTTACATAACTTCAAATACGAATTGAAAATGGTCCTGCGGCAAAAGGAATTCATCATGTGGCTGATGCTGTTCCCGATCGTTCTCGGAACGCTCTTCAAGGTCGCATTCGGATCCATTTATTCCAATAACGATATGTTTAAATCCATCCCGGTCGCGGTTGTGAATGCCGAGGGGAGCGTTGTCCTCAGTGAGGTTTTCAACACGCTCGGGGAAGGCGATGACGCCGCGCTTGCCATCACGCATACGGACGAAGAGTATGCTAAGGAACTGCTTCTCGACGGCAAGGTGTGCGGTATTATCGTAGTGGACGGCGGTGCTTCCCTGCAGGTTTCGGGCAAAGGCATCAGGCAGTCGATCCTTGAGGAAATCGTATCCCGCTGCAACATGTATGATACCGTGATCCGGCAGGCTATGGAAACCGGTGATGAGGCTAAGATGCGGAACGTGATAGCGGAACTCAGTAAGGAAGTCGACGCGTGCCGGGACGTTTCCCCTGCGGCGGACAACCCGGACGTATATGTGCAGTATTTTTACAACCTGATCGCGATGGTTGCAATCTGCGGCTCGCTGACCGGACTTCACGTCGCGACCGGCAGCCAGGCCAATCAGTCGGAGCTCGGCGCGAGAAAGAACTGCTCGCCGACACCGAAGTTCAAGCACCTCCCGGCGGCGTTTCTCGGAAGCTGCGTCGCGCAGGGCGTCAGCATGGTGCTTTGCGTGACCTTTCTGAAGTTCGTGCTCCGGATCAATTTCGGCGGGAACATGTTCCTGCTGTACGCGGCAGCTGTTCTGAGCGGATGTCTCGGTGTGGCGCTCGGGTTCTTCGGCGGATCGATCGGCCGGCTTAAGTATGAAATCAAAAGCGCGATCCTGCTTTCCTGCTCGATGGTTCTGTGCTTCTTAAGCGGACTTATGATGGGCAACATCAAAGGCATTATCGCGGAGAAGGCGCCCTGGATCAACCGGGTCAATCCGGTCGCAATCATTTCGGACAGCTTCTACTGTCTGAATATGTACAGCGATTACCGCCGGTTCTTTACGAAGGTACTCGGCATGGTGATTTACATCGTCGCATTTGTCGTGCTCGGCGTGCTGTTCTCAAGGAGGAAGAAATATGCAAGTCTTTAAGGCATTTCTTAAGATTCTGAAAAGCAAATTCCCGGCGGCGGTCATCTACATCGTTCTGTTCTTTCTTGTGGGAATGATGATGACCAGGACCGAGGCGAGCGAAAGCGCCTGGGAGAAGACGCAGCTGAAGATGGTCGTCGAAGACCTCGACGATACGGACGAAAGCCGCGCGCTTGCGGAGATTCTCGGAAAAGGAAACGTCATTATCCCGCCGCTTGCGAGCGAGGACGACCTGACCGATGCTCTTTACTATACGACCGTGGATTACGCAGTGACGATTCCGAAGGGATTCGCGGAGAGGCTTTCGGCAGGAGAGACCGACGGACTGCTTGAAACCCGGCACATTCACGAAAGCTATGCGACGGCCAACGTCCGGATGCTGATCAACAAATTTGTCACCGCATACGGCGCTTACCGGCAGCTCGGGGAAAGCTCCCAGAGGGCTGCGGACCTGACCGTCATAATGTTTACCGACGATGCGGATGTGGAGATGATCCAGAAGGAAGAGAAGAGTCCGAACGAGATGCTGCTGATATTCTTCCGGTACATGCCGTACATCCTTCTCTGCGTGATCTTAAATATGCTTTGCCCCGCGCTGATCGTAATGAGTAAGAAGGACATCCGGTTCCGGACCGACTGTTCCGGCATCCGCCCGAGTTCGTACACGATGCAGATCTTCGCGGCGAGCGCTCTCTATGTCGGCATGATCTGGCTCGTATTTGTCGTTGCCGGCGGCGCCATTAACGGCGTGATGTATTCGGGACGGCTGTGGCTCGTCGTACTGAACAGCCTTGTGTTCGCGCTGTTCTCCGGAGTACTTGCGCTGTTCATCTCGGAGTTCGCTCCGAGCGAGACGGTAGTGAATCTGATGACGCAGCTCTGTTCCCTCGGAATGTGCTTCCTGTGCGGCGTATTCGTCGACCAGGCGCTTCTCGGAAACGGCGTCTTAAGCGTCGCGCAGTTCCTTCCCGCTTACTGGTATGTGCGGCTGGTCCGCATGGTGAACGGCGACATTCCGTTCAACGCCGGCGAGGCCGGACTGGCACTCGGAATTCAGACCGGTTTCATCCTGGTTCTGATCCTTCTTTCCGTCCTCGTGCACCGCGCGCACTACAGCAGCGCGCCCCGCAAACGGATGGCGTAGATGATTCTTGTTTATTGTATAAAGGTGTGCTATACTGTAAGGCGTTGTGCAACAGCAACGCCTTATTTGCTGTGTAAGAAAGGCCTATAGAAATGAAAAGCAAGACCGTAGATATGACCGTGACCGCGCTGATGACCGTTGTGATCATCATCTGTTCGCAGATCATGATCCCGATGACGATTCCGTTTTCCTTACAGACATTTGCCGTATTCGCGGCGCTTCGGATACTCGGAGGAATGCGCGGAACGATTTCCGTTGCCCTCTATCTCTTGATGGGAGCAGTCGGGCTGCCGGTATTTACCGGGTTCCAGGGCGGCGTGCACCGTCTGCTCGGACCGACCGGAGGATACCTCGCGGGATTCCTGCTGACAGCGCTGATCTACTGGCTTTTTGAGAAGCAGGCGGAGAAGGGTTTTGTCCGCAAATGGATCGTCATGATCGCCGGCCTGCTTGCCTGCTACGCGGCGGGAACCGCATGGTTCGCGGCGAAATACGCGAACGGACGGACCGTCTGGGCGATACTGATGCTGTGCGTGATTCCGTTTGTCCTGCCGGACCTTGTTAAGCTGGTGCTTGCGGACCTGGTCGGAACGCGTGTCAGAAAGCAGCTTCGTAAGAACGAAAGCGCGTAAGAAAGAGTAACCGCCGAAAGGCTTTAACCCGCGGATAACACGGAATTACGAAAGGACCGCCCCAGGGGCGGAAAAGGAGAAACTATGAGCGAACAATTAGAAAACACCCAGGAATGTACCCATGACTGTTCCACCTGCAGCCTGAACTGCAGCTCGAAGCAGACGGAGCATCATGAGCATGCTTCACAGAATAACGATATGCAGGCACCGCTCAATGCGCAGAGCAAGGTTAAGCGCGTGATCGGCGTTGTGAGCGGAAAGGGAGGCGTGGGAAAGTCTCTCGTTACGTCGCTTCTTGCTTCCGCGATGCAGAAGAAGGGCCGCAAGAGCGCGGTTCTTGACGCGGATATTACGGGACCGTCCATTCCGAAGGCATTCGGCGTAAAGGGACCCGCATACGCAACCGATGAAGGAATCGTTCCGGTTGTCGGAAACACCGGCGTGAAGATCATGAGCATCAACCTTCTGATGGAGGATGAGGATGCTCCGGTTATCTGGCGCGGACCCGTGATCGCGGGCACCGTAAAGCAGTTCTGGACCGACGTGTTCTGGGGCGATGTGGACTACATGTTCGTGGATATGCCGCCCGGAACCGGTGACGTTCCGCTTACGGTATTCCAGTCGCTTCCGCTTGACGGCATCGTTATCGTAACGAGCCCTCAGGACCTTGTTTCGATGATCGTCGGCAAGGCCGTAAACATGGCGAAGATGATGAACATTCCGATCCTCGGAATCATTGAGAATTACAGCTATCTCGTATGCGATCACTGCGGTGAGAAGATGAGCGTATTCGGCGAGAGCCATATCGAAGAAGTGGCAGAAAAGTACGGCACGAGAGTGCTCGCGAAGCTTCCGATCGTGCCTGCCGCTGCAGCGCTTGTGGACCGCGGACGCGTCGAGGAAATCGAGATGCCGGAGCTTGCTTCCGCGCTTACGACGATTGAGAACCAGATGGCGCTTGCGTAAGCCTTAGAAGAGGGCGGGAACGCTGAATTTTTGTGCTTTTATGGTCAGTTTTTTTGCTTCGCGCTATTGACAAAGTTATGTATTCTATACTACAATGGTAGTGTGTGTTATTCAGGAGGAGTTTGCAATGAGAGTTATCGCCGGAACGGCAAGGAGATTACAGCTCGAAACGCCGGCAGGACTCTCCACGAGACCGACTTCGGACATGATTAAGGAGACGCTTTTCAACATCCTGCAGCCGCAGGTTGCGGACGCCGTATTCCTTGATTTATTTGCCGGAAGCGGCGGGATCGGGATCGAGGCTCTGAGCCGCGGCGCGAAGTATTGCTGCTTCGCGGATTCGTCTTCGGAGGCGATCCGTTGCATTAAGAATAACCTGAATCATACGAAGCTTGCCGATCAGGCTACCGTGTACGCGTCGGATTTTACGGCGGCGCTTATGCGGATGCGTAACGAGGGACGGAAGTTCGATATCGTGTTCTTAGATCCGCCTTACGGAAAGGAACTCGAACTCACGGCACTCCGCCTGCTTTCGGAATATAAGCTTTTGAAGGAAGATGCGACCGTGATCGTTGAGGTCTCTTCCAAGACGGATATTGATGAAATAAACGGACTCGGATACCGTGTCGACCGCGTCAAGGAATACAAGACGAACTGCCACTGGTTCCTGTCCGAAGGAGTATAGATGAAAGTCGGAATCTATGCCGGCAGCTTCGATCCGATCACGCTCGGACACCTCGATGTCATCGAGAGAGCGTCCCGGATCGTGGACAAGCTGATCATCGGCGTTTTGAATAATACGAGTAAGACGCCTTCGTTTACGGCTGAGGAGAGAGTGGAACTGATCCGCCGCGTAACGAAGAATATCCCGAATGTGGAGATTGAGACGTTTGACGGGCTGACGGTCGAATTTGCCCGCAAAAAGAACGCACGGATACTGGTAAGAGGACTTCGGGCCGTAACGGACTTTGAGTACGAACTTCAGATCGCGCAGCTGAACCACAAGCTGGATTCGAATATCGATACGATCTTCCTTACGACGAGCGTGCAGTACTCCTACCTGAGTTCCAGCATCGTAAAGGAAATCGCCCATTTCGGCGGCGATATCAGCAAACTTGTTCCGAAGGAAGTCATGCAGGACATCTACGACAAGCTAAAGAGACAATAATCGCTTTTTTGCGAACAGAATGCGTAACATAAGAAAAGAGTAAAAGGAGAAGAAACGCCATGGTGAATCGTCTTGAACAGTTGATTGACGGAATCTGCGAGTATTTGGAAGGTTGCAAGCCGATTAAGCTTCAGCCCGGCAAAGTTGCCGTAAATAAAGAGGAACTCTTCGAGATGCTCGATGAGCTCAAGCAGAGAACCCCCGATGAAATCCGCAGATATCAGAAGATTATCGCAAACCGTGATTCCATCATTGCCAGTGCTGAGGAGAAGGCTGAGCAGATCATTGAGGAGGCAAAGGCAAAGGCGAGACAGCTTGTCAGCGAGCATGAAATCATGCAGCAGGCATACGCGCGTGCCAACGAGATGGTTGCTTCCGCAAGCGGCGAGGCAGAAGAGATGCTTTCAAGCGCCAACAACGACGCTACGCAGATCCGTACCGGTGCTCTCAGCTATGCGAATGACATCATGACCGATATGGAGAAGATCCTGAACAACGCTTACTCCTCGGCAAGAGATCATTTCGACGGATTGATTTCTTCCCTGAAGGAGAACTACGACGTTGTTGCTGCGAACCGTCAGGAGCTTTATCAGCAGCTGAATCCGAAGGAAGCGGCTGCCGTTTATGACGATCCGATCGCAACCGTTACGGCCGACGATGACGACGAGAACTTTGAATTTGACGAGAACACCTTCCTTGAGAATATTGACGAATAAGCTTTGAGAGTTTTTTCTTTTCGATGCAAAGCGGCGCAATTACATGCGCCGCTTTTTCTACCTCTTTTTTCGGAAAAATGGAAGCGGCGCAATGACTGACATAACGGGAAAGGTCCTTCCGGAAACATGCCGGAAGGACCTTTTTCACGGTTATTATGCACAATAATCAGACGGACTTTTTGATAGGATGGATCGGACCGCAGAATGTCATACAACAAGGAACTTCCGCGTCCTTTCTTCATCAATCGAAACGCCCTTTCCGTACTGGATATGGCTGTACAGAGCGGTCGCATTCAGGTCGGTTTCGAACAGCTCACGGGCTTCCCGGCTGAGCCCCCGCATGTCTTTTGAAAGACGCACGAGAAGCGGAGCGGGCGAGGACGAAGCAATCTGCCCGAGCAATGCTTCGCAGCCCTTTCGGATACCGAGAACATGAAGATACGGCGTATGGGCCGGGAGCCGGTAACGGTTCTCGGCTTCTTTTGTGATGCCCAAAAGAATATGGCACAAAGCACGGTTTACATGCGTTAACGTATGCGAACGTTCGCGAAGAGCTTCCGTCAGGGAAGTCCAGGTAAACGGGTGCCTGGCGGCTTCGACAAGACGCTTTGCGGTATCGTCCGAAATGTCCGAATACTGCGCCAGTTCTTCCGCGGTGCGGCCGTGAACGGCAGCGAAGAGTACGCTGCTTAAATCGTCCGGAAATACCGGATGGCGGAAGGCTTTTTCATAAAGATCTGCAAGGTTTTCGGGATAGGAGCGGGACAATTCGTCATCGGGGCCGAAACCCTTGCGGTTCGAGCCGGAATCGGAGCCTTTGGCCCGAGCCGTTCCGGAACAGCCTTCAAGCATCGCCCGGATTGCCGTAGCGGAAGCATATTCGCCCGCCTCGGTATCGTGATAGCCTGCGCCGATCCGTGCAACCGGAGCGCTCTTTATCGAAACGCCGAGCCGGATCATCGCCTTTTCATATTCAATTGCCAAGATGTTGTTCGGGGTGGAAAGAAAAGAAGCATCTCCGCCGTTTAAAGAGCAGTAGGCGTTCTGCCTCGCTGCGGGATAGGACAGGCCGGACGAAAGGCCTTCCTTCAAAAGTGCGCGGTAGGTTTCGGGTTCCTCCGCGAAGAAAGCGGCTGCCTTCCGGACGGAGGCCGCGGCTGCATCGAGGAGTTCGCTTCCGATGGCGGAAGCCTTAATGGTGCCTGCACGATCCGCACCGGTATCCGCAGAGCACTCAATCCCATACGAAACCGTATCGACTCCAAGGTCGGCAAATGCCCTCACGGCCCCTTCCGCAAACCGCTCCGCGCTGGCGGTAGCGCTGTATACGGGAAGCTCGATGACGATGTCGGCGCCGTTTTTAAGAGCGGCCTCGGCGCGGTCGTATTTGCCGACGATCGCGGGGGTGCCGCGCTGCACGAAATCCCCGCTCATGAGCGCAATAACAGAATCACATCCGGTACGTGCTTTCGCTTCCCGGATGTGATACGCGTGACCGTTGTGAAACGGATTATATTCGGCTGTGATACCGAGTAACTTCATTACATGGTCTCCGGCTCGGGATAATCCACTCCGAAGGTCTCAACCGTAACTTCCTTCATGATGACGGGAGTGATCGGCTTGTCGTTCCAGTTGCGGCGCACATTGGCGATCGCGTCAACAACGTCAAGGCCTTCCGTAAGCTTTCCGAATGCGGCGTACTCACCGTCGAGGTGAGGAGAGCGCTGATGCATGATGAAGAACTGGGAACCCGCGGAATTGGGGTTCATCGCGCGTGCCATCGAAAGAACGCCGGGATCATGCTTCAGGTCGTTTTTGAAGCCGTTGTGGCTGAATTCGCCGCGGATGCTGTAGCCCGGGTCGCCGGTACCGGTTCCCTTCGGGCAGCCGCCCTGGATCATGAAACCGGGAATTACGCGGTGGAAGGTAAGTCCGTTATAAAATCCCTTCTTTACAAGGGAGATGAAGTTGTTAACCGTGTTGGGCGCGATTTCGGGATAGAGCTCCGCCTTCATGACTGCGCCGTCGTCCATAAGGAACGTTACAACAGGATTCTGTGCCATGATAAATACCTCCGTGGATTAAGTATGCCGGTCATTGCCGGTCTTGTTTACTGGACAAATGCGTGGTAGATCACGTTGATCGCATCTTCGAAATCGTTGTTCGATACGCCGATGATGATGTTCAGCTCGCTCGAGCCCTGGTCGATCATGCGGATGTTGATGGAAGCACGGTCAAGAGCGCTGAAGATCTTGGCTGCAACGCCGCGGTTGCTGCGCATGCCGCGTCCTACGACAGCGATCAGAGCGATATCGGTCGAAATGTCGATCGAATCGGGATTGGTCAGCTTGCGGATCTCCGCAAGAACGGTCTGTTCCTTCTGCTCGAACTCGGTCTGATGAACAACGACGGTCATCGTGTCGATACCGGAAGGCATATGCTCGAAGTTGATTCCGTTGTCTTCGAAAGCCTGCAGAATGCGGCGGCCGAAGCCGATTTCCGCGTTCATCATGTCTTTCTCGATGTTGATCGCGGTGAAGCCCTTCTTGCCGGCAACACCGGTGATGGTGAAAGCGGGTTTGCGGGAGGTGCTCTCAACGATCAGAGTACCGGGATCTTTCGGGGAATTGGTGTTCTTGATGTTGATCGGGATGCCTGCGGTACGAACCGGGAAGATCGCATCTTCATGCAGGACGTTAAATCCCATGTATGCAAGCTCACGGAGCTCGCGGTAGGTGATCACGTCGATAACCTTCGGGCTGTCAACGATCCGGGGATCGGTTACAAGGCAGCCGGAAACGTCGGTCCAGTTCTCGTAAAGGTTCGCCTGTACGGCGCGTGCAACGATGGAACCGGTAATGTCGGATCCGCCTCTTGAGAACGTCTTAACGTGTCCGTCCGGAAGGGAACCGTAGAAGCCGGGGATTACGGCGTTCTGCATTCCGCGAAGCTTTGCGGAGAGGGCGTCGTTGGTCTTCTCGGCGTCAAATGTGCCGTCCTCGTGGAAGAAGACGTATTTGGCGGAATCGAGGAACTCGAAACCGAGATAAGCGGCAAGGATGATACCGTTCAGGTACTCACCGCGGGAAGCGGCATATTCCGTTCCGGCATGTGCCGCGAAATCAGCGTGGATCTTATCGAATTCCGCTGCAAGCGTAAGGTTCAGGCCGAGACCGTTGATGATTTCGGTGTAACGGTCGGAGATTGCTTTCAGCGCATCGTCGAAATCAGCATCCGACTCCGCGAGGTTGTAGCAGGCGTAGAGCATGTCGGTCACTTTCGTGTCCGCGCTGAAGCGCTTGCCGGGAGCGGAGGGCACCACGAAACGGCGGTCCGCGTCGGATTTGATGATGTCTTTTACTTTACGAAACTGCTCGGCATTGGCAAGCGAACTGCCGCCGAATTTAACGACTTTAATCATAAAATCGGGCTCCTTATTGAAAAAAGATTCTATTAATCTATTATCTTACGATACACATTTTTTGGAAATATGCAAGGGAAAATGTGAAAAAACTGTGCTTTCGCAGAAAAATACGCAGTTTTCTTTACATTTTCCCTTGATTATGGTAAGATAAGTTGGGTTTCAATGGGGAAGAAGCCTTATTCAGTGATAACATTTTACGGGGTAGACAGGAGTTTTATGAAGAAGATTATTTCCATAATCGCGGACAAGATGAGCGCCGCTTTTGTGGCTGCCGGATACGAAGAAAAGTTTGCCTCAGTGACGGTATCGAATCGCCCCGACCTCTGCCAGTATCAGTGTAACGGAGCCATGGCTGCGGCGAAGCAGTATCACAAGGCGCCGATCATGATCGCGAACGAGGTCGTTGCAAAGCTTGCGGGCGAGGAGATGTTCTCCCTGTGCGAAGCGGCCGCGCCCGGATTCATCAACGTTTCCGTATCGGAACGGTTCCTTGCCGGATACGTTTTTGAGATGAAGGACGCACCGAAATTCGGACTCGAAGAAGCCGCCGAGAAACAGACGATCGTCGTGGACTACGGCGGAGCCAACGTGGCGAAACCGCTGCATGTCGGACACATGCGGCCGGCGGTTATCGGCGAAGCGGTAAAGCGGATTCTCCGGTACATGGGACATGAGGTGATCGGAGACGCGCACCTCGGAGACTGGGGAACGCCGATCGGCCTCATCATTACCGAACTGAAGGTAAGAAAGCCGGATCTCGTTTATTTCGATCCGGATTACACGGGCGAGTACCCGAAGGAAGCGCCGTTCAGCGTTTCCGAACTCGAAGAGATATATCCTTACGCGAGCAAGTGGTCGAAAGAACACGACGACTACCGTGAAGAGTCCCGCAAGGCAATCCTTGAGCTGCAGCAGGGCCGCAGAGGCTATATGGCTCTCTGGGAGCACATCATGCGGGTTTCCATGGAGGACCTGAGGAAGAATTACGACAACCTCGGCACCGTATTTGACGTCTGGGGCAAGGAAAGCGACGCGCAGAAGTACATTCCCGACATGATCAAAGACATGAAGGACAACGGCTATGCGCACATCAGTGAAGGCGCTCTCGTTGTGGACGTCAAGGAGGAGACCGATACGAAGGAAATGCCTCCGTGCATGATCCTGAAATCGGACGGCGCGACGCTTTACAACACGACCGACCTGGCAACCATCGTAGAGCGTATGACGTTATACAAT
>JAGADM010000152.1 GCA_017613595.1 Lachnospiraceae bacterium | reverse complement strand
GGAAAATGTGATACAATGAAATGACAGCAGAAGATCCCGCGCGGGAGTTCTTTCCGGCGCTTCGAAATACAAAGGAAAACTTATGAGCAGGGAAATTAAGAGAGTAATATTGGAAATCGCAGCGCTCCTTGTCGGAAGCGCGGCGTACGCGTCGGCGCTTTATGCCATTATGGATAAGAATCACCTGGCGCCCGGAGGCATATCGGGTATTTCGGTGATGCTTCATTACATCAATCCGAAGATTGCCGTCGGTACCGCGTATCTCGTGCTGAACATCCCGATTCTGATTATCGGGTTCGTGTGCCTGAGCCGGAAATTCATGTTTTATACTCTGCTTGCGACCGGCATGGTTTCGGGCTTTACAAACCTGCTGTCGCTTCTTGCGAGAAAGGGAATCTGGGATCCGTTTCTTACGGATATTCCGATTCTTGCCGCTTTGTACGGCGGCGCGGCGCTCGGCGTCGGTATCGGAATCGTGATGCGCGGCGGAGGCTCCACGGGCGGCACGGATGTGCTTGCGAAGGTCGTCCGCATCCGTAACAAGCAATTCCGGACCGGGCCGCTTATCCTGTGTGCCGATGCGGTTGTCATTACGGCGTCCGCATTTGTCTTCCAGGACATCGAAACGGCGCTTTACGCGGGCGTCGGAGCGGTTGTGAGCGCGAAGGTTCTGGACCTCGTTCTGTACGGAAGCGACGAGACGAAGAAACTGCTGATTGTGAGCGAGCGGCATGAGGCGATTGCGCAGCGTTTCATGAAGGAACTCGACACCGGCGTGACCTATCTCGACGGGCGCGGGGCGTATACCGGCGAGAAGCGTCCGGTCATGCTCTGTATGGTGAAAAAGCACCTGTTCACTAAGGCCAGAGAGATTGTGACGGAAGAGGATAAGAACGCGTTTTTAATCATTTCGTCGGCATCGGAAGTGTTCGGCGAAGGGTACAAAAAACACGAGAGCGAGGATTTGTGAATTCTTAAAAAACCCCCTTTACAAACTCGAACAAATGTTCTATTATGTCTGTACAAGAAGGTGCAGACATGGGAGTTATCGAGGAACGCGACAATCGAATCGATGTGATTTGTCAGCATAACCGCGACCGCAGCATCATGCCGATTAAGATTCGGCTGACGGACGAAACCGGCGAGATGCAGACATATCTGATCAGGGGGTATCGGGACCTGTCCGGCAAGGGAGATTACGTCCTTCCGAACGGGATAGTTGTGCGCGGCCATATCCGGACGTTTGAGTGTAAGATTCTGGTTTTCGGAACCGAACGGCTGGTGAAGATTCTGTATAACGCAGACGAGAACCAGTGGAGAATTCTGACAGGATAAAAGCGGTTTTTGCGAATCGCAAAGAATAGCGTAATAAGAGAGGAATAAAGTATGATTCGGGAAGAACAGACAAGCGTAAGCTTCCATGTATGGGGAGCGGAGAAACTGAGTGAGGAAAAGATTACCGTACTGCGGCTTGACAACGACGGCATAACCTATGCCATGGCCGTGACCGAGGAGGGATATCTTCTTCACGTTTATTACGGCAGACGGTGCGGAGACGACGATTTAATCTACCTTCTGCACCTCGATGAGGGAAACTATACCCCGCAGCATCATAATCGGGAGCGGATGGGATTTATGGATTCCCGCCCGTTTGAGTATCCGTGCCACGGCATCGGCGATTTCCGCGAGCCATGCTTTATGATTCTCGACGATGACGGCATGTCCGCATGCGACCTTCGGTATAAGAGCCACAGGATTGTTGCCGGAAAGCCGGAACTTAAGCAGAAGGGCGTGAGCTGCATTCCCGCGACATTTGCCGGGGAGAATGAGGCGGAGACGCTTATCATCACGATGGAAGATGAACATGCGGGGCTTACGGCGGAACTCAGCTATAGCATTTTCCGCGACCGGAACGTCATTACGAGGACGGTGAAGGTTTATAACCGCGGGTACGGCGATGTGCGCCTGCAGCGCGTGCTTTCCGCATGCGTGGAACTGCCCGGGATGGATTACGAGATGATTACGCTGAACGGCAACTGGGCGCGTGAGTGCGCGGTCAGCCGGGTGCCGCTGCATGCCGGGAAGCAGCTGACGGACAGCTTGAGAGGCGTTTCCTCGGCGCAGCACAATCCGTTCGCGGCGCTCTGCACTCCGGAAACCGACGAGGAACACGGCGAGGTATATGCATTCCATCTCGTATACAGCGGCAATTTCCTTGCGGAAGCCGAAGTGACCGGCGGAAAGCAGACAAGAGCGGTAATCGGAATCAATCCGTATGATTTTTCGTGGCTGCTTCGGCCGGAAGAGGAATTTCAGGCGCCCGAGGCGGTTCTTGTATACTCGAATGAAGGTCTCGGCGGGATGTCGCGGACGTTCCATGACCTGTACCGCGAGCATCTGATCCGCGGCTACTGGAAGGACCGCGAGCGGCCGATTCTCATCAATAACTGGGAAGCGACGTATTTCAATTTTGACCAGGATAAACTGTATGCCATCGCGGAAGAGGCTTCGAAGCTCGGCATCGAAATGCTTGTCATGGATGACGGCTGGTTCGGCTGCCGGAACTTCGACGACAATTCGCTCGGCGACTGGGTTGTGAACGAAGAGAAACTAAAGGGCGGACTGAAGCCGCTTACCGATAAGATTAACGCGCTCGGCATGAAGTTCGGCATCTGGTTCGAGCCCGAGATGGTCAGCGACAACAGCGAACTGTACCGCGCGCATCCGGAGTGGGCGATTCAGATTATCGGACGCGACCTGACGCAGGCGCGCGCCCAGTACGTGCTTGACTATTCGAACGCGGAAGTGCGCGATTACGTTTACGGAATGCTTACGAATATCCTGAATTCCGCCAACATCGAATACGTCAAATGGGACATGAACCGTGCCCTGACCGAAGTCGGCTCGACTTCGCTTCCGAGAAAACGCCAGCGCGAGCTGTGGCACCGTTACGTGCTCGGTGTGTATGATTTGATGAACCGGCTTACGACCGACTATCCGAAGCTGCTTCTTGAGAACTGTTCGAGCGGCGGCGGGCGGTTTGACCCGGCAATGCTTTATTTCTCGTCGCAGATCTGGGCGAGTGACGATACGGACGCGATTGAGCGTCTTAAGATTCAGTACGGCACGAGCTACTGTTATCCGGTTTCCGCGATGGGCGCGCATGTTTCCGACTGCCCGAACCATCTGCTCGGACGGAACACGCCTTTCGATACAAGAGGAGACGTGGCACTTGTCGGAACGTTCGGATATGAGCTTGACGTAACGCGGATTCCCGCGGAGGACCGCGCGAAGATTCCGGGGCAGGTTGCCAAGTACCACCGTTTCCATAAGTTGATGAGCGACGGGGACCAGTATCGGCTCGGAAATCTCTTTAAGGACAATACTTACGATGCCTGGATGTTCGTTTCGAAGGATAAGAGCGAGGCTCTCCTTACCTATGTGCAGGTGCTCGGAAAGCCGAGCGAGGCGGCGAAGCGGCTGCATCTGCGCGGACTGGATGAGAACCGGAAGTATTTCTGCGAGGAGACCGGGCAGACTCTTTCCGGAAAGACGCTCGCGGCATGCGGCATCGATATCGGGCTGCGTGGTGATTTTGTGAGTAAAACGTTCTATTTCAAGGCGGAGGAAGCATAAGTGGATGCGTTCGGCGTGAAGCCTTACAAAAAAGAATTCGAGTATTCCTATGCGCTCGGGGCGTTCCCGACCGTGGAACTCTTAAAGAAACGGCCGGAAGAGGTGCTCGGCGTATATGTCCACTCGACCTTTACCGACCGCGGACTGATTGAGGAACTGTGCCGGAAGCATAACCTGCCGGTATGGGAGAATGACAAGCTGATTGCGCGTCTCTCCGATAAGGAGAATGTGTTCGTCATCGGCGTATTCCGAAAGTATGAGGATACGCTTGCGGCGGATCAGCCGCATCTGATGCTCGTGAACCCGGGCAACATGGGAAACGCCGGAACGATATTCCGGACCTGTCTTGCGTTCGGCATTCATGACGTCGCGATTATCACGCCGGGAATCGACCGGTTCCATCCGAAGGCGGTGCGTGCTTCGATGGGAGCGCTGTTCTCGCTTCGGGTGCAGTGCTTTCCGGACTTCGAAACGTACCGGAAGCAGTACGGGGCGGAAGAACGGAAGCTTTATTCGTTCATGCTGACCGGAAAGAAACAGCTGACCGCGGAGAACTGTCCGAAGCCCGAACTCTTCACGCTGATCTTCGGAAACGAAGCCACGGGGCTTCCCGAAGAGTACGCGGACTTCACCGAAAGCATCATCATTCCGCAGTCGCCGGAGGTGGATTCGCTGAACCTTACGATTGCGGTCGGAATCGGAGCGTATCTGTTCCGAAAAGTGTAAAAAAATAACAGTGCTTTGGGATTTCAATCTCAAAGCACTGTTTTTATCTGCTTCCTTGTCCGCTTACAGTTTCAGAACGACATCCGTTCCCATCGGGTCGAGCGCCCGGCAGGTGATGCCGGCGGACTTGAACATGCGCTTCGCGGCGATGTTGGCTTTGGTGCCGTCGTATTTGTCGCAATAATAGATGACTTCGGTGATACCGGCCTGAATCAGCGCCTTCGTGCATTCGTTGCACGGGAAGAGCGTCGTGTAAACCCGCGCACCCTTCATGTCGGTGCCGGTATAGTTTAAGATTGCGTTCAGTTCCGCGTGGCAGACGTAGAAATACTTGGTGTCAAGTTCATCGCCTTCGCGGTCCCACGGATATTCGTCATCGGAGCAGCCCTTCGGCATGCCGTTGTAGCCGACGGAGAGAATGCGGTTCTCGGGGCTTACGATGCAGGCGCCCACACTCGTGTTGGGATCCTTGCTGCGCTGCGCGGAAAGCAGGGCGATTCCCATAAAATACTGGTCCCAGGACAGATAATCGGTTCGTTTCATAGCCGGTCTCCTTTACGAAAAATGCAATTATTTATAAAATAATTGTACCAATTCGGACGGAATTGTGCAATATCATAAAAAAAATATTAGGTGTTCCATTTTGCGCTCGGCTGTGCTAATATGATAGCGGTGCGCATTGGGTCTTTGGTACGCGTAATCCCTGCGCAGAATCCGGCGAAACGAATCCGGAAATTCAATCGAAGAGAGGTTTTCTATGTACTCATTTGACGATGTTAAGAGAGTGGATCCTGAACTTGCGGAAGGCATTACGCTTGAGCTTGGCAGACAGAGAGAGAATATTGAGCTGATTGCTTCCGAGAACCTGGTAAGCAAGGCTGTTATGGCAGCGATGGGAAGCGTTTTAACCAACAAGTAT
>JAGADM010000151.1 GCA_017613595.1 Lachnospiraceae bacterium | reverse complement strand
GATTTTGAGCAGATCAATGCCGCGATCGAAAAGGACGAGGACCGCTACAAGAACCCGAGAAACCTCTGCAGCGGCACCGTAAGGCAGCTGAATAACCGCATTACGGCGGAGCGTAACGTGTATCTGTTCCCATTTGCCTTAATCAGCATGGACGGGGCGGACGGGTTCGCGACGCGGGAGGAGCAGCTGAATTACCTGAGAGAACTTGGTTTCGACCCGGTTGAATATAAGAAGGTCAACCGCGATAATATGCTTGAGACGATACAGTGGTTCGCCGACCATGTCGCAGGGAATGATTTTCCGTCGGACGGACTGGTGCTTACATACAATGATATCGCGTACGGAAACAGCCTCGGGCGCACTGCAAAGTTCCCGAGAAATGCGATCGCCTTCAAATGGAAGGACGAGACGCGTCAGACGAAGCTTCTTGAGATCGAGTGGAGTCCTTCAAGAACCGGTCTCATCAATCCGGTTGCGATCTTTGAGCCGGTGGAACTCGAGGGTACGACCGTGAGCCGCGCAAGCGTGCATAACCTCAGCGTGATGGAAGAACTGAAGCTCGGCATCGGCGACGAAATCACGGTTTATAAAGCCAATATGATCATTCCGCAGATCGCGGAGGATCTCACAAAAAGCGGCAATATCGAGATTCCGAAGACCTGCCCCGTATGCGGCGGGCCGACCGAAGTGCGCGCTTTGTTCGAAGCGAAAGCACTTTACTGCGTGAATCCGAACTGCCTTGCGAAGAAGATCAAGCTGTTCAGCCATTTCGTGAGCCGCGACGCGATGAACATCGAAGGACTGTCCGAAATGACGATTGAAAAGATGATCGGCCGCGGTTTCATTAAGGAACTTGCCGATCTGTTTAAGATGGATGCTCCCGAGATTCGCGAAGAATTCGTAAAGATGGAGGGCTTCGGCGAGAAGTCCTTTGAAAATCTGCTTGCCGCAGCAAAGAAGGCGCAGACCGTCAGCATGCCGAAATTCCTCTATAGCCTCGGCATTCCGGGCATCGGTCTTGCGAACGCCAAGCTGATCTGCAGGGCTTTCAACTATGACATGGATGCCATCCGGAGTGCCACAACCGAGAGCCTTACGGATATCCAGGGACTCGGCGGCGTGCTCGCGGCCAATGTGACCGCTTACATGGCCGATCCGGAGAACGCCCGAATGCTTAACGACCTTCTCGGAGTAGTGTCTTTCGAGGCACAGGAGGAGGTCATGGAATCGCCGATCACCGGCAAGACGTTTGTAATTACCGGAGCGGTGTATCATTTTCCGAACCGCGACGCCGCGAAAGCATATATCGAAGAGCGCGGCGGCAAGGTTGCGGGATCCGTTTCCGCGAAAACCGATTATCTGATCAATAACGACACCGAAAGCGGGTCGTCTAAGAATAAAAAGGCAAAGGAACTGGGGATTCCGATCATTTCCGAGGAGGATTTCCTCAAGCTTTGCGAAGCATAGAAAGGACGAGAAATGCCGATCAAAGTACAGAATGACCTGCCGGCAAGGCAGGTTGTAATCGATGAAAATATATTCGTTATGGATGAAAACCGCGCTATGTCGCAGGACATCCGTCCGCTGAAGATTGCAATCCTCAACCTGATGCCTCTTAAGGAGGATACTGAGGTGCATCTTCTTAGGAGCCTTTCCAATACGCCTCTGCAGCTCGATATTACGTTTCTGACAACGGCAACCTATGTCGGAAGCAATACCGCGAAGAGTCATCTGGATCAGTTTTATTTAACATTTGACGACGTAAAAGATCAGAAATTCGACGGTCTGATCATTACCGGAGCGCCAGTCGAGCAGATGGAGTTTGAGGAGGTCCTTTACTGGGACGAACTCAAGAAAATCATGGACTGGAGCCTGACAAATGTGACGAGCACCCTGCACATCTGCTGGGGCGCGCAGGCAGCGCTTTTCTATCATTACGGAATCCCGAAGATTCCGCTTCCGGAGAAGATGTTCGGACTGTTCCGCCACAAGGTAATGAACCGCCGCGAGCCTCTGGTACGCGGTTTCGACGACGAATTCTATATGCCGCACAGCCGTCATACGACCGTAAGCCGCGACGCGATCGCAGCCAATCCGGAACTTACGATCATGGCCGAGTCGCCCGAAGCGGGAGTGTTCCTCGTGATGGCAAAGGAAGGCCGTCAGATTTTCGTCATGGGTCATCCGGAGTATGACCGCATCACGCTCGATAAAGAATACAAGCGCGACCTTGCGAAGGGGCTTCCGATTGCGATGCCGAAGAATTATTATCCGAACGACGATCCGACGCAGAAACCGCTTCTTTTGTGGAGAGCGCACGCGAACACGCTTTACACGAACTGGGCGAACTATTACGTATACCAGGCAACGCCTTACGATGTCGAGAACATCGGCCGATAAGAGACTTTTATAAACGCTGCAGACTGCATTACACGGGCTGCAGCGATTTTAAGGAGAACATATGACACTCGAAGAAGCAAGAGCATTTTTCGCAAATGACAAATACGCCACCGAGGCCTCGGGAATCACCATCGAGGAGGTCGGCGAGAACCATTCGGTGTGCCGCATGCCGATCACCGCGATCCATAAGAACGCGGTCGGCGGAGTAATGGGCGGAGCGGTGTATACGCTGTGCGACTTCGCATTTGCCGTAGCAACCAACAGCCCGGAGCACCACGCGGTAACGGCGGTCAGCCAGATCAGCTACCTTTCGCTTGTAAAGGGAACCGTGCTCACGGCAACGGCCGACATGATCAAGGACGGACGGCGCACCTGTTTCTTCCAGGTAACCGTAACCGACGATCTCGGCACGCTTGTCGCAATCGCCAATACGACCGGAATGCATGTATAATAAGTGAATGCGGGAGAATGATGAAATGTCAGAAATGAACGAACAGAATGCAATGAACATGACCCCTGCGCCTGTTAAGAAGGCGAGGAAGATTAATGTAAAGGTAATCATCTATATTCTTATAATTGTGGCGCTTGCCGCGGGAGGTTATTTCTCCCGTCAGTTTCTGCGCTTTGACCCGACTTTCGAGGTGAACGGCAAGGAATTCGGGATTAAGGTTACCGTGCGTGAACTCGAGGAAATGGGTATGACGCTCTGCCAGTCGGACGGAACCATTCTTGACTCGGGTTCCATGAAGATGAACGCCAAGTCGACGATGGTTAATTCCTATTATATCGGTATAAAGAACGGCGACCTGGCCGATCTGACCGGCTTCAGGGTCAGCATTGTAAATCTGGGAAAGGAAGCGGCAACGTATACGGACTGCTATATCCGTACGATTGATTATGCTCCTGAAAAGCAGAGCGGAAACATATCGGTGAAGATCTGCGGAATCGATTTTTCGCAGGCGGACCGCAAGAATATCAAGGAATACATTAAGAAAGCGGAGATTCCTTTTAAAGAATCCAAAGTGGATAAGTTCCTGAACTTTAAGTCCGTGACGGCCGACGGAAGAAGAGGAGATGTCGGGTTCAGCCTTTCGCGGACGGACAAGAACATCAGCATCGGCTTCACAAGAAAAGACATCGGCCTTAAGTTCGGCAAATGATCCGCTTTGTGACATTTGTCGGAAAGTTTCGGAAATGTTCTCCGGATATTTATGTTTTTTGGCAGTTGACTGCCGCTAACCGATGGTGTATAATACAGACAACCTTAGGGGAGTAATCGACGCGGAAACGCGTGACAGATCAACATCATGTCGTCCGAAAGGAAGGCTGGTCTGTCTTAAT
>JAGADM010000150.1 GCA_017613595.1 Lachnospiraceae bacterium | reverse complement strand
CTGGAAATCCTCCACGACGATGTTCTCGCCGACGGAATCATCCTCCACGTGCATGACCGCGTTATGCAGATTCGGATCAAACGGCTTTCCGACCGCTTCGATCTGCTTAACTCCGGCACTTTCAAGCGCCGCGAGCATCTGCCTGTAAGTCTTCTCCATCCCCTGTGCGAACGGTTCCGCCTTCTGCTCGTCCGTAAGCATCGCAAGCCCGCGTTCGAAATTGTCGATCGTCGGAAGCATCTTTTCAAGCATGCTCTTCGCACCGACTTCAAACATCTGGGATTTCTCCTTCTCGGTACGGTTGCGGAAGTTCACGAACTCGGCCTGCTGGCGAAGGACTTTATCCTTCAGCGCCGCGATCTCTTCATCGCGGTGATCGGGCCGGTTCTTATCGCGCTTATCCTTCTTCTTATTACGCCGTTCGTTGTCTTTACCGTTCTTTCCGGCGGAAGCTTCAGCGGATTGCTCCTCTTTCTTTCCGTCGTTCTCTGCTGGTTTCTCCGAATCATTGAACAGATCGATCACATCATCGTTTCCGTTCGCTCCGCTCTCGGGAGTTTCGTTTCCGGAAGCGGCCGTCTGTTCCGTTTCATCGGTCATCGGCTGATTTTCATTCTCTGCCATATACCTCACTGCTCCTTTTTAAAGATCCCGTCCAGGTCGGTCATAAGATTCCGCAAGGTTCCGACAACCTTGTCATAATCCATACGTCTCGGCCCGAGGATTCCGATCTTTCCGTATACGCCGTCCTGCAGATGATAGGTCGCGGTAACAAGCGTGCAGTCTTTCGTGGCTTCAATCGGATTCTCTTCTCCGATGTAGACCTGAATGCCGCGGTCGTTATCGCCTTCCTTATACATCAGCTCGGTCAGCTCTTTCTTCTCCTCAAGTGCGTAAAGCAGGTTGCTTGCCCGTCCGGATTCATTCAGCTCCGGATACTTGAAGATGTTCGTGGAACCGCTTGTGTAAGCTTCCACGCCCTGTTCCTCAAGACATTTCGCTATCGCGTCGAGGATATCCGAAATAAGGGAGGAATACTCGGATGCTTCGGTCCGCAGCTTCTGCATGACGCTCACGTTGATCTCCTGCATGTCAAGTCCCTGCAGGAACGTGTTCATCATGAGATTCAGCTTTAAGACGTCCTCTTTCGGAAGCTCGCTCTCGCACGGCACCATCATATTCTTGATGATGTTTCCGTCCAGTACAACGACACAGAGCAGATTGCTGAAATCAACCTGCGTCAGCTGGATGAACTTGATTTTCTTTCCGCGGGAACGCGGAACCGTAATCATGGAGGCGTAATTGGTGCTGTCCGCAATAACCTTGGCGGCTTCCTTCAGGATGTTATCCAGCCGGTCCGCTTTGGCATTCAGCTCCACCTTCAGGTTGTTAAGCTCGTCTTCCTTCTCCTTCATCATCAGATCGACGTAAAGGCGATAGCCTTTGTCGGAAGGGATGCGGCCTGCCGAAGTGTGCGGCTGAATGATGTAGCCCAGTTCCTCCAGATCGGACATCTCATTACGAATCGTAGCGGAACTCAGATTCAGATCCGTATATTTGGAAATCGTACGGGAACCTACCGGCTCTCCTGTTTCCAGATAATTCCGGATGATGGCTTTCAGAATCGTCAGTTTTCTGTCATCTAATTCCATATTCCTCTCCGTTCTTATTAGCACTCAGCACAATCGAGTGCTAACATCCTCATACAAGATACCACTGTAGAAGAATTTTGTCAACACTTTTTACGCCTCTTTTTCGAAAAAATGTTCTTTTTTTATGCTTTTCCGCAAAGAAAAAGAACGGCCTTCGGATTTGCCCGAAAACCGTTCCGTAATATGCCGGAAAATGCGGCTACTCCATCAGTTCCGCGAGTATCGTATTGCTGACAAGAAAGCCCTTCGTTGTAAAGTAGAACCGGTCGTAATCATGCTCCATATAGCCCTCTTCGGCGTATTTTCCGAGCCGAGCAATCGTGTAGCCGGCAAAGCCTTCGCCGAACTCCTCCGCAAGCGCCGAGTACGAAATGCCGTCTTTCATACGGAGACCGAGCATGATGGCTTCGTTCTTGATATCCTTCATCGAAAGCTTCTCTTCGCTTTCGTAGGAAAGTTCCTTGAAATAATCGTCCCAGTCGGATGTGACGCGGTATCTCGTATCATCGATCAGCGACGAAGCGCCGAGCCCGATGCCGAGGTACGGCACGCGCTTCCAATAGCCGATATTATGGCGGCAGGTATAGCCGTTTCTTGCGAAATTGGAGATTTCATACTGTTCGTAGCCCTTCTTCGCGAGAAACTCAATTGTCATCTCATACATCTTCGAAACCGTTTCTTCGTCGGGAAACGCTTCCGGATGCTCTTTATAAAGGTCGCTGAACGGCGTACCGGTTTCAATGATCAGCATATATACGGACAAATGCTCCGGATGCAGCATGCAGACCTTCGAAAGAGATGATTTCAGACTTTCCTCCGTCTGTCCGGGGATACCTGCCATCAGATCGATGCTGATATTCTGGATACCCGCCTTACGTGCGCTTTCGTATGACTTAAGGAAGTCGGTATAGTTGTGAATACGCCCTAGAGCCTGCAGCTCCTCATCGATTGCGGACTGAAGCCCGAAACTGATACGGTTGATCCCGACACGCTTATATTCAACCGCCTTTGCCGGCGTCAGCGTGCCGGGATTGACCTCAATCGAGATCTCGGCGTCCGGCAGAATCAGGTAATTCTCCCGGATGCATTCGAAAAGCTTATCGTAAAATCCGAGCGGCATCACGGAAGGCGTACCGCCGCCGATATAAATCGTCGATATTGTATGCTCGCCGTAGCGCTTCAGATCCCTGCACAACGCGTTTAAATAGTTCTGCGAGTAATATTCCCTGCCTCCGAAGGAAAGGAAGTCACAGTAGTCGCATTTGCGTTTGCAGAAAGGGATATGAATATAAAGTTCCAATGGCTGATTACTCTTCATCCAGCTTCAAAACGCTCATAAAGGCCGCCTGCGGAATTTCCACATTGCCGACCTGGCGCATCCTCTTCTTTCCTTCTTTTTGCTTTTCGAGAAGCTTCTTCTTACGGCTGATATCACCGCCGTAGCATTTGGCCAAAACGTCCTTACGCATGGCCTTGACGGTCTCACGGGCAATGATCTTGTTGCCGATCGCGGCCTGGATCGGAATTTCGAACAGATGTCTCGGAATCTCGTCCTTCATGCGCTCGCAGATACGGCGTCCGCGCTCGTAGGCGCTGTCCTCGTGAACGATAAACGAAAGTGCGTCAACCTCTTCGTGATTGATCAGAATATCCAGTTTCACGAGTCTCGACGGCACGTAGCCCTTTAAGTCGTAATCGAACGACGCATATCCCTTCGAACGGGACTTCAGCGCGTCGAAGAAATCATAGATGATCTCATTTAACGGCAGCTCGTACTTTAAAAGCGCACGCGTCTGCTCCATATATTCCATGCCGAGGTACACGCCGCGGCGTTCCTGACAGAGTTTCATGATCGGTCCGACAAATTCGGTCGTCACCATGATCTCCGCGTTCACGAACGGCTCCTCCATATGCTCGATCTCGGTCGGATCGGGCATGTTCGCGGGGTTGGAAATATCCACGCAGGTGCCGTCGGTCTTATAGATCTTATAGATAACGCTCGGCGCGGTCGTAACCAGGTCGAGGTTGTATTCCCGTTCAAGACGCTCTTCAATGATCTCAAGATGCAGCAGTCCGAGGAATCCGCAGCGGAAACCGAAACCGAGCGCGATCGAGGTCTCCGGCTCATAGTTCAGAGAAGCATCGTTCAGCTGAAGCTTTTCGAGAGCGTCACGGAGGTCCGGATATTTAGCACCGTCTGCAGGATACATGCCACAGTACACCATCGAATTGACCTTCTTATAACCGGGAAGCGGCTCGGCCGCCGGCCGGTTCGCGTCGGTAACCGTATCGCCGACACGCGTTTCCTTCACATTTTTCAAAGAAGCCGTAATATAGCCTACGGTTCCGGCGGTCAGTTCGTCGCAAGGGATGAATTTGCCGGGGCCGAACGTACCGATCTCAACGATATCCTCTTCCGCGCCGGTTGCCATCATGCGGATACGAGTATCTCTTGTAATGCAGCCTTCCTTTACGCGGACAAATATGATTACGCCCTTGTAAGGGTCATAAACCGAGTCGAAAATCAGTGCCTGTAAAGGCTTCTCCGGGTCGCCCTTCGGTGCCGGGATCTTCGTTACAATACCTTCCAGCACATCCTCAATGTTAAGGCCGAGCTTCGCGGAAATACGCGGCGCGTCCTGCGCTTCGATTCCGATTACGTCTTCAATCTCGGCGATTACCCGTTCCGGCTCCGCGCTCGGCAGGTCGATCTTATTGATGACCGGCATGATCTCAAGATCATGGTCAATCGCGAGGTAACAGTTGGCAAGCGTCTGCGCCTCAATACCCTGCGCGGCGTCGACAACGAGAATTGCACCTTCGCACGCGGCAAGGCTTCTCGAAACCTCATAGTTAAAGTCAACATGGCCGGGAGTATCGATCAGGTTGAAGATATACTCCTGCCCGTCCTTTGCCTTGTAAATCGTACGAACGGTCTGCGCCTTGATCGTAATGCCGCGCTCCCGCTCAAGATCCATATTGTCAAGTACCTGCTCCTGCATCTCACGGGACGTCAACAGACCCGTCTTCTCGATAATACGGTCGGCGAGCGTCGATTTGCCGTGATCGATGTGGGCAATGATACAGAAATTTCGTATTTTACTGCGGTCAATATCTGCCATTCAAGTGTTCTCTCTTTTCTGAAACTTTCATACGAAACTTACTATATCATAAACCCTCACGAAAGACAATAAAATCCTGCTTTTCGTGAGGAAAATCCGAAAAAAGTGATTGACAAACACCGAAGCGTGTACTATGATAATTTCATCTGTGTGTACGAAACGTCCGTGTCCGGATTCGTACATCACTTCATGCAAACAACCAGATTAAGATCAGGAGGTGTGAAGGATGGCAAATATTAAGTCTGCAAAGAAACGTATTCTTGTTATCGAGACTAAGACTCTTAAGAACAAGATTATCAGATCTAAAGTTAAGACGTTGGTTAAGAAGGTTGACGCTGCCGTGGCTGCCGGTGACAAGGACCTTGCTGCTAAATGTCTGAAGGACGCTACTGCTGCAATCGATAAGGCAGCTGCTAAGGGCGTATATCATAAGAATACCGCTGCGAGAAAGATCTCCAGACTTCAGATTGCGGTTAACGGAATCGCTTAATCTGAAACAACTTAAGAATGAAGCAAAAGGAACGGCTAACCCACAATGTCATTAAGTTAAGATGACAGCATCTAGAGTTCTGTATCAGAGATGGTACGGAACTCTTTTTTTCGGTTTTTTTGCTTAAAGCTGTTGACAAACGGTACAGGATGTGCGGCCGCTTTCGCTACTGAATCGATTTAT
>JAGADM010000149.1 GCA_017613595.1 Lachnospiraceae bacterium | reverse complement strand
TGTTCCTTTGTGTATTTCATTGGCACCTCCATGATTCCATTTTTTGCAGGTGTGATTACTTCTACGATAGATGGTACTACCATCGAGAACCAATGTCTACAAAAAATGGAGTGTGTGTCTACTTTTAGCTTACCACTTCATGGTTTCAGCATTTTGTTGTATTAATGGAGGTAATCTTTCGATTGAATACCATCGACTTTTCCGGAAAGTGGTATCAAAAATGGGAAAGGACCGATATAATACCATGTGGTGAAAGCATCGATAACAATCCGGTGGTACCTTTCCGGACTGGAAGGGAGAATGGTGTCAAATAGAAAGAGAGCGGAGGTATTAAATCTTAAGAAGAGCTTAATTGGTTCCATGTTTGTGAATATGCAGGGCGGTTGGTCCGACAGTAGGCAGGCGTGTTCAAATATGGTTTGACACGCCGTAGACAAGAAGCGGCAAGCCGCGGACAAGAATCGGCAAGTCACGGGCAAGAATTGGCAAGTCACGGACAAGAATTGACGCGCCGAAGACAAGAAGCGGCAAGTCGCGGGCAAGAATCGGCAAGCCACCGGGGGCAATAATCCGTGACAGAATAATACGGATATGCTATAATAATTCAAATATCCGGTACGGTCGATGCGGCCGGTACGGGCGCATAAGACAGCAGGAATAACGGGGAAACTTTGATGGGGTATGAGGATTCTTTAATCGACATCTGCCGGCAGTTTACGGACGAAGCGGTGACGGAAACCGAAGCGGTTTCGGAAGGGCATATCAACGATACGTATTTTATCCGGACCGCGTCGGGACGCTTTGTTCTGCAGCGTCTGCAGCCGAAGATGGATCCCGAGAAGCTGCTTTATAATTTCGGACTATATTCCGCAGTCTGCGAGGCGGTCGGATGGGCTTATCCAAAATGGATGCGCTGTAAAGACGGAAACTATTTCCGCACGGATGCCGAAGGATTTCGCTGGCGGATGTACCCGTATATCGAAGCGGAAACACTGAAGACGCCGCTTACGAAAGAGCAGCTTTTCGCCTGCGGAAAGGGGCTTTCCAAGCTTCACGGATTACTGCAGAAGCTTTCTGCGGAGCCTAAGCCGGTCTATCCGATGCTGCATGACCTGAGCGTTTACTGTGAGCGGTACAGGGCGACGCTTTCAGGCAGCAATCTTTGTGAAGAAAACCGTGTGCCGGATATAGAGGAGCAGATTCAGCGGGGAATCGCCGGTTTTCTGCCGAACAAACGAAGAACGGAAACGGATAACGCAGAAAGCGTTAACAATCTGTTGAAAATTTCAGAATGGAAAGGCATGCGGTCGGGAACGGAAAATACGAATGAAAAATGTATCATTCACGGCGACGCGAAACTTTCCAATATTCTGTTTCGAAACGGAGAGGTTATCGGAATGCTTGACTGGGATACGGTAATGGCCGGATCCGCATCCGAAGAACTCGCGGACTGCATCCGGTCGTGCTGCGTGAACAGGGGAACCTTCGACAGGGAAGCGGCAGAGGTTATCGTTGAAGGATACCGGAGCGGGATGAGAGAGGTCCCGAAAGAAATATCTGCGGCGGGTTGGCTGGAGACGGCAGGAACCGGAAGAACCGGGACAATGATGTCTGAGGCGATTAATGCCGAGGCAGGGATGGCGGAACCGGTGCTGTCTCATTTGCCGCAGGCATTTGATAAGATCAATTTCGAACTGGCGCTCCGTTACTATACGGACGTGATTTCCAAAGAAAAAGTGCTTAAAGAAAGATACCCGGGATACCGGCTTACAAGAGTGCGGGAACTTCTCGGAGTAACATGGAGGGAATGATTATGGCAGAAAGACCGACACCGCCGTGGGCGGATCAGATTCCGGAAGGCAGTTTTATTTCCGTTGCCCCTACCTATAAGCTTGGGGAGTATTTCTCAAGGTTTCATAAGAGCGAATTTACCGCATCGGACGGAACCAATATGAAGTATTACTGGTTCGATCCGACGGAATACGGATATGAAAAGGGAGGAGACTATCCGGTTCTCATATTCCTGCACGGCAAGAGCAATGCGCTCGAAGGCGACATCTGCATCAACTATACCGGCGCAGAAATGTACGCATCCGATTCCTATCAGAAGACGATAGGAGGAGCATACATTCTGATTCCGCTTGCGAACGAGTACCGGGACGCGGAAGGAAAGGTTCAGGGAACCTGGGACAAGGAATACATTGAGCCGCTTTATGAACTGATGGAAGCCGTGATCGCCGACCGGATGAACGGCCGTGGAATCCGTTTCCTGTTCGGCAATTCCGCAGGAGCCAGAATAACGTTCCGATTTGCCGAAGCGCATCCGGAAGCCTGCAACGTGCTGATCCCGGTCGGTACAATGAGCATTTCAACGGACGAAGACCTCGACAGGATGGAGCAGCACGGCGTTAGAATTTTCTATGCCGAAGGAAAGCGCGACGAGTTCGGCAACTTTGAAAAGGATGTCGTACCGCGCTTGCCGAAACTTGCGTCGATGAAAGGAAATTTCCTTTTCAACCCCGAGTGGGTACGAAACGGTGACGGCGGAATCGCGTCGATCATCGGCGGAATCGAGATGGGGCAGCACTGCCTGATGAACGGCGTGCAGGCCAATCTGATGCTCGATGACGGCACGCCGATGGACGAGCGGCTGCCGCACGGACTGACCGGATGGATCGCGGATACGCTGCGGGAAATGAGAGAAGAGAACAATGAATAAAAAGGTACTTGCGGGAATTATCATAGTATGCGTGTGTATGGCATTGACGGCGGGCGGAATACTGCTTTATGACAGGTCCAAACTTTCGCCGTCCGAAACTTCCTCCGAAGGAAAAGCAACTCCGGAACCGACAAAGGAAGTGACTGCAGAACCGACGGAGAAGGCAACTGAAAAGCCGACTGCAAAACCGACGGAGAAGGTTACTGAAGAACCGACCGAAAAGCCCACGCCTGCTCCTGTGCAGGGATACTATGTGAAGCGGCTCGTTTGGGCGGAATCCCCTTACGGAAGTGTAGAATGTCATTTTAACCCGGATAACGGAAGTCTTACGGAGAAGTTGGCATATAACCGCTGGGATGTGATTCCGTTATGGAATGAACAATTTGAGACTGTATACCGATACAAATACTCCAACGGCGGCCGAACGGTTACCCAAGAAGATGTAACTACGTATCCGGATGAACCGGGTTACACGTTTTCCGGAATGGGCGTCTACGGATTGGATGGAATGAACGGAAGTCTGGAAACCGGATTTAACGGAATCATTTCCATTCTGGGGGATTACAGCCAAAGGCAAACGGCCGATGTTATCCGGCTGGGCAGCGAGTATAATGTAGAGTATGATGAATTCGGAAGAGTGAGTAAAGCTATCTTTTTGAAGTGTGATTACCGCTACAGTACTTACCGGTATGATGTTAAAGGCAATATGGTTCAGCGGACGGACTTTGACACTGACGGAACGGAAATACGCCGTTGTGAATTCCTCTATGACAATGACGGAAGATTACTCAGCGCGAAGAATCTGACGCCCGGTGACGGACAGATCAGTTATATCAGTTTCCGGTATGATGAAAACGGCTGTCTTTTGGTAGCAACCTCCTACACGGAAAATAACACGGTTGCCGCAGAGCAGCGGTTTTTCTACGATGACGACCTGGATCTTATCCGAATCGAGTCCGGCGCGGAAGGAAGCAGCGAAGTATCTCTGACGAAGCTTGAATACGAAACCATGTATGTGGAAGAAACGTTTCTGACCAATCAGGAACGTAAGAAACTCGGCCTTCCTTATGACGAGAGCCTTGTATTTGAGCAGGTATACACGGTGGATCCTTACACATGGGCCGCCGCAAGCGATCTGGCGCGGTCGGAGGAGTTTCCCGGACCGTACTGACGTATTCGGAAACGGACGTAAGCCGAAAAATGTAATGTTCTTTCGCATTTTCCTGTCTTATAGGGTGAAGGACAGAAGAAAATGGGAAAGGAGAATTCTTATGAAGGCAGAAGATTTGCTGAAAAGCATCGAAAAAGCGGAGGAGGACATCGTGAAGCGCAGTGAGCATGAAAGCAGTTCCGAGGAACTGAGAAAACCACCTATGAAACGGATTCTGCCGGTTGCTGCCATAGTTATAGCGGTGCTTGCCGTTGCCGGAGGAGTCATTGCGGCGAAAGCGAAGTTGTCCGGAAAGAAGGGAGCCTCCGGTTCGGGCGATGACAAGGGGCTCAGTCAGTATGTTCTGGCCGAGGCGGTCATCCCCAAGTTCCCCGTTCAGCCGTTCCTTGATGATGTCAGTGATTCCGGTTACGAGGCCTATGTGCAGGCAAGCCGCGCGTATGAAGACGAAATGTGGAAAATACGCGGCCTGATTAAAACATACGGGGAGAAGGAAGCGGCCGACCCGGTGAATCTTTTCACCGTAAAAAGCATGCAGAGCCTTCTTGCGGACCGGAACGGAGAGAACAGGGTCTATTCCCCGCTGAACGTATATCTTACATTTGCCATGCTTGCGGAGATGACCGGCGGCAATTCGAGGAAACAGCTCTTCACGGTACTCGGCGCGGAGGAGATCGAAGACCTTCGGAAACGCTCGGACGCGCTGTGGAATGCCGTGCTTCTCGATGATATAACGGGAAAATGTGTCCTCAGCTCGTCCGTATGGCTTGATGAATCGTCCGATGACTATAAGAAAGCAGTTCTGTCGTGCCTTGCGGAGAGTTACCACGCGTCCGCATTCCGCGGGAAGATGGGCAGCAGCGCCTACAATGAGGCGGCGCAGGCGTGGCTGAACAGCCGGACAGGAAATCTTTTAAAGGATGCAGCCGGCGGTGTCACATTCGGCTCGCAGACGAGGATCGCGTTATTGACAACCATCCTTTTTGCGTCCAAATGGTACGATGAATTCAGTGAGACGAATACGTACGCGGAAGTGTTTCACGCCGCGGACGGAGACATCGAAACCCCGTTCATGCATGAAACCGTGGGCGCCGCGTATTACCGCGGGGATAAGTTTGTTGCCGTATTAAAGAACTTTAAAGCGAAGACCGGCGCGGCCATGTGGTTCATTCTTCCGAACGAAGGTTACACCGTTGATGACCTGCTTACGGATCCCGAATTTCAGCAGCTGATGAATCAGGGCGGAGCCTATGAGGAACGCAAAAGTGCGAGAATCCACCTGTCCGTTCCGAAGTTCGACATCGCTTCCTCATCGGACCTTACGGAAACCATGAAGAAGCTTGGAGTTACGGATGTTCTTGACGAAATACGATCGGATTTTTCGCCGCTGTTTGAAAAGTCAGACGGGTATTTTGTCTCGGAAGCCATGCATTCCGTCCGCGTCAAGATCGATGAGGAGGGCGTGGTGGCAGCAGCGTTTACGGAGATTCAGATTGCGGGCGCCATGTTCGTTGAGGATGAATTGTATTTTACATTTGACCGTCCGTTCCTGTTTGCAATCCGGACAGCGGATAACATTCCGTTGTTCCTCGGTGTTGTGGAAAAGCCTTAACGAAGGCAAATCCCAAGCAGATTTGTGTTGAAAACCGGAGCAAAGCGTGGTAAAATACATTTACATTTTGGGCGGTACCATAGAAACACGGCCGAAAACATTTTTTGTTCCGGTGCTGCGCCGGGAAGGAGGGGGAAATGAAACATAAGAGTATCCTGTCACGTTTGATCGCGCTTGGAATTATAATGGTTCTCGTAATGGGGCTTTTCACGGCCTGCGGGGACGACGGGAAGGATCCCGTAACGAAAGGTAAGAGCAGAACTGCCGACATTGCGAAAAAGAATCAGAATTTAAGTGCTACACCCACACCGACAATAACCGGCGTGGTTGTTCCGGATAAAGACAATCCCGATGGGGATAAGGACGAAAAGGTTCTTACAATGTGGTGTATTGCGGTCGAAATCGACTCCACGCGCCATGCTTACGAAGCTGCCATTGAGGAGTTTGAGAAGAACCATCCCGATATTACCGTTCAGTGGAATGCATACCAGAACGAAGATTACAAAATGCTACTTCGAACGGCGGCCGCGGCTGACGGGCTTCCGGACATGTTCTTAGACTGGGGTGGTTACATGATGGAAGAGCTCGAAAAATCGGGCAAACTGTACTGTCTTGACAGTAAATATGAAAATCACCGTAGTATGCTTCCCGTACAGATGCTCGCCAATGGGACTGTTGACGGACACTTATACGGGGTGCCTTATCTGACTCATAGTGTTGTGATGTACGTCAATATGCGTATTCTGCAGTCTGTCGGCTATTCGATAGTTCCCGAAACCTACGAGGAATTCCTTGTTTGCTGTAAGAAGATAAAGGAAGCGGGTAAGACTCCGATCGGTTGTGCTCTCAAAGAAGTGTGGTGCGTATCAGAGGTTCTTGATACGATGATGGAGAAGACCATCGGCGCGAAGGCTCTCGATGATATTTATCGCGGGAGAGCAACATGGGACAATCCAGGCGTGGCCGCTGCGGTGGATGCTTTCGTCGACATGATAGACCGGGGATATATCGGAATGGCGGATTCGGATGAATATAACGACGAAGTCAAGGTAGGGTTCATGACGGGCAAATATGCCTTTTACATTAACGGATCCTGGAACAGCGCAGATATCTGTCGATACGGGGAGCTGCCCGGAGAAAGCTTTGATGTCGCCGAATTCCCCGTAATGAGCAGCCAGGCAATGTTCGGACAACTCTACGGCGGACCCTCGGAGCATCTCTGTGTATCCGCTTCCGCAAAGAATCCGGATGAGGTTGCCGAATACGCATTTGAAATCGCACAATTATTGAGCAAGTATTGTTATCTGGACGGCTGCGGAATTCCGGCGTGGAGTATCGATTACAGTGATGACTACATTAACCCGTTAATGAAAAAGGCTGCGGAGCGGGCGGCAAATGCGACTGCGCTCGTCGGTTTCGGTGATGTGGTTATGAAGTCAGACGATACGTATGTATATTACGACATGCTTCTTCGCCTGATAGAAGGAAGAGTAGCTGATGGCAAAGAGTTTATCCGGACAATCATCGAGCAGATTGAAAAGAATCGATAGCTGTGTTTCCCATGACGGAAACAAAGCGGAAAGGAAGTTCCGATATCGTCGATAATCGGAGGTAAGAAGCACGAAATGATTTACCTTGATCATGCGGCCACTTCCCGCGTAAGGGAGGAAGCCATACAGGAGATGCTTCCGTTTCTTCGGGAGCAGTTCGGCAATCCGTCGAGTTTGCACGGGCCGGGACTTGCCGCGAAGAAGGCGCTGCGAAGCGCAAGGGAACGGATCGCGGCGGTTATGGGCTGCGAGATCAATGAAATCCTGTTCACTTCGGGCGGAACCGAGTCGGACAACCAGGCGATTGTCGGCTTTCTTCTCGCAAATCCTTCGAAGGGAAGGCATATCATTACATCGGCAGCAGAGCATCCGGCCGTGCTTCGGACCTGCGAGTTCATGAAGCGGTTCGGATATGAACTGACGGTGCTGAAGCCGGACGCGAACGGCATCCTTTCCGCGGACGATGTGAAGCGCGCGATCCGTCCGGATACCGCGCTGATCAGCATCCAGTATGCCAACAACGAAATCGGCGTGATACAGCCCATACATGAAATCGGGGAGGCAGCGGCGGAACGCGGCATAGCCTTTCATACGGACGCGGTACAGGCGGTCGGGCAGCTGCCGATCAATCTCAGAGAGATGCCTGTCACGATGCTTTCCGCGAGCGGCCACAAATTCGGTGCTCCGAAGGGTGTCGGCTTCCTCTATGTGAAGAACGGAACGAAACTCGAGCCGCTCCTTCATGGCGGACCGCAGGAGAAACGGCTTCGTGCCGGTACGGAAAATGTGCCGTCGATCGCCGCGATGGCGAAAGCACTCGAGCTGACGGTATGCGGGACGGACAGTGATGCAGGCGGCGGAATCCCGGCAGGAGAGCACAGCCGGCAGCCCGGTAGCCCGACATCTGCCGTAATGTACATCCGATCCCTCCGCGACCATATGGAAGCACGCATCCGCGCCGAAATTCCGGATGTTATCATTAACGGAGAGGCGGCACCGCGTCTGCCCGGTACGTTAAGTGTCAGCATCGGCGGCGTGGAAGCCACATCGGTGCTTGTCTTTTTGGATCTCGCCGGCATTGCCGCATCGGGCGGTTCGGCCTGCTCCTCTGCGGAAAATAAACCATCGGAGGTGCTGCAGGCAATCGGACGGGAGGAACCGTACCTGTCCGGGACGGTAAGATTTACATTTTCCGCGGACAATACGCTTGAAGAAGCGGATTACGTGGCCGATGTGCTGAAAGAAACCGTTATGAAGTTACGAAAAGCAAAGATTTAATCAGGAGCCGGTGGCAGTACAGACTGCGCCGGCTCCTCTGCTGTAAGGAAGGCGTATCTCCGCAGCGGAAAATGTGACTGCCCAGGCGTTTTCAAACATTGTATCTTCAAAGATTATGTTATGAGGGGGATACTATGAGTAAAAGAACATTTCGTTTGATAATCATCGCCGTCTGTCTCATCGCGGTTGCGGCAGAGGTGCTTCTTGTGATGCATATTCTCGGCAGATTGGATGACTCACATGAAAAAGCGCAGGATCAGGAGCAGCAGGAGGAAGAGGACGGAGAGAAGCGTTACATGGTGAAGCGGATGGTTTACGCGAAATCATCCAGCGGGAGCCTTACTTACGAGTACGATTCGGACGGCCGCGTAGTGAAGACGCAAACCGTGGGTTCATTTCTCCGTATGTATCCTTTGGGGTCGTCGGGTAAGGGCAGTACCACGATTCATACGTATCAGTATGATGCGGAGGGAAATGTGGAGCTTATCCTTGTGACCGGCAAAGATGTGTACGGCGAGGATAAGGCACCGCGGCAGGTCAAGCCGGCCTTCGGAGAGCTGGAGACGGATTACGCGGGAGGCGTTGACGTCAGACCGGATTATTATCTCCATATGACGGAGATTACGAGAGGATCCGAGGGCAGCGAGGATTATGAGTTTGATGATGGGGACCGGATCATAAGTGTCCGCTACGAGAGCCTGAACCGCTACAGCACATTTGAATATGACCAGAAAGGCAACATCATTCTGCGGATAGACCGGAATCTTGATGATAACGGGGAAATCCGACGGTGCATCTTCCGATATGACAGGAACGGCAGAATGACCTCGGCGGAGAGTACGTTCAGCGGCAAAGATGCCATTAAAAACATTGATTACTTTTATGACGCGAACGGAGACCTTATCCGCGAGGAACAATACCGTGATGACGGTTCCCTCTATGAAACGGTCACCTATACCTACGATGAGGATCATTGTATGCTCACGGAACGCGAGGAAATGAATAACGGCATCTGCACCTTTTCGGCGGAAAAACAATATGAGACTTTTTATGTGACGGAGCAGTATCTGACCAATGAAGAACGAAAGAATCTCGGTCTTCCCTATGAAAGAAAATACGTCCTCAACCGTGACAGGACGGTCAATCCGGCGTCATGGGAGCTGACGAGCGATCAATTACTCGTCTATTGATTTTAAAACTTATTCCGCGGCAGCCACCATCCGTTGCATTTCAAAAAAGATAGGCGTATACTGAAAGTAATATCATTCACACAGATTCCTGTGCTTGATTTTTTAGATAAGGATGGTGTCGGCTGTATGGATTTTCAGGCATTTGTCGATCAGTTTGATGGAATGACATGCGTTATTTCCGTGGAAATGCTTCCGAACGGGCAGTATGGGGATATCCGTCTGGTGGCAGGCAATAAGGCATATGTGGATTCTATTGAAACGGTATGGGACGGTCCGCAGCTTATGAGCAATAAGTTTGTGCCGGGAAGCCTCTATCAGAACTATTTTCCGAAGGATCTGAATTTTGAAAGAGTATGCTACAGGGCTGCTGTTGAGAAAGATCCTGTACATACGTATGTGCATCCGGACCGGTATGATTTCTGGTTCAATCTGTTCCTGCTTCCGTTAAAGAGCGAAGGCAACATGTATTACTGCACCTACACGCAGGAAGTAACGCATAAGCCGGATACGAAGGAGATGTCGAACATTTCCCAGGATACGGCTCACGCGGTTCTTAATACGTGCATTAAGCTGCATGGGGCAAAGGACCTGGATGAGTCCATCAAGGAAGTCATTAAGGATATCCGTGAAATCTGCGACGCATGGGCATGTACAATCCTTCTGATGAATAAGCAGGAGAGGACCTGCAGGGTTCTTGCGGAACATCGGAAGAATCCGCGTCAGAATCAGACCATGCGTACCATTCTGAATGAGGAACCGGACTTTTATAAGATTGCGGAGCGCTGGGAGGAAACGATCGGCGGAAGCAGCTGTCTGATTGTCAGGAATGAGAGCGACATGGAATATATCCGGGAGAGACAGCCCGAATGGTATCAGTCGCTTTACAGCCACGGCGTAACGAGTATCGTACTGTTCCCGCTGAAGTCCGGCGATGAGGTGCTCGGATACATCTGGGCAACCAATTTTGATATCGATAAGACCGATCATATCAAGGAAGTTATGGAGCTGACGACCTATTTCGTTACTTCGGAAGTGGCCAATGACCTTCTTGTTAAGAGACTGAAGGTAATGAGTTCCGTCGATATGCTGACGGGTGTTCAGAACCGTAATGAAATGAACAACCGCATCGACCGGATCAGCCACGGCGAGATTCACATCAAGAATCTCGGCATCGTATTTGCCGATCTGAACGGTCTGAAGAGGGTTAATGACGATAACGGCCACATTTCGGGCGACGTGCTTTTACAGAACGCGGCCGAGGTGTTAAAGAGCGTCTTTACGACGAGCAATATATTCCGTGCGGGTGGTGACGAGTTCATGGTCATCGTGCCTGACACGACCGAAGAGTCGCTCAAGGCGAAGGCGGAAAAGGTGAGAGCGAGCAGCCTCGGCTTCGATGCCGCGAGCTTTGCGGTCGGCTGGTGCTTTGTTGAGGATTCGAAAGACATCTTCAAGGCACTGCATGTATCGGATGAGCGCATGTACGAGGATAAAGAGCGGTATTATCAGAAACATCCTGAGCTGAAGCGGTAAAGCGGGAGGCCGGTTATGATTGAGTATCTGAAATTATATCAGTTGGATATAATGCTCGCGCTGATCGGTATCTGTTTCGCATTTGCTGTGTTGGTTCTCCTGTCAAGGGCGCTTCCGAAGAAACGGCGGCTGATCATTCTCGCGATCGAACTGACAGGCATGTTTCTTCTCGGATTTGACCGTCTTACGTACATCTACGATGGAGACGTCAGCGATAAGGGCTATATAATGGTGCGGCTGAGCAATGCGATGATTTTCGCATTGATGCCTTTCTGCGCGTTCGTATTTGCCCACTATATCATGAATCTGCTGGAAGAGGACCGTCAGATTACGATTCCGAAGCGTCTGTGGGCCGCGATGGGGATTTCCGTCATCGGTGTGGTGACCGTAATCGCGGCGCATTTCACCGACATTTTCTACTATTTCGACAAATCAAATTATTATCACAGAGGATCGCTGTTCGCCCTCAGTTTCGTAATCCCGGTGATCTCGGTTATCCTGATGGCATGGGTTGTCATTCAATACCGGAAGCATTTCAGCAGGATTATCTTTTTCTCGATTCTGCTGTTCCTGTTCGGACCGTTCGCGGCCGCGGTGGTGCAGATATTCTTCGCCAGCGGATTATCGCTTCTCAATAACGCGCTCGTGATCACATCAATCCTGATTTACATATTTGCCTACCTCGATATCAATGAGAAGGTCAATCGCGCCAATGCAATCAAAATCGAATATCTGGAAGAGCAGCGGAAACTGTCAGAGCGGATGTTCGAACAGACGGCAACAGCTTTGGCTAATTCTATCGATGCAAAGGATGAGTATACGCGAGGCCATTCGCTTCGTGTTGCCGAATACTCGGTGAAGATCGCGAGACATATCGGGAAGAGCGAAGAGGAATGCAAGAAGGTATTCTATACCGCGCTGCTGCACGATGTAGGCAAGATCGGTATTGCGGACAATATCATTACGAAAAAAGGGCGGCTGTCGGATGAGGAATACGAGGCCATGAAGCAGCATCCGGTCATCGGAAGCCAGATTCTTTCCGGCATCCGCGATTATCCTTATCTCGGAATCGGCGCGCATTATCATCACGAACGATATGACGGCAAAGGATACCCCGATGGGCTGAAGGGCGAGGAAATTCCCGAAGTTGCCAGAATTATTTCGGTTGCGGACGCTTATGACACGATGACGTCCAACCGGAGTTATCGTGCCGCAATCCCGCAGCAGATTGCACGCGAGGAGATTGTGAAAAACGCGGGCACGCAATTCGATCCGGTTTTTGCAAGGGTAATGCAGTATCTGATCGATATTGACAACAATTATACGATGAAAGAGCGGAAGGCGGTTACGCAGGTCATTGACGACGGAACGCTTTCCTGCGATATGTTCGGAAGCGAAGTTTCGGACGGAATCCTTCTTTCCACGCATGCCGTGAAAGTGCAGTTCCGCTATGAACCGGACAAAGGTCAGTCCGGCAGCAGTTATCCGAGCATCATTCTGTTCGATTCGCTCGATTCGCATTACCACGGGGACGAGAAATCGGCGAGAGAGCTGTTCTATGCGGAATATGCCGTGATTCGTGCGGACGGAGAGGTTAAGAACGGCGAAGCGAGAAAGACGAACGTCCGGAAGAGCAAACTGAAGATGGATGGCACCGCAGATCCGCAGATCTTTGAGATCGAGGCGGTCAGAGTGCGTGATCACGCGAGCATCAAGATTAAAAACAGAGACAATCTGATTGATGTTCTGGTTGCTTTCCCGGATTGCACCCGATTCTCCTATATCGGCCTTACGGGCGAGCACTGCACGATTGACAGCGTGAAGATTAACCATGCGGACGAAGAGACCGCAGGTTCCGATATCCCGCGTATTGCCGAGGAAATCAGCTATATCCGGGAAAATGCAGGTGATATCCCGAACGTTCAGGTCGATACGTTCCGTTCGGATGCCACGAAGGGCATTGAAGTTACCGACGGATTAAAGATGACGTTCCATTCGGTAAGCCTTCCGACGGCAAGACTGATCTGGCATTGTCCGTACATCGTTCTCTACTGGTCCGAAAACGGCGAGGTCAAAGGCAGTAACGCACGAGAGTACGGTCTGGTCCGTCTGGACGGAGAGTACTGGGACGGCGTCGGCGTCAAG
>JAGADM010000148.1 GCA_017613595.1 Lachnospiraceae bacterium | reverse complement strand
TGACAAATACGGAGAGGATGGGATTCGAACCCATGCGCCCTTGCGGACAAACGGTTTTCAAGACCGCCTCGTTATAGCCACTTCGATACCTCTCCAAGACAGTGCCCGAAATATGAATCTCACACTCACGGCCGCCGTGCAACGCATCAGCGACGGATATCATATTAACACCTGCCGAAAAATCTGTCAATACAAACTTTTCCGCCGAAGGCAACTGTTTACTGCTTTCTTACCGTTCCCCGAGCTTCAGGTTCGGAACCGCGTTCAGCGTCCAGTCCGCGGTATGTCCGGCGAGATACTCGTAGTATGCCGCCGATCCGATCATTGCCGCATTGTCGGTGCACAGGATCGGGTCCGGATAGTAGATCTTCTTGCCTGCCGCTTCGCCGACTTCCCGCATCTTCGCGCGAAGGGCACTGTTGCATGCAACGCCACCTGCGATTGCGACTTTGTCCATGCCGAGCGCGTCGGCCGCCGCAATCGTTCTCGTCACCAGCACGTCCACAACGGAAGCCTGGAACGATGCCGCGAGATCCGCTTTTGTGATGCCGTCCGAGAATACGTCGGGACAGAACTCCGTTCCTTCCGCGTCTCCGCCGGTCGGTACGCCGTGCCTCTGCAACACTTCGGCGTCTTTCGAAGCCGCGTCTCTGACCTTCATCTTCTCGGTATTCAAATAGTTCAGAACAGCCGACTTCACGCCGCTGAAACTGAAATCGTAAGGGCATCCGTCAATGTGCGCCCGCGGAAAAGCGATAGCGTCCGGATTGCCTTCCTTTGCAAGTTTGTCAAGCTTCGGACCGCCCGGATAGCCGAGTCCGATGGCGCGCGCGATTTTGTCAAATGCCTCGCCCGCCGCGTCGTCATGCGTGCGTCCGATGATCCGGTATGTTCCGTAGTCTTCCACTACGACGATGTGCGTGTGTCCGCCCGAAACGATCAGGCATAAAAACGGCGGTTCGAGATCCGGATGGCATATGTAATTGGCCGCGACATGCCCTTCGATGTGATGCACGCCGATCAGCGGTTTCTGCGCCGCGTAAGCGATCGCCTTTGCCGTCCCGACGCCGACGAGAAGACATCCGACGAGTCCCGGTCCGTATGTTACGGCAACCGCGTCGATCTCGTCCATGCTCATGCGGGCTCCCGAAAGTGCCTCCTGCACAACCGGGATAACCTTCTCGATGTGCTTGCGGGATGCGATCTCCGGTACCACGCCGCCGTACAGCGTGTGAAGCGCGATCTGCGAAGAGATCACGTTCGAGAGAACTTCCCGTCCGTTCTTCACTACCGCTGCGGCCGTCTCGTCGCACGATGATTCAATTGCAAGTATGTATGTTCCCTTCATAACAATAGCTCCTGAAAGCCGTTACTCCTCTTCAAAATGCAGCGTCACGGTCCGCCCGTCCTTACACGTCTTCGTGTTGGGGAATATCTCCCTCGCGCTGTCGATAAACTCCTCCGGCCGCACAAGCGACGGACTGTAATGCGTCAGCCACAGTTCCTTCACGCCCGCGTTCTTCGCAATCGTCGCGGCCTCGGCGTAGTTCATATGGCTGTGTTCCTTTGCCTTTGCCTCAGAGCCCTTCTCGCCGTACATGCCTTCGCAAATGAACAGATCCGAACCGCCCGCCTTTTCGGTGATCAGCTTGGTCGGTCTCGAGTCGGTGCAGTACGTCAGCTTGAGTCCCTTCCGCTCGGGTCCGAGGATCATGTCCTGCGTAAAGGTGCGTCCTTCGTATTCGACAACCTGCCCCTTCTGCAGTCTGCTCCAACAGCACATCGGAACATTGTTCTTCTTCGCTTTGTCGGGGTCGAATTTGCCTGCACGCGAGATCAGCTGCGAGTAGCCGTAACAGGTTACGTTATGTCTTGCCTTAAATGCTTCCAGCCGGTATCCGTGCAGTTCAAGGGATACGACCGGCTCCTTCAATTCGATGAAATTCAGTTCAAAAGGAAGCTCCGGCGCAATGATCCGAAGCGCGTTCACAACCGTCTCAAGTCCCGGCGGTCCGATCAGCGTGACAGGCTCGGTACGCTCGGAATTGCCGATTGAAAGGAGCAGCCCCGGAAGACCGCTGATATGGTCGCCGTGGTAGTGGGTAAAGCAGATCGTGTCGATATCATGACAGCTGAGACCGCTCTTACGAAGCGCAACCTGCGTTCCTTCTCCGCAATCAATCAGAAGACCGCTTCCGTTGAACCGCGTCATACAGGATGTAAGAAAGCGCCCGGGCAGCGGCATCATGCCGCCGGTTCCGAGCAGTGTTACTTCCAGCATAGAAACCTCCGAACCTTTCCGCCGCACTCTGCGGCTTATGTGTATCACCGGGCCTTCCAAAAAGCCCGCAATGCGTTACCGTTCGATCCGGTAACCGTAAATGTATGCATCTTCCTTCGGCTTATCGTAAAAGCCCTTCCGGACCCCGAGCCTCTCAAATCCGCACCGTTCGTAGACACGGATTGCTTTCTCGTTGCCCGCGCGGACCTCGAGGTATATCGTCTGCGCTCCCATACCGGCAGCTTCTTTGATAATCGCCTCGATAACGTTGCCCGCGACTCCTCTGCCGCGTGCCTCGGGCTCGGTTGCGATATTGGTGATCGACGCCTCGTCCGCAGCGACATAGAACCCGCCGTAGCCGAGCATCTTATCTCCTTCGCATGCGATCAGATAACGAAACTCCGGTCTTCCGAGCACGTCCGTAAGCGACTCTTCGCTCCACGGTTCCGAGAAACACCTCCGCTCCAGATCCGCCACCGCGGGAACCCATTGTTCAGTCATCGTTACGATGTTCAAGCCGTTCCTCCCGTTCGCGTTCCGCCTGGGAAAGACGCAGGTACTCGGGCACCAGTTCGGTTGCCGTCACCGTCTTCCCTTCCCGCAGATACGTGCAAGCAAGATACCCGAGCGATGCCGCGCTCTGCACGGAGCGGTGCATCGGGGCAAATGTGTACGGCACGCTCACTCCCGCGGCAATCGCCTGTCTGTGAACCGGCACGCCGTCGCCGAGGAATATCACATCCTCCCCACACTCGTTAACCTTTGCCAATATGTCGTCAAGCAATGTGCACACCTGCGGCACGACTGCCGTAAGCTTTCCGTCCGTAAACCGGTAGAGGCCGGTATACACCTGGCCGCGTCTTGCATCCATCAGCGGACAGATCAGCCCGCCGTAATCCGCATAATTGGCCGCAAGCGTATCGACCGTCGGTACCGGAATGATCGGCTTATCCCAGATCAAAGCTAGCCCCTTCACGGTCGAGGAACCGATCCTGAGTCCCGTGTAGGAACCCGGTCCGTTCGTTACCGCAACGGCATCCAGATCCTTCCCCTCGGTTCCGGTCATCTTCATGACCTCCTCCACCATCGGCAGAAGCGTCTGCGAATGCGTCTTCTTATAATTCACCGAATACTCCGCGAGCACCGCATCATCCGTGACGATCGCCACCGATGCAACCTGCCCCGAGCTGTCGACTGCAAGAATCTTCATACTCTCACCTACTTCGTTACACGCTTACTCAATACTGATCTTCCGGTAAGACAAGCCCTTCGAAAGATCCTTCGTGATCGTG
>JAGADM010000147.1 GCA_017613595.1 Lachnospiraceae bacterium | reverse complement strand
GGTGTTCTTCGCATCCTCGGTAACGCCCTGGAACGTCTTGAACATCAGGTTGAACTGACGGATATCGGTGAAGTTATGCTTGCCGCAGGTCGGGCACGGAACGTTGTTGTCCTCGATGAATGCCTTCATCTCTTCCTGGGAAAATGCGTCGATCGGCTTCGGAAGCGTGATGCCTTTCTCCGCCGCGAAATCCTCGATCAGCTTGTCAGCACGGAAACGCTCGTGGCACTCCTTACAATCCATCAAAGGATCGCTGAAACCGCCGAGATGGCCGGAAGCAACCCATGTCTGCGGGTTCATCAGAATCGCGCAGTCAACGCCGACGTTATAGGGATTCTCCTGGATGAACTTCTTCCACCAGGCCTTCTTAACGTTGTTCTTCAACTCTACTCCGAGGTTACCGTAATCCCAGGTATTCGCCAGGCCGCCGTAGATTTCGGAGCCCGGATATACAAAGCCTCTCGCTTTCGCGAGTGCAACAATCTTGTCCATAGTCTTTTCCATAGTGTTGTACCTCACTTTTACTGTAATTACTTCAATATATTAGCCTTGAAGAACGGCAATGTCAAATGCTTTTTCCAAAAAACAGCCTGTCCGGGTTCCCAGACAGGCTGCATTCGTATATTTCTATTATTCAATCCCTTCCACACCGTCGCATTTGGCTATCGTGTCGATCGTGCCGTCCTCGTTGTAGGTGAACTCGGCAACGCAGACGGAGCGGTGGAACAGGCTTCCGCCCGGCAGCTCATCGGTATGGTAGAACAGATAAGAATGCCCCTTGTAATCGCAAAGGCCGGGATGGTTCGTGAAGCATGGTCCCTCTTCCATCAGGACGCCGCGGTACTCCCACGGTCCTGTCGGGTTCTTCGAGGTCGCATAGCCGAAATGCTCATTGCGCTTCTCGCCTTCCGCAAAGCCGGCAAATACCATGTAATACAGTCCGTTTCTCTTATAAAACCACGGTCCCTCGCCGTATGTCGTTCCGGTCATGTGACTGCCCTTACCGAAGGACTCCACGGTCATCGGAATCTTCTGCACGCCGACGGTCTCGTCAATGGAGATCATGTCCTCATTGAGAAGCACATAGCGAAGCTCCGGATTACCGAAATACAGGTATGCCTGTCCGTCATCATCGATGAATACGGTCGGGTCGATATCGTTCCAGTCGCCTTCGTCCACAAGCGGATAGCCGAGATCCTTAAAGGGTCCGGTCGGGCTGTCCGAAACGCCTACCGCAATCGCCATGCCGCCGTTAATCTTATGCACGGGACAATAGAGGTAGAACTTCCCATTTCGCGCGATGCACTGGGGCGCCCACGCGCGGTCGTCCGCCCACTCGATGTCATCGAGGCTGAAAATCTTACCGTGGTCCGTCCAGTTCACCATGTCCTTCGTGGAGTAGCATCTCCAGTCGAACATTGTATAGAAATTGTTGATCAGCTGATCCTCGTCATGCGTCGTGTAGAGATACAACGTGTCTCCGTACACCATCGGTGCCGGATCCGCCGTGTAAATCGAAGTGATAATAGGATTTTTGCTTTTTAATTCTGCCATGTTAAATCTCCTGTCTCTTTATTGTTTTCATCCTGCATTTTCTTTTTGAACATCAATACCGTTAATGCCATACACAGAATCTCAAACGGAACGATAATATATCCGTAAATCGTCTGAATCTCGTTAACGGCAGTCAGAACCTTTTCCATACCCTCCCCGCGGGGGGCCGCAACAGATATCAGAACAGCATGAATGATCCGGAGCACGTAATCGGCAATCACAACCCACAGATATATCTTCCATAACATCGTGATATCCTCGGAATGAGGCTTTACCAGTTTCAACATGCTGACAGCAAAAAGGACGGACAATGCCAGTGAGCCCAGAATGGCCGCATACGTAAGAATCAGGACCTTAGGGTCATTTGCATTCGTATTCCAAAAGAAAAATGTGTGAATAAAATTCAGCACCGTCACGAAGATACCGAGGGAAGCAGTGATCAGCAATCCATCCGAATACTTCCGAAGCCGCAGCATCGTAACAAAATAAATGAGATAAACGGCCAATCCTATGTATGCGAGGATTCTGTTATTCTCAGCCAGAAATGCGACAAATCTGACCTTGGATTCACTCGGTTCAATTCCTCTGTCCTGATAATCATTCAGTACCTTATAGGCAATCTTAACAAGAAAGCTCTCGAGAACATTGTAAACATACATCCCGAGAAACACCCACCAGAACAGCTTCAGTCTTTTGTAAAACTCCTTCTCTACTACCATATTCCCCTCCCTCGGACGTGTCTTTCCGACCGTCCATTTTTATATTTTAAGCGTCTCCAAAAACGCGAGACTTCGAAACGTATGGTGCACTCTTTCCCGAAGAAACGCACCGACCGCATTCGACAGTTCCGAAAAAACCTCCTCGCTCAGAGTGAACCGGTACAGTTTCTCGGGCGGCGTCGCCGCGATAAAACGGACCGCATACCAGGCCGACTCACTCAGATTCATAAAATCATTGTCCGCAATGCCGAGCCGCATCTCCTTATCCCGTCTTTCCTCCGCGGAATAATCGCTGCCAGCGCATTTCCTGCAGACTCTTCCGCCGGACCGCACACTGAACACATATTCCGGCATCGTACTCCGGCACCGCACGCACTGCTCCGTCTCCGGCCCCTCGCCGTTCAGATAGAGCATTTTCAGTTCAAATACGACCTTCGCGAGCTTCGGTCCGATGCTTTGGTTCGTCAGTGCGCGAAGCGACTGATATAAAAGCTTCAGAACTTCCGACTCGTCATTGCCCTCCATCGTCATGTATTCCGCGAATTCTAACATATAACTGCCGTAGCATGTGAGTTCCACGTCCTGCGTCAGCTCCGGGAAGAACTTCACGCCCTCGAGCCCGGTCACATTGTACGCCGAACGCCCTTCCACCATGCGGAAGCGGGCAAATGTGAACGGCTGCGTGCAGGCAAGCAGCGTGCTCCCCTGCCTTCTCGCTCCGCGGGCAAATGCGACGATCTTCCCGCGCTCCTTCGAAAGGATCACCAGCCTCCGGTCATAGTCCCCTGACGGCGAGGTTTCCAAAACCATTCCCGTTAAGATAATCTGGTCCACCCGCCGGGTCCTCCTTTCCCATGACCTTCTGCGCCTCCCACCGATAACGGGCTGCCGATTTGATAATCCTTTATCCTATTCGTCCTCGTCGTGATTCACATAACCGTAGTTTTTAAGCATCACGTCGCTGTCGCGCCAGTCCTTCTTAACCTTAACCCACAGCTGCAGATTTACCTTGCAGCCGACCATCATCTCAATCTCCTTACGTGCGTCCTGGCCGATCTTTTTGAGCATCGCACCCTGCTTGCCGATGATGATTCCCTTGTGGGAATCGCGTTCGCATATGATGGTCGCCTCGATATCGATAAGGCGTCCGCCGGGCCGTTCATGCATCTTCTCGATCGTTACGGCGATACCGTGCGGCACTTCATCGGAAAGATTCCGAAGCGCCTTCTCGCGGATCATCTCGGCCGCGATCTGCCGTTCCGGCTGGTCGGTCACGGTGTCTTCGTCAAAGTACATCGGGCCTTCCTCCAGGTACGAGAACAAGACGTCCATCAGGTGCGAAGTGTTCTCGCCGCGGAGTGCCGAAACCGGGATCACCTCGGCGAAATCCATCTGCTTCGAATAGGTCGCGATGAACTCGAGGATTTCCTCCTTCTTCACCGTGTCGATCTTGTTGATGACAAGGATGACCGGCGTTCCGCACGCTTTCAGTTTCTCGATGATATACTGCTCGCCGGCACCGATATAGTTGGTCGGTTCGACAAGCCACAGGATCACATCCGCGTCGGAAAATGTGCTCTCGGCCGTTTCCACCATGAACTTGCCGAGCTTGTTCTTCGACTTATGAATGCCGGGCGTATCCAAGAATATCACCTGTCCGCGCTCGTCGGTATACACCGTCTGGATACGGTTTCTCGTCGTCTGCGGCTTCGAAGACGTGATTGCGATCTTCTGTCCGATCAAGCGGTTCATCAATGTCGATTTGCCGACGTTCGGTCTTCCGACCAGTGCGACAAATCCGGACTTGAAGTCCTTTTTCTCCATACTGTATCTCCTTTACCGCAGGCTCTTAACGGAGTCAAATAAAGCGGTTTCTTTCTTTATACTGCTTTCGGACCCGAGGCACGCGATATGCCCGTCACTGAGCGCCGCCTCGACAAGATCCGCCTGCTCGCGCAACTTCTCAACCGTAACGCCGAGCATCTCATCCCACTTCTTCTGCAGGTATTCCGGCGTGATCCCGAGGAAATAATGGTTAAACGCAGCTGCCCCGGCTTCCTTTGCCGAATGCGGCCGGTCCAATACGCTGACCGTTCCGATCACGAACTTTGTCAGCTCCCGTTCGCTGAGATTGAGGTTTCGGACAAATTCCGGAATCCCCTTGAACACTTCGTAAGAGCGTCCGAGGTTCGGGTCGCGATAGGTGTTCACCTGGAAGATTCCGTTGAAACTCGTGAACGCGCCCGAGGCACCGTACGCACCGCCTTTCACACGGATATTCTGATGAAGATATTCCCGGCTGATGATCCGGGCCAGTACAGGCAGAACGCCGCTCTGCTCAAATCCGTGCGCCTTATAGTTTCCGGCCTGCGCCACATAGTTTACCCGGCCGCTGAAGGAAATGGCTTCGTTCTTTCCGCTGACCGGATATCCGCCGTCCCACGGAAGCACATTCGCGGGTTCAGGAGCCCATGCCTCCTTATCCGGCGCGAGGTTGTCAAGGAATCCCGGCAGATACTCGCCGAGTTTCGCGAAGCCTTCGTCATCGACCGTTACCGTGACCGTCATACGCTTCTTATCAAGGAGGTATGCCATCACGCCGTTCATATGACGGATCACTTCGTCCGCCTTTTCCTCGAAGTGGTTCAAAACATCATATAAGAATTCATACTGGCCTAGTCCGTTTGTCTGCTGCGCGTAATACTCCTGCGGCTGGAACGACGCCAGACAGCAGCTTTTCGCGAGCTTATTACCGCTGGAAATCATCCCGGAACGCATGCCGCTCACATCCTCCTGAATCACTTCACGAAGTCTCTTCTTGTCCGAGAAATCCGTCTCACGGATCATCTCCTCGAGGTATCCGAGCGCCGCCGGGATTTCTTCATAAAGCATCTTGACGTGATGGGCTTCGTAGCCCATGAATTTGCGGTAGTCGTTCCCGTCACTGTAAGTATCTATGGATGAGCAGAGGTCTCCGACGTGAAGCGGGATTTCCTCATTCAGCGTCGCATAGTCATGCCTTTTCGTATCCATCCGAAGAAGCGCAGAACTGTATAGTCCGAGATACGGCAATTCCTCCGCGGGAAGGTCGGTCGTATCAATAATAAGGCTCATGTAGACGATACCGTTGGTATCGGTGTTATAGTGAAGAACCGGCACGCCGTTCACTTCACTTTCGGTAACCGGATAAGATTTTGCGTCCTTACGGATATCGGAAATCTGCAGCAGCGGAATCTTAGCAAGTGTCTCCGGCGTATCGGGTGTTTCCTGATATACGCGGAGTTTTTCCGTGTCGGCGATCAGCTTTGCAATCTCCTCCTTTGAGAGCGATTCCTTATATGCCTGAAGTTTCTCCGCAAGCTTTCTCTCCTGCTCCTCGGCAAGGCCTTTCCGTCCCGTAACGGTAATGCGCAGCTCATGCTTATGACTTAATAACTTCTCGCGGATGATCTGCTCATAAAAGTCCGTATCGAGAAACGCCCGGAGTTTCTTAAACATGGTAAGCTTCGGGCAGTAACGGAACGCCGCACTCTCGTCATGGAGCCAGCCGTCCATGATGAACATACCAAGACTCAGTCCTCGTCGTTCCCCTTCCACGGCACTTTCCCGCATGGTGAATTCCTTATCTTTGAGGAAGCCCATTAGTGCTGTGCGGCTGATTCCTTCCGAAGCAATCCTCTCCATCTCACGGAACAGAATCTCATAGAATTCATTCTTCCTGCTGACGTCCGCTCCTTTCGCGCAGATGCAGATCGTTTCCTGCTTCAACAAATCTAAAGAAACGTATACGTCCTTGGCGATTCCGGAATCAATCAGCGCCTGCTTTACAGGAGCTCCGATCATATTAAGCAGCGCATACAAAACCGCTCTGGTTCCCATGGTCCTGACCGGATCAACCGCATCGGCGACTATGCCGAGACCGATGTAATCATTTTCCGCTTCCTCTTCGTCCTCTCCAAGCGCATACTCCGCCTTCTTTTCGAAGATACCTAGGGGCTTCTGGTCAGGGATTTCCGAATCCACCGCCAGATAATCGTAGGCGCTCAGGTACTCCTTATCGAGATAGTCGAGATAGTCGTACATATCTGCATTTCCGTACAGATAGATAAAACTGTTGCTCGGATGATAATACTTCCTGTGGAAGTCTAAAAACGCTTCATAGGAAAGATCCGGAATGCAATCCGGATCTCCTCCCGAAACAAATCCGTAAGGTGTGTCCGGAAGCAACCCGCAATCGTGATTCGTGAAGAACACATCGTCCGGATCCGAAAAGGCGCCCTTCATCTCACTGTACACAACGCCGTTCAGCGTGATCGGATCGTCCTCTTTCTCAAGATGGTAACGCCAGCCTTCCTGCCGGAACGTCAACTCATTTTGATAAATATTCGGGTGAAGCACCGCATCCATGTAAACATCCACAAGGTTGCGAAAATCCTTATCGTTACAACTCGCTACCGGATAAACCGTCTTATCGGGGAACGTCAGCGCGTTCAGATATGTATGCAGCGAACCTTTTGAAAGTTCCACAAAAGGATCCTTGAGCGGATACTTCTGCGATCCGCACAGAACCGAATGCTCAATAATATGCGCCACACCGGTACTGTCCTTCGGCGGGGTCCGGAATGCGATGGCAAATGTCTTGTTCTCGTCGTCGCTTGCGGCAAGGCAGATTCTTGCTCCGCTTTTCTTATGTTTAAGAATCAGCACGTCGCTGTAGAATTCCGTAAGTCTCTCGCCGTACAGTCTCTCATACGCTTCGTGCTGCAGAGTTCCCATGTCTCTCATCAATCGGTATCCTCCGAAAATACTGCTTTTTTATTATCCCATATTTGCGGCAAATTATCAAGTACGGAAGGGTCCCGGGAGGGATCCTCATTTTCCTCGGACATACAAAAAGAGCAGCCGTTTTCACAGCTGCTCTTCATCGTCATTTACTCGTAATCGTTCTCATCGCTGAAGAACTCTTCGTCCGGCATGAACCGGCGCTCGTAGCGGGCTTTCTGCACCAGATACATGATCAGGAACACAACCATCAAAATGAACAGAACCGCAATCGTTCCGATCATCAGCTTATCCATAAAGCTGCTTCCCTTATCGTTCTTCGTTTCGCCCGAATCGGTACCCGGAACGCTCGCACGGTCCGGAACCGCCTCCGTCAGCGTAGGCGTCTCGGTCGGAGCCTCCGTCGGAGTCGGAGTGGGGGTCGGCGTAGGCGTCGGATTCAGCGCAATATCTTCGGTATTAAACCGCTGGAATGTGCCGTTGGTCATATCCCACTGGAACCAGCCGGTAAAACCCTTCTCATCCTTTGCGTACAGGATTGCATATTCACTCTGTTCAAACACGGTATAAACCGTCACATCCGTCCCGTTCAGATTCCGTGTGGTCTTATGATAGCCCATCGGAACCGTCACTTCGTCATTGGCCTCAACCAGAACAAGGCTCTGCTTCGGATTGTCGACAACCATGTAGCGGTAAGCTGTACCCTTTTCCGTATCAAGAACGTACAGATTGCCGTCGGAAAATTCAACTACCGTGTCTCCGGTAACCAGATTCTTAAGTGCTTCAATCTTGCATTTCTTATATTCTACTGATGTAGACTGCCAAATATCCGTCTGCTCGAGGTACTTCACATCGGGCTTGCCGTTTACCTCAAGTTCCGTATCGCCAACCTTTGCCTTAACAGGTGGCGTCGGGGTCGGTGTAGGTGTCGCCGGCTTCGGCGTAGGCGCCTTTCCGCGGTTCACGATGATGGTATAGGGCTTAGTCGTAGTGCCGTCCTCGGCAGTAACCTTAACGGTAACGGTATTGTCGCCTTCCTTAAGGTTATTGCTGCCGGAAATGACAACTGTAGCCTTATTTCCGTCTTCAGCAACCGCCGTGACCGTGACCTTCGTAACAGTACCTGCAACGGAAGCCGTGTAGTTCAATGTGTCCTTGTTGAACCCCGGAGAAAGATTCGTTCCACCGATGGAGAGCGTCTTCAGGTTTGCATTATGGGATGCTTCCGGAACAGGATTGATAACGATTTTTCCATTGGAAACGGAAGCCGGTATATTTTCCCCGTTCTTCGAACCGACTTTTACGCTGATAACTTCAATCCATGTTCCTTCACTAGCAACACTCTTAGTGCTAAAAACAAATGTATAAGCCCCCGACTTCTCTGTCTTATTCATGAAAGAATCATCAATCAAACGAATCTGGTTTTCTTTAACCGTACAGTCTTGTGTAGGTCCTGAAACATATCCCAACTTGCTGTTATCAAACTTTATAGTGAAATCAATAGCGCCAAGTTCTACGGAGCCACTCACCTTAACACTCACCGTTACGTTATTTCCTACTATAACCGTCCCGCCGGAAACGGAGATGGAGCCGGACAGTCCTGCCTCTGACTGCTGCGTCTCAAAAGGAATCATCAGCAGCACAATTGTAAGAATGACTGCAATCTTTCGATATACTGTTCTCAAATAATGCATTGTTTCTTAACAATCCTTTCAAACTACAGAGACCTTATAATCTCTGCATGGTATTTCTCCCCAAAATAAACCTGCTTTGCCTTCGCAAAGCAGATTTATAATCATCCGATCACTTTCTCATAAACCTTCTCTTCTCCCGAAGGTTGTGTAATAACTGAGAGTCCCAACAGATGCCGCTTAATGAAAATGATATCGAACACATCTATTTCCTTATCTGAATTCACATCAGCCACTGATTGCGCAAGACTATCGAGCTGACTGAGTTCCAAAAGGAATCTCTTAATCAGAATGATATCAAAAATAGAGATTTCTCCGTCTTTATCTGCATCCCCAATGATTATCACGGTAAATTCCTGATTAGGCGTTTTAATCTTGTATCCGGTTCCAATATAGCCATCTGAAACGACTTCATTATTGGCGTTCATTATAACCACATCGCCGCCTTCAAGAAGTACAAACTTGCTACGGAAATCAGCAATTGCGGTCTCAGGATTTACACCGTAGAGGAAGCCACCGTCAATCACATATGCGGTCTTAATGCTTTCCTTCACCACAACCGGCTCCTGTACCACAGGCTCCTGATTTGCATTCGGATCAGTTGCTCCCGCATTAGAATCGGTTGTTCCCGCGTTCGGATTGAACAGGCCGCCCTGATTCGTATTCGGATTGGTTGCTCCCGCATTAGGATCGGTTGTTCCCGCATTAGGGTCTGTCGTTCCTGCGTTCGGATCAGTCGTTCCCGCATTAGGGTCGGTCGTTCCTGCATTAGGATCAGTTGCTCCCGCATTAGGATCGGTTGTTCCCGCATTAGGATCCGTTGTTCCTGCGTTAGGATCTTCGTTCGGAATCGTTGCCTGCGTATTCGGCTGAACTACCGGCTCTTCGCGGTATACGTTCAATACATAGGTCTGACTGTTGCCGTACGCAGCCGTGGAAATAACATTGATTTCATTTGCCCCGACCTGAAGCGGAATGGTTCCGCCGTAAACCTTGGTCGTTGCTGCAAGCGGCTCAACCTTAATCGTTACGGATTCGGTTTCAGCACTTACAACGATGTCATATGAGAATGTCTTATAGTCAAATGCAGGCGTAAGGTTACAGCCTTCCACCTCAAGACTTGCCAGATAAGGGTTCGGGTTGGCCGTGGAACTGCCCTCCGGATAAGGAGCGTTCTCTGCGGGCATATTCTCATAAACGGGAATCTTAAACTCGATAACCGTGTCAAGATCAGAACATGCCTGCCACATGGTTCTTGCCTCGTTGGCAGGAGCCTGGATGTTGGTCATGTACTGATGCGTATACTTCTTGCTCGCCGCAACCGCGCTCGAGACGTTAAACTTCTGGTAGTAAAGGGTATCCTGTCCCTTTGAGATGTAGTCACGGCCGATCATGATGGCTCCGCCGTACAGAGACTTCCAGCGGGTGTTCCAGGGACGGCAGGTCGTTGCGTCCTTTGCCTTGGCATAGATCAGACCGTTCGTAATCGCGTCGGCAGTAGCCGTAGCGTAGGTACCGAAATCGTAATAGTTATAGTGGCCGGGAGCCGTCTTGGAAACGCCGGAGATGATCTGGCTCGTTCCCTTGGTTCCCATTTCCTGGATAACACGCGCAACAAGCATATCCGGGCTTACACCGGAAATCTTGGCGGACTCCAGGAATACATATGCGTAGGTAAGCGGTGTGCCGCTCGTTGCTTCCACGGTATCGATACTCGTGATAACGCCCTTCTCATTGCGGTTAACCGTCTGCGAACTCCACAGATATTCACCCGGGATGTCGCCGCTCATGAAGGTTCCCTCAAGCAGCGCCTGAACACGCTCTATGGTATGAATCTCTTCATTGTAGCTCTGGCTTTCAAACTGGAATACTTCCGACTCGGTCAGGAAGTTTCTCGGATCCATAAAGTACGCCGTCGAAACACGGTTCGCGGCCTCCCAATGGTATCCGTCCAGTTTCTTGAAACCGCCATCCTTATTGTCCGCGGTCCTCCATGTATAAGCAAGGTCGTCGATACGCTTCCAGGAAGTCGGGCTCGTATAGTTTACAAGGCTTCTCTGGAAAGCACTTTCCTCATCCACTGCGGTATTCCAGTCGAGACCGGTCTTGTCAGCGGTAAATACCCAGGTCGGATGCTGCGCATGCAGAATCCGGAGGGACTCAATATAAGAATCCGGGAATCCCTGCGCCTTCATCTGCGCAACAAATTCCTCATCGCCCGAAGGCGTAGTATATAAGCGCACAAAATCAGCATAGAGCCAGCCGATCTTCGTCTCGCCGTCTATCGTAATATTGCATTTGTAATAGCCGTTCTGGTAAGCAAGAGCTTCCACATGAGTGCCGTTGATCAGCGTCAGGTTCTGGCCGCTCTTATCCTTGAGCATTGCATAGTTCTGACCGGGGCCGGAACGCACATTGATCACAGGAGAATAATCCACATATGCGGGTTTCGGAGAGGCATACGTCTCATTGGCCGGCTTCGGCGTGTAAATCTGAATGTATTCCGCAAAGCCGTAAGCTTCCGTCTTCGTTCCGTTATTGTCAAAACGGATTCTGTACCAAAGCTTGCCGTTCGAATACTTCTTCGTACCGAGAACTTCTACGGTGGTTCCGTTCGGAATCGCGGCAACCAGTGCAGACGAAGAACTTGCATCCGCACGCGCATTGAGCGCAGCAGCAACATTGGCCGGTACGTTAATCTTACCTGTCTTAGGCTTGGAATACGTCTGTTCGTTCGCATCCGCCGCAAGCGCACGGTTAGTAAACGCCGTACCCGGTACAAGCGCAAAGAGAACCATGATCATAAGAACGGCTAAAATTCGTCGTCCCTTAAGTCCCATGTGATTGCCTCCTTTCCTGACAAAACCTGTAAGCTGCATGATTAAACGTTGTCCGTGTCGACCGTTCCCTCAAATACCGTAACGGCAGGGCCGGTCATATAAATGATATCGTCCGCCTCATCATAGCGGATCTGCAGGTCGCCGCCGAGCAGATGCACCGTTACCTCCGGACCCGTAAGTCCGTTCCGGTAGCAGGCAAATGCGGTCGCGCACGCCCCCGTTCCGCACGCCCATGTCTCGCCGGAGCCCCGCTCCCAGACGCGCATGGACACTTCGCGGTCGCTGATCTTCTTAACAAATTCGACGTTGACGCCTTCGGGGAACATCGGGCTCTTCTCGATCGGCTCGCCGACCTTCTGAACCGGGAAATCCTCAGTCTCATCGACCATGATCACCGCATGGGGATTACCCATCGATACCGGAGTGAACTCCCACTCTCGTCCGTCGGACGTTACCTTATAGGTGTCCGCCTTTTCCTTTACAATAAGCGGAAGGCTTTCCGGCTTCGTATCGGGATGACCCATATTGACCGTTACGCTCTCCACCAGATTGTTCTTTACATGAAGGGACAGATACCGGATTCCTGCAGGTGTGTCCACCGCGAGCTCGGTCTTGTCCGTAAGGCGGTGGTCGTAGACGTATTTGCCTACGCAGCGGATTCCGTTGCCGCACATCTTGCCGAGACTTCCGTCCGCGTTATACATCTCCATGAAGAAGTCGGCGCGGTCGCTCGGACGGATCAGGATCAGCCCGTCGCCGCCGATTCCGGTATGGCGGTCACTCAATTTAACGGCAAGCGCAGGAGCATCCTTCAGATACTCCTTCGTGCAATCCACATATATATAATCGTTCGCACATCCGTGCATTTTCGTAAACTTCATATTCACTCCGCTTGATGCGACACTACGGCAT
>JAGADM010000146.1 GCA_017613595.1 Lachnospiraceae bacterium | reverse complement strand
CGATTCGACCGGCAGCACCGGCAACATCTCGATGGAAAATGTGATCGTGAGCGGACTTCTCAAGATTAAGAGAAGCACCGGCAATGTAAGCTTTAACGGTTCGGATGCCGGCGAGATCAGCGTAAAGACCGACACAGGAAGTGTAAAAGGCACGCTTCTTTCCGAGAAGATCTTCTATGCTAAGAGCGATACCGGAAAGATTGAAATTCCGCAGACGCTCACCGGCGGCCGCTGCAGTATCGAAACCGATACCGGAAACATCAAGCTCAGCATCAAATAGACGTTATCGACTGTTTCCATAAAAACACCCTGCAGAGTCATTCTGCAGGGTGCTTTCCTTTTTCAGCTTATGTTGTCTGTTTGGAAACCATTTCTGTGCTCGCAGGCTGACCGGTCCTCGTTCAGCTTTGCAAAGGTCTTACAGCAATTCTCCGATCTCCTTGAGCGTCGGCACGGACGCGTACAGGTACTCACTCATCTCTTCAGCTCCGGTCTGGTCCGGGACCATGATAACTTTGCAGCCCGCACGGTACGCGGACATCACGCCGTTCGGCGAATCCTCGACAGCGGCACACTCGGACGGCTCAAGTCCGATCTCTCTGCAGGCATATTCGTACACGTCGGGTGCGGGTTTCCCCTGCTTTACTTCGGTCGCGCTGATGATCCGCGGAAAATACTCCCTTATCCCGACCTGTGTGAGATACCGCTCGGTCCGCTCAATCGGCGACGCGGTTACGACATATGCCGGTATGCCTCTTCTTCGAAGTTCCTGAAGAATTTCCTCGGCACCCGCTTTCAGCTGCAGCCCGTCCTTCGCGAACTCCGCTTCCATCATCTCGGTGCGGCGTGCCCGGATTGCCGGGTAATCGACGGTCTCACCGAACCATTCTTTGAGTTTTGCCGGGGCGAAAGGTCTTCCTAAACTTCTCATCTGAAGCGCCTGCGCGTCACTCATTGTAAAACCGAATTCCGCCATCGCTTTCGGCCAGAATTTCCGGAAATACCGCTCGGTATCGATGAGGGTTCCGTCCATATCAAACAGTACTGCTTTTATCATGTGTTCCATTCCGTCCTCCCGTCACGGGGAGGCTCCGTTTTCTTTGCTTTGTTATCTATTTCACGAGTCCTTCGATCACGGTTCCCTCAAGCTGATTGCTTACACCGAAATACGAAAGGATTGTCTGCGCGATATCGGAGAAGCAGTCACGCGTTCCGAAATTGCGGTTCGCGGCAACCGGCTTTCCGAAAGCCACAAGCGGAATGTACTCGCGGGAGTGGTCGGTTGAAGGCGTCGCCGGATCGCAGCCGTGGTCGGCCGTGATCATCAGGATATCCTCGTCACGCATCTTCGAAAAGATTTCCGGCAGCCGGCTGTCGAAATACGTCAGCGCCTCGGCATAGCCGGTCACATCGTTGCGGTGTCCGTACTGCATATCGAAATCCACGAGGTTCGTAAAGCAGAGTCCTTCAAAATCCTTGTCGAGTTCCTCGATCGTCCGGTCAATGCCCTCCGCGTTGTTCTGCGTGCGAACATATTCCGTAATACCGCTCTCGGCAAAGATATCTATAATCTTGCCGACCGAATGAACGGCATATCCCGCCTCGCTCAATGCGTTCAGCATCGTCGGCGGCGGTACAAGCGAGAAATCATGCCGCAGCGCGGTACGCGTGTACGGCCACTCTCCCGTAAACGGGCGGGCAATGATCCTGCCAACGCCCCACTCGCCCTGACAGATTTCTCTCGCAATCTTACAGTATTCATACAGCTGTTCCGTCGGGATCAGCGCGTCATGCGCCGCAATCTGCAGCACACTGTCCGCGGAAGTATACACAATGAGGTCGCCGGTCGCGAGCTGTTCCTTACCGTAGTCACGGATAACATCCGTTCCCGAATACGGCTTGTTGCAGAGGATTCCGCGTCCGGTCCGCTTCGACAGTTCATCAATGAGTTCCTTCGGAAAGCCGTCCGGAAATGTCGGCATCGGATTTCTGCTTACGACGCCGCCGATCTCCCAGTGACCGGTCGTCGTATCTTTTCCGCGCGACCGCTCCGCAAGCCGGCATACCGAACCTTTAAATGTCTTACGACGCGACATACCGAGCCCGCCGCCGTTGATCACATCCTTCACCCCGTCGATATGAAACAGCCCGAGTTTCTCCATGTTCGGCATGGAAAATCCTTTGTCTCCGGCAGCGCTCCGAAGCGTAAAGCTTCCGACATCGCCGAAGTCCGCAGCATCCGGCAGTTCCCCAACGCCGCAGCTGTCCAATACAATCAGAAATACTCTTTTCATACCCTCTCCTTTTCCGGTCCGGAAACTCCGTCCCTAATCGATATAAGTGTAGAACAGTCCGCGGTTATCGAGCTCATTCCGCATTCTGCTTAATGAAATCGTTCTCGTCCTTCCCTCAACCGGTGAGATCGCGTACACGAGGTTCGCCGTATAAGCCGTGATGACCATCCATTCGCCCTGGAATACCGTCGCCACAAGATGTCCGTCCGAGGAAAATGACAGCGCCTCCATCATCGTAATACCGGTCAGATCGACCGCCTTACCGGGGATGTTCTCGTCAATCCACGTCAGCAGGCCCTTCTCGTTCAGATCGCATTGCGCGGCCGTCTTCACGGAACCCTTATAGCTTAGGAACATCTGCAGGATTGCTTCCTTCTCGGTAACCGTATCGCTTACATAGCACGGCGTCACGTTACGCAGTTTGATCGTATTGGCACGGCGTCCTCGCAGCCATACAACCGTTCCCTTTTCGTCAAATACGCCGCCGTAGTTGGCATTTGCCTTCGAAACACATGCCGCAAGGTCGTCGGATACATCAATGACGTGGCCGAACGCCTGCACATAGTATACCGGGCGCGTGCGTTCGCCGAGACGTACCGGAGTCCGTCCGCTGCCCTGCGTGGAGGTAATCTCACCTTCCGTCGGCACCTTCTTGATGTTGAACGACGCCGGAAGATTCAGATAATACTCTCTGCGCATCGGCTCGGCGTATTTGGTGCTCAGCGTGATACGCGCTTTTTCGGGCTTCGCGCTTTTTAGAATATTATAGGTTCCGAGGTCTTCGTAGGTCGCGTGTGAATAGACGGTTCCGTCCTCTCCGACACCTGAAACGACGCCGGTCTTTTTATTGATATTGATGGCGATACCGTTGTTCTCGATTACCGCGTCGAGGAGGTATTCGTCCTCATTTTCCCGATGGTATTCCTTGATCTCCTCGCCCTCGGTCGTCTCGATCCGGATGCGGTACATCGGCAGATGCGGCTCGCCGTTCTCCTTGAACGTCGCGTCCGCCTTATGCACGTCGCCGTAGATCAGGTCACCGTCAATCGAACCGAGGAACAGTAACAGGTCGCCCTCCGGAGCCTCTCTGTAGGTCGCAGTGTTGGTCTCCATATCGTAAAATACGATGCGCGTGTTTTCCTCGTCCGCACGCTCCTGGTACACGAGAATGCTGCCGTACTGGTAGTAAGGCGTCTCGATCGGATCCGCGAGAACCGTACTGTCATGCAGCAGCGTCCGGTAATGGTAAAGCGTTCCGTACAGCGTGAAATAAAACTCGTCGAGACTGTTCATGTAGCACACGCCGCCGAACTCTTCCTTCAGGATGTCGTAGGGAACCGTAACGGGCGCGAACATCAATTCCTCGACACGCTTCTCCTCCGCGTAATAGCGGTAGAACAGAATGCCGACACGGCCTTCGTATTCGCCTCTTATAATGTAGCCGTAGAAGACGAAATCGACGTCTCCTTTGTCGCTGACACTGAGAATTTTAAAGTCGTGTTCCTTGTTGTGATAACGCTCGCGGTCGCCGCCTTCGCGGTCGAATGAGAAGAGCGGGATCATGACATTTTCCTTCATGTCATACTCCCAGAGATCGCCGTCGCGGACAAATACGAGGTACTTGTCGTTGCTGCTCAGCTGCGCGTTCATCGTCTGCTCGCCTGTGATGCCGAGTTTCATCTGGCCCTGGTTCATATTGAAGAACGTAGGCTCAAAAACGACTTCCATCTTACGCTCAAAGGAATAGAGGTAATTGGTCTTGGCCGCGGTCTGGAAACGGTAGTGCTCGACACACTCGTAGGTCTCGAGACCGTCGCCCGAATATGCCTGAATGTAGAAATCCTTCTCGGCCGCAACGAAGGACGTCGTGTATTCCACGATGCGCGGAACGAAGTCCTCGATCTCGGTGGGTTCCATCTGCCCGTAGCCGACCGAAAGCACGTCGTCACGGTGCGTGATACGGCTGAAATCCGCGCCGGTATAGCTCTCCTCGGTTTCGAGATATTTCTCGACCTCGGTACGGCGCTCGTCATTTAAGATCGTATCGTGGAAATCCTCCAGGAACGTCACCTCACGCTTCAGATTACCGTAGGTCGGAAGGAACATTCTCGAATAATAATATATGTTCTTTCCTTCGCCGGTCGTAAGCGTGATGCGGAGCGTATATTCGGTATTGGAGGCGTAGTTGGCGGTTAAGAAGAACTGGCCGGAAAGACGGCCGTCGCTCTCCTTCTTCAAAGACATCAGGTCGATACTGTCGAGAAGCGTTCCGGTCACGACTTCCGTGATCGTACAGTTCATCTTCCGGACGTTGCTCTCCTTTTCATCGATCAGAACGGAAAATGTCCTGGTCGTCGGTGAAACCGGCGTGATGCTCTTTCGCATCTTGGCTTCATTGGGAATGAACGTGTATCCGAGCGTGCGGTTGATCTCCGCGTCCTGCGTATAAAAAGAGATCACGGGCAAGGTCGCATCCATCGACCGTACCGTGTAGAATTCATTGGTATGGACATGATTATCCATTGTGCCGTAGAAGATCAGAAACGCCACAATAAAAAAGCCGAAGACAATCAATGCCCTGTATCTGACATAACGAAGTTTCATAACAGTCCTTACAAATACGATTTCGTTTCGTCTCCGCAGACGAAGCCGAGTATATTATACCTTTTTTGACCGTCTTATGCAATTCTTTCCTGAAGAATGCCGTCCGTATTCTGCGCAAAGCGTTTTCCTGTCCTTAAAGAATTCGGTTTCTCTTTTGCGCCGAATGTGATACAATAGTCGGGAAGAGCCCGCCGCACCGCGGAGGGAATATCGACAAAGGAGGTATTTTCCGTGAACGATAATTGTATTTTCTGCAAGATTGCGAACGGGATCATTCCGTCCGCAACAATCTATGAGGATGATGATTTCCGCGCGATCCTGGACATTGCTCCGGCGCACAGGGGACACACCATCATCCTTCCGAAGAATCACGCGGCGAACCTGTTTGAACTTGATGAGGTAACTGCCGGAAAGCTTCTTCCCGTAGCGAAGAAGGTTGCCTGCGCCGTTAAGAAAGTAACCGGCTGCGACGGCATCAACATTCTGCAGAATAACGGCGAGGCTGCCGGCCAGACCGTATTCCACCTGCATGTACATGTGGTTCCCCGTTTCGAGGGTGACGGCATTCTTCCCGTATGGCCGCAGGGAAGCTATGCGGATGGTGAAGCCGCGGAGCTTGCTGCGAAGATCCGGGCTGAGCTGTAGGATGAAATTTTTCTAAAGTAACGGGCGGCTTAAAATGCCGCCCGGATTATGTGTGAAATATGCCTTCAGGAAGGCAGAGGGAGAGAAATGAATAATCGAAAACTCATTATATTCTTGTTGTGCGCGGTACTTGTGCTGACCGGTGCCGTCACGATCACTGTTCTCAATCAGAAAAACGAAAAACCGAAGAATACCGCAGCCTCCAAAACCCCGGGTGCTGCGGAAACCGTGACCGGAACCCCGGCTCCGACCGGAACGCCCGCCCCGACCGAAGAACCGAAGGAAAAATCTTTCTATGCCCTCAGGGAGAAGAAGAGCGATCTCGGTACGGTCACATTTGACTATGACGAATACGGACGCTGTATCCGTATTACTTCGAAGCAGGATTCTGTCATGCTGACCACAATCAATTACACTTACGAGAACGGCGAGCCGATTACGACCGTAACCAGGGAAAGAGAATTTGACCGGCGTCAGGATGTGTGGAAATACAATTCCGAGGGCATTCTTCTTCAGCAGGATATCATAACCTACAAGGCTGTCACAGAGCGGAACGGAATGAATCTTCCCGGCGGAGAGACGGTCCAGCGTATACGTTTTCAATATGAAGACAACGGACACACTGAAATCCGGACAGAGTACGGCAAGACCGGAAACCCTCTTCTGATCAGCGTTTCCAAGACAGACCCGTACGGCCATCTCATTACAAGCGGCCGCTGGGATTCTTTCTCCGAAAAGGAATACACCGGTCCGGACAGTCTCGAATATAATAAGAGCAACCCCTGTGATGCCGAAGGCCGGGTCACGGAAATCTACTCTCCTGTCATTTCCGGCTCGGACAAGACTTTTCTGAATGTGACCGTAACGTATCTTGACGACGGTTCACGAAGCGAATGTGTATATGACGCAACCGGGCATGAAATCAGCAAAACTGTCTATGACGGAAACAATAAATTAAAAGAACGCTTTGATTACGCCGCCGACAATACCGTAGCGGCTTATATGAAGGAGTCCGAGGCGCGCGCGGACGGAAGTTATACGAAGACCTTTACCACCCATACGGCTTCCGGTTCCGTAGCTTCCAAAGAAATCAGCGAGTATACAGCGGACGACAGGCTTCTTTCCAAACGCTTCACCAACGAAGAAGGATCCGAATACCGCGTGATTACCTATCATTTCGATGAGGCGGGGCATCTGCTCAAGATTGAGGATACACAGGGATTGCAATCCGAAATCTTTGAATACGATGATAACGGGAATCTGATCTATAAAACCAGAAAGAACACCGCATTTACTTATGAGCAGTATAAACTTTCACCCGAAGCGGCCGCGGAGAAGGAAAAGTTCTATTTTAATGAAGAGCTCATAGAGATGGAGAAACAGCCGTCCTTATATAATTGAATCTGAGACGGTTTGAATTTGAAAAAGAGCCTCATCCGGAATCCCGGCGGGGCTCTTTTTATCATCTTTTCAGGGGCTTTATTTCACCAGGCTGCACAGCAGCTTCACAATCATCTCCGTTGCGTCCGCGCTTTCGCTCTGCGCCATACGCGCACGGTACTCTTCCCGCTCCGCGTAGAGCTTGCGGACTGCCGCAATAAGGCTTTCGGGTGTGGTCTGATTTTCCTGAAGGACCATGCTGAAGCCCTGCTTCTCAAACGACGCCGCGTTGAGGATCTGGTCGCCGCGGCTTGCTTCCGCCGAAAGCGGGATCAGCAGATTCGGCTTATGCAGTGCGAGAAGCTCACAAATGGCATTGGCCCCCGCACGCGAGATGACGATGTCGGCTGCTGCCAGAACGTCCTTCATCTCCTTGTCGCAGTACTCGATCTGAATGTATCCGTCGGTACCGTTGTAAGCGGGGTCGCTCTTTCCTTTGCCGCACAGATGGATCACGCGGAACTCTTTTAAAAGTTCCGGCAGAACTGCCCTTACCGCTTCGTTGACACGTACCGCTCCGGTACTTCCGCCGACCACAAGGATCACCGGCTTGTCATCCGGAAATCCCGCGTATTGAAGTCCCGCTTCTCTCGTTCCCGTGAACAGTTCGCTTCTGATCGGGGTTCCGGTGTGAATGCCTTTATCACCGAGTTTCTCAAGTGTCTCCGGGAAATTGCAGCATATTCTGCTTGCGTAACGCATGCCGATCTTATTGGCAAGACCGGGCGTCATGTCCGACTCGTGACTGACGACGGGGATTTTGCATTTGGCCGCGGCCTTGACAACGGGAACCGTAACGAAACCTCCTTTTGAAAAGACGATGTCGGGTTTCACCTGTTTCATGATCTGCGTTGCTTCTCGTCCGCCCTTCATCACCCGGAACGGGTCGGTGAAGTTCTTCCACGAAAAATATCTGCGCAGTTTGCCTGAGGAGATTCCGTAATACGGGATGCCGAGATTCTCGATCAGCTGCTTCTCGATTCCGTCCTTGGAACCGATGTAGCTGACCTCAAAGCCTTCCTCCTTAAGCCGGTCGAGAAGCGCGATATTGGGCGTAACATGGCCGGCTGTTCCGCCGCCTGTCAGAATGATTTTCTTCATAGTGTCCGTACTCCTTTACGAGCATGCCTTCCGGCTTATTCTAAAGCTCCTGCGAAAGCGCGCGCGCCAGCTGGTCCGGGCAGGAAGTGGACTTGTAACCGCAGCGGATTCCCTTCAGTTTCTCAACAACTTCCTCAATCGGAAGTCCTTCCACCAGTTTCGAAATACCCTGCAGGTTTCCGTTGCATCCACCGATGTAACGGACGTTTCTTACTACCTTCTTACCGTTCTCTTCCACGATATCGTAATGAATCTCACGGGAGCATGTTCCCGAAGTCGTATAAACCATTATTCTGCCTCCTTCATCAGTTCGAGCGTCAGCTTAACCATATGCTCGATTGCCTTTGCCTCAAATGTTACATAATCTTCGGTCGCGGAATCGTCCGCTTTGTCCGAGATCGCGCGGATGATCAGAAACGGTACGCCGTTCCGGTATGCCGCGTGCGCGACAGCCGCGCCTTCCATTTCGGTACACAAGCCGGAAAATGTGTCCGCGAGCCATTCCTTCTTCGCCTTTTCCGCGATGAACTGATCGCCCGAAAGGACGCGTCCGCGGAATACATTTATGTCGGGGTTCACTCTGCGGCATGCCTCCTCGGCCATATCCGCCAGTTCCTTATCCGCGGCAAATACGGATACGTCCTGCTGCGGGATCACACCCGGATCATAGCCGAAGTATCTCGCATCCATGTCATGCTGAACGGCATCGGTCGAGATTACGATGTCGCCGATGTTGATGTCGGCGCACAGGGAACCCGCGATACCGGTGTTAAGAACAGCATCTACACCATACAGGTCGCACAGAATCTGCGTGCAGATCGCCGCGTTGACCTTGCCGACTCCGGAACGGACGAGAACCACTTCCGTATCGTTTATTCTACCGCAGTAGAATACCATTCCCGCTACATTCTGCTTACCTGTAATATCCATCGCGTCGCGCAGTTTTTCAACTTCCGTTTCCATTGCGCCGATGATTCCGATCATCATATAAAGCACCTCCTCATTTGCCGTAACCGTTCGGGTTTTGGGACTGCCACTTCCAGGTGTCCCTGCACATATCTTCAAGCGTGCGCTCCGCCTTCCAGCCGAGCAGCTTAAACGCCTTGTCCGCGTTCGCGTAGCTTACCGCCGCATCTCCGGGACGGCGTGCGGTGATTTCATATGGGATCGGGATGCCGTTAACACGCTCGAAGGCCTTCACCATCTCCAGTACGCTGTAGCCGTTTCCGGTACCTAGATTGACAATCTCCGTACCCGTGTGCTCCTCCGTGTAACGGACGGCACACACATGGCCCTTCGCGAGGTCAACCACATGAATATAGTCGCGGATACATGTTCCGTCGGGTGTCGGATAATCGTTTCCGAACACGTTCAGATGGTCCCGGATACCGACTGCAACCTGTGCAATGAACGGGAACAGATTGTTCGGAATTCCCTTCGGGTCCTCGCCGATCAGTCCGCTTGCGTGCGCTCCGATCGGGTTAAAGTAACGAAGCAGCATCACGCTCAGCTCGGGGTCCGCATTGGCCGCGTCCATGAGAATCTGCTCGATCATCCATTTGGTCCAGCCGTAAGGATTGGTGCACATCTTCTTCGGCGATGTCTCGTATAGCGGCAGGCTGTCCGGATCGCCGTAAACGGTCGCGGACGAACTGAAGATGAACCGGTGGCAGCCGAATTCCTTCATGACCTTCAAAAGCGTGAACGTCGTACCGAGGTTGTTCTCGTAATACATGAGCGGCTTCGCAACCGACTCGCCGACTGCCTTCATTCCGGCAAAGTGTACGACCGCGTCGATCTTCTCGGCGGCAAATACCTTCCGAAGCGCCTCTGCGTCCGCAACATCCGCCTCATACAGCGGAACCTTCTTTCCGGTAATCTTCTCCACGCGCTTTACCGATTCCGCGCAGCTGTTATAAAAATCGTCAACGATTACAACATCGTAACCGGCGTCGAGCATCTCGACCGCCGTATGGGAACCGATGTATCCGGCTCCTCCCGCAAGTAAAACTGCCATGTTCCTTCTCCCTCACTGTTTCAGTTTTTATCAAGCTCCACATGGGATACAAGCACCCTGCACCCCTGCGAGCGCATGTATTCCGCGAACTTCTCCGCGAAACATACCGAGCGGTGTCTGCCGCCGGTACATCCGAACGCGACTACCAACTCGCTCTTTCCTTCCCTCCGGTAATACGGAAGCAGGTATGTGATCATATCGGTAATGCGCTTAAAGTATTCCTTACTCTCGTCAAATCCCATCACGTAGCTCTGAATGCATTCCTCAAGCCCGGTGTGGTGCTTCAGTTCATCCACGTAATACGGATTCGGCAGACAGCGGACGTCAAATACGAGGTCCGCGTCCGACGGAAGCCCTTCCTTCGTAAATCCGAACGATACGGTCCGGATTACCATCGTCTGCTCCTCCGGCCGCTCTCCGACAAGACTTACGATCTTCTCGCGAAGCTGCATCGGCTTCAAAGCGGACGTATCGACAATGTAGTCCGCGCGGTCCCTTGTCGGCTTCATGAAGTCGCGTTCCTTCGCGATTGCCTGCTCAAGAGACAGATTATCATCCTCCATTAACGGATGGCGCCTGCGGGTGTATTTGTACCGGCCGATCAGCGTCTGCGTATCCGCGTCGAGAAACAGAATCCGGTAAGGATAACGCTTGTGCTTAAGATCCTCCATCGCCTGGAAGAAATCATCGAACATGCTCATGCCGCGGATGTCAACGACCGTCGCAATCTTCTTCTCGCGGTTGCTTTCCGACATTCCGTACAGGTCGGCGAAGCTCACGAGAAACTTCGGCGGCAGATTATCCACGCAATAGTATCCCATGTCCTCAAGCGCGTTGATCGCGATCGATTTACCCGCGCCCGAAAGACCGGTCACAATGATCAGAGCCATGCTGTTCCTCCTCGTTAAAGGCACATACCGGACAGTCCGCATATGCCTTCCGCATAATAACCATATGCCACCTGCTTTACACAGGTGGCATTTCAGTAACTACTTGTATTTGCTTGCAAGCTGCATGCGCACAAGTGCCCTGCGCAGTGCGAGCTCATCCCGTACCGTCTGCTCCATGGCAAGCTTTCGCTCGGCACGGATCTTCGCTTCCTCGGCGCGGTGAATATCAATCTCCTCCGGCCATTCGCATGCTTCCGAAAGGATCGTGATCTCGTTCGGAAGAACCGTTACGAAACCGTCGAGAAGCGTTGCCTCACGGACCTTGCCGTCCTCGGTGATCTTGAGAACTCCGGGCGCCACAACCGCCGTCAGCGGAATATGGTTCGGATAGATTCCGAGCTCGCCTTCGGTCGTGACAAATTCCACGAACTCCGCTTCACCTTCGAAGAAGATCCTGGTTGGGGAATATACATTCAGTTTTAAGTGTTTCTCGTCCACGATTGCTTACTCCGCCTTAGTTTCGTCAGCCTTTACCTTTGCCAGTACGTCTTCGATGCCGCCGCAGTTCAGGAAATAGCTTTCCGGAATGTCGTCGTGCTTACCTTCGAGGATTTCCTTGAAGCCCTGGATCGTATCCGCGAGCGATACATACGTTCCCGGAAGACCGGTGAACTGCTCCGCCACGTGGAACGGCTGGGAAAGGAATCTCTGTACTTTACGCGCACGGCTTACGAGCATCTTCTCGCCTTCGGAAAGCTCGTCCATACCGAGAATCGCGATGATATCCTGCAGTTCCTTATAACGCTGCAGAATCTCCTGTACGCCTCTGGCGACCTTGTAGTGCTCTTCGCCTACGATTCTCGGATCGAGGATACGGGAAGTCGACTCAAGCGGGTCAACCGCCGGATAGATACCGAGCTCTACGATGGAACGCGACAATACGGTCGTTGCATCGAGGTGGGCAAATGTGGTCGCGGGAGCCGGGTCAGTCAGGTCATCCGCAGGTACGTATACGGCCTGAACCGAGGGGATGGACCCGTTCTTCGTCGAAGTGATACGCTCCTGCAGAGCACCCATTTCGGTCTGCAGCGTCGGCTGGTAACCTACGGCACTCGGCATACGTCCGAGCAGCGCGGATACTTCGGAACCGGCCTGCGTGAAACGGAAAATGTTATCGATGAAAAGGAGCACGTCCTTGCCGCCCTTGTCACGGAAATATTCCGCCATCGTAAGGCCGGAAAGACCGACTCTCATACGAGCCCCCGGGGGCTCGTTCATCTGACCGAAGATCATCGTCGTTTTATTGATAACGCCGGACTCGATCATCTCGTAATAAAGATCGTTACCTTCACGGGTACGCTCGCCTACGCCGGTAAATACGGAATAGCCGCCGTGCTCCGTCGCGATGTTGGTGATCAGCTCCTGGATCAATACGGTCTTACCTACGCCGGCACCGCCGAACAGACCGATCTTACCGCCCTTCTGGTAAGGGCACAGAAGGTCAACAACCTTGATACCGGTCTCGAGAATCTCGGTTTCCGTGGACTGCTCGGAGAACGCGGGAGCCTTTCTGTGAATCGGGTAGTACTCCACGCCCTCGGGTGCGGGCTTCTCGTCAATCGGCTGACCGAGAACGTTGAAGAGACGTCCAAGCGTATTCTCGCCGACCGGAACCATGATCGGATGACCGGTTGCTTCCGCTTCCATTCCTCTTACAAGTCCGTCGGTCGGTCCCATGGCGATACAGCGTACCGTATCGTCACCGAGATGCTGCGCAACTTCCAGAACAAGTTCCTCGCCGTTCTTACGGCGGATCTTTACGGCATCATAGATTTCGGGAAGATTGCCGTCGTCGAATTTGATGTCGAGTACGGCACTGATAATCTGGGTTATCTTTCCTATACTTGTAGCCAAATCAGTTAACCTCCACTGAATTATT
>JAGADM010000145.1 GCA_017613595.1 Lachnospiraceae bacterium | reverse complement strand
TTCATTGATGAGACGGAACGCCTGATGGCAGCAGACGTATACCGTTTTTGTAAGCAATATGAGGATAAGATCATAAAAGAAAAGGGAATAATTCATAAGCTTAAACAAGCCTACAGAGGTTTTCGGGCGTAACTTTGACGGGTTCGCCCCCCGATGAAGTGTTGTGAGCGGATGAATGGCAGGAGTATGGAGAAGAATACCGGGAAAACAGGACGGATTGTGAATACCAAGCGGAACATGTTCTATGGGCTGCTGCAGGTTACCGTTTCTCAGTTGCTGCCGTTTGTTCTCAGAACAATCATTATCTATCGTTTCGGAGCCGATTACCTTGGACTGAGCAGTCTTTTTACATCTATTCTTAGTGTCTTGTCTCTTATGGAACTCGGCTTCGGGACTGCTGTTGTGTACAGTATGTATAAGCCGGTTGCGGACAATGATACGGACTTGGTATGCCGTTACCTTGCTTATTACAGAAAAATGTACGCATTGATCGGAACGGCAATCTTAGTTGTGGGATCGATCCTTATGCCGTTTCTTCGGTTCTTCGTTAAGGAGCAGACACTTCCCGGCGGTCTCAATTTATACCTGTGCTACCTGATCTTTTTAAGCGATGCGGTAATCAGCTATCTGCTCTTCGGTTATATGACTTCGATTCCGCTGGCTTATCAGCGAAGAGATGTCTTAAGTAAGATAAATCTGTGGTTCAGCGTCCCTCAGTGTCTGGTAAAACTTCTCCTGTTACTCGTCAGCTGGAATTTCTATTTCTATCTGCTTTCGATTCCCGTACTGACAATCGTGCGCAATCTTGTCACTGCGCATGTGATAAGAAGACGTTACCCCGAACTGAGATGCAGAGGGGAAATTGACGGGGATCAAAAGAAAGATCTTACCAAGAAAGTGTCCGGACTGATCATCGGAAAGGTAACCGGAGTGTCCCGAAACAGCATTGATACGCTTTGTATTTCGGCTTTTGTCGGATTAACGATTACGGGAGTATACAGTATATACTACCATATCATGGCGGCTGTGATTTCGGTAAGTACGATAGCTCTGAATTCCATGATGTCGAGCGTGGGCAACAGCATCGCGTCGGAAAGCAAGGCGAAGAACTATGAAGATATGAGACTCTTCGACTTTATCTATATGGCTGTTGCAGGATGGGGCACGGTATGTCTGTTATGTCTTTATCAGCCGTTTATTCAAGTGTGGCTGGGGAAGGGCATGTTGTTCGGGATGCCTGTCGTAATCGCTTTCTGCGTATACTTTTATGTGCTCAAGTCCGGAGATATCCGTTGGGTTTACCATGAAGGAGCGGGGCTGTGGTATGAATGCCGGTACATTATGATTGGAGAGGCCGTTGCCAATACCGTGATGAATATTGTACTTTGCAAAGTGCTGGGGGTACTGGGAATTGTGCTCGCTACAGTAATATCGGTCTTCGTTACGAACTGCTTTCTGTGTCCGAGAGTCTTGTTCCATCATTACTTTCAGAATGGGAAGCTTAGAGAATATTGGACGGATCATCTCGCCTATACGGTTACTATGCTGATAACGTCCGGAGTGAGTTGGCTTTCGTGTGATATCCTGCTGCCAATGCATTTGGCAGAGAAAAGCAGGGCAATCGGAGTTCTATGTCTGGTAGGAAGACTTGGAATCTGTTCTGCTTTGTCTGTGGCTTTATGGTGGCTTATATGGCACAGAAGCGGACTGTGTAAGAAAGCATTAGCCTGGATTAAAAGGGCAGTCCGCACGTGAGATTGCTGGGGTGCTCTCTGTTCGAAGGTCGTGATGAATTTACGAGTAAAACGTCCCGACAAGTCAGATAAAACAGTTAAATAAATCAGTAAGCCCCGCATTCTCCCAAAGGAAAGCGCGGGGCTTGTGTTATGGGCTTCATGAATTTTTATAGTAACTGTAATACCATTCCGCGAAGGAACGTAATCCCGCCCGAATGCCTATACGAGGCGTGAAACCGTAATCCTTTTCGAGCGCCTCGGAGTCCGCAAATGTTACCGGAACATCGCCGGGCTGCATGCCGACGAGTTCGCGATGCGCTTCAAAATCATAGTCTGCGGGAAGGACACCTGCGCGAACCAGTTCCTCCTGCAAGGTGGAGATGTAATCGAGCAGATTTTCCGGCTGCCCGCCGCCGATATTGTATACGGCGTAGGGCGGAAGCGGAAGTCCGTCTTCGCCGTCCTTCTTCTCAGGAGCACCCTGCATAACACGGAATACGCCTTCCACAATATCATCAACGTATGTGAAGTCACGTTTGCAGTTTCCGTAATTGAAAATCTTGATTGTTCCGCCTGCGACCAGTTTCTGTGTCGCGGAATAATAGAACATATCCGGCCGTCCGGCAGGTCCGTAAACGGTGAAGAACCGAAGACCTGTTGAAGGAATGTTATATAGCTTGCTGTAGGCATGTGCGAGAAGCTCATTGCTTTTCTTGGTAGCGGCATAAAGACTGACCGGGTTGTCCACTTTGTCGTCCGTACTGAAAGGAACTTTCTTGTTGCCGCCGTATACGCTGCTGGAACTCGCGTACACGAGATGTTCAACGCCGCTGTATCCATCGTCGGTACTTAACGAATAAGAATTTCTGCAGGCTTCCAGAATGTTGTAGAAGCCAATCAGATTGCTTGCAATGTAAACGTCCGGATGATCGATGCTGTACCGTACTCCTGCCTGCGCGGCGAGGTTTACGACAATGGAAGGACGATATTCGGCAAATGTCCTGTCGACCAGTTCCTTATCCGCAATCGAGCCGCGGACAAAGACATGTTTCACGGGGGATTTCCCGGCCGCTTCCTCAATCAATCCAAGCCGGTACTCTTTCAAAGCCGGATCGTAGTAATCGTTCATATTGTCGAAACTGATGATTGTTCCGCCCGTCATTTCTTTCAGCAAACGAATGACAAGGTTCGCACCGATAAAACCGGGAGAACCGGTCACAAGGATTGTCTTATTGTTGAGATCAACATGGACTTTGCTCATGCGTAAATTCCTCCTGGATGGGTTAGACGGCGGTCTTAATCTCTTCTGAACAGGTCTCTTGTGTAAACCTTTTCTTCAACATCTCCCAAAATATCCTGATCAAAACGATTGGCAAGAATGACATCGCTTTCGCCTTTGAATTTTGCGAGGTCGTTCACAACTTTGCATCCGAAGAACTCACTGCCGTCCTCGAGAGTGGGCTCATAAATGATGATCGGAACATTCTTGGCTTTGATCTGCTTCATAATGTCCTGAATAGCGGATGCGCGGAAGTTGTCGCTGTTGCTCTTCATGGTAAGGCGGTATACACCGACGGTGTCGGGATTCTTAGAAAGAATCTGATCTGCAATGAAGGTCTTACGCACAATGTTGGATTCCACAACGGCCTTGATCATGGTCTGCGGAACACCCTGATAGTTGGCAAGAAGCTGTTTCGTATCCTTCGGGAGGCAGTATCCGCCGTAACCGAACGAAGGGTTGTTGTAATGTCCGCCGATTCTCGGATCCATGCAGACGCCGTCGATGATCATCTGTGTGTCGAGACCTTTGATCTGTGCGTAAGTATCGAGCTCGTTGAAGTAGCTGACACGTACGGCAAGATAGGTGTTGGCGAACAGTTTGATTGCCTCTGCCTCAGTAAGGTGTGCAAGAAGAACCGGAATGTTCTGAGGAGCCTGACCGGCTCTCTGTTCCTCGGTACGGGCCCCCTCTAAGAGAAGATCGGCGAACTGCTGTGCAACATCCTTCTGATCGTCATCACATCCGACAACGATGCGGCTCGGATGAAGATTATCGTACAAAGCTTTGGATTCGCGAAGGAACTCCGGACTGAAGATGATATTACGGATACCGTATTTCGCACGAACGCTTTCGGTATATCCGACCGGAATGGTGGATTTGATTACCATCATAACGTTGGGGTTAACCTTCATCGTCCACTCAATGGCATCTTCAACGGCGCTTGTGTCGAAGAAGTGATGCTCGTCATCGTAGTTGGTCGGAGTGGCAATGATTACGAGATCCGCGCTGCCATAAGCGGCTGCCTTATCGGTCGTCGTATGAAGGTTAAGGGTTCTCTTGCCTTCGCGTGCTTCTTTGAAGAAACGCTCAATCTCATCGTCCTGGATGGGGCTCAGGAACTTGTTCAGCTTTTCGGCTTTCTTCTCCGTTGTGGTGATTGCCGTTACTTCGTGTTTCTGGGCGAGAAGGACTGCGAGTGAGAGACCCACATATCCGACTCCAGCAACTGTAATCTTCATGTCTTTAATCCCTTTCCGCTGCTGATGCAGACTTTAAGTTTTATTTAATCTCTTCGGAACAGATCTCTTGTGTACACCTTTTCCTTAACATCATCTAGAACCGCGTCATAACGGTTCGCGATAATGCATCCGCACATCTTTTTAAACTTCTTCAGATCGTTTACGACAAGACTTCCGAAGAAGGTAGAACCGTTTTCAAGCGTGGGTTCGTAAATGACAACTGAGGCACCTTTGGCCTTAATCCGCTTCATGACTCCCTGAATGGAAGATTGGCGGAAGTTGTCCGAATTGGACTTCATGGTAAGCCGGTATACGCCGACAACGATCTCTTTCTGGCGATGCTCCTTCGCGGCCGAATAGGACTCACTGTTCCCGTAAGTGCCTGCGATTTCCAGTACACGGTCTGCAATGAAATCCTTTCTTGTGCGGTTACTTTCCACGATGGCCTGGATCAGATTCTCCGGCACATCCTGATAATTCGCGAGAAGCTGCTTCGTATCCTTCGGGAGGCAGTATCCGCCGTAACCGAACGAAGGGTTGTTGTAGTAGTCGCCGACACGCGGATCAAGGCACACACCCTTAATGATCGGCGCAGTCTGAAGTCCTTTTACTTCGGCATAGGTGTCGAGCTCATTAAAGTAGCTGACACGAAGCGCGAGATAAGTGTTGACGAAGAGCTTGGTAGCCTCTGCTTCGGTATAGCCCATGAAGAGCGTTTCGATATCCTCCTTGAGGGCTCCCTGCTGCAGGAGGGAGGCAAATGTGTGCGCTGCCTTCTCGGTCTGCGCGTCACATCCGACGATAATCCGGCTCGGATAGAGATTGTCGTACAAGGCTTTGGACTCCCGCAGGAATTCAGGGCTGAACAGAATATTATCCATGCCGAGTTTCTCGCGGATATGGGCAGTGAAACCGACAGGGACAGTGGATTTGATAATAATGGAAGGCTTATCCTTCCTGCTTGCTGTTGCTTTCTTTATGAGTGTTAATACGCCTTCGACCGCGGAACAATCGAAGAAATTCTGCTTGGGGTCATAGTTGGTCGGTGCCGCGACGATAATGAAATCGGCAGCGGAATATGCGGACTCGCCGTCAAGCGTCGCTGTGAGGGAAAGCTCGCGCTCACCTCGGGCGGCTTCCGTGAGATACTTTTCAATATACTCATCCTGAATGGGGGAGCGGAACTGATTCAGCATGTCCACCTTTTCCGGAATGATGTCAACTGCGGTAACCTGATTGTGCTGAGCAAGCAGTACGGCGAGTGACAGACCTACATAACCTGTACCCGCGACAGCAATCCGCATGGACGGAAGGGAAGACTCGTTCACGGAAGCGGTTTCGGGATTTACAAACATGTCGGTCGGTTCAAACTGAAGGGCTTCTCCAAGTGCCTGCAGCTGCTCGATGGACGGTGTAAAATTCTTCGATTCAAGTTTGGAAAGAAGGCCTCTGTGGATGCCGGTCATCTGTGCCAGCTGCGCCTGCGTAATCTTCAGTGTTTTTCTTCGGGAGATAACCGTTTCGGAAAGAAGCGGAAGGGATAGTTTTTTCACAAGAACCTCCGATTATATGAATGTCACTTTAAGTGACAAAAGATTCGTCTACCTCGATAATACACACAAGCATATGATAACAAATATTGACAGAAATGGCAACTGTTAATCTATGAAAAAACGATTGCCAACAGGCGCGTTCTTTTGGTACTATTATAGGGAATATTGATGTGCGGAAATCAGCAGGAACAGGCTGAAAGTTTCTATAAAAGGATTTATTCTAATGGATCAATTAGCAATAGACATTTTAAAAACTGCATTGTATCATCGGCCGCCGGCTGCCGGTAAGGTTACGAAAGAAACTATCCGGCAATTGAATGGGCATATGATTCTCGCACTGGCGGCAGATGCGATTTCAAAGTATGAAGCCGAGCCCGGTGTTCAGGAAGAGGTGGAGCAGGCTCTGGCGCATCAGATGACTTCTTTCTCCGCTTATATGAGTGAACAGAATAAGATTATGGACGAACTCTCTCAGGCAGGCTGTACGGCAGCTGTTCTCAAAGGTGCTTCTGCTGCCATGTATTATCCGGAACCGGGCCTTCGCAGGATGGGAGATATCGATTTTATGGTATTCCCGAGAACAGAGGAAACTTTCGAGAAGGCCAGAGCGGTTCTGCAGGGACTTGGATATAAAGAAGAAGACCGGATGGAACGTCATCTCGAATTCCGCAAAGGGAAACTGGAACTTGAAATGCACCGGTATTTTTCTCATCAGAGAAACCAGGAAGAATTGCTGCTCGATAGAATAATTAATGATTCTACCACGGTAGAAAAGCGGATTGAAAGTTTCGGCTCATACCGGTTTTATTCTTTTCCGGACGAAGTGAACGGGCTCGTCTTTCTGCATCATATTTCATCGCATTTATATTCCGGTCTCGGATTCCGACAGATTATCGACTGGCTTATGTATGTGAACGCGGTTGTGACAGATGAGTTCTGGCAGCAGCGGCTGCAGCCGATTGCGGCCTCAACCGGAGTGGAGACACTCGCAAAAGCTGTGACAAGAATGGGCGAGTTGTTTCTTGGAGCGCCGACACATTCATGGTGCGCGGATGCTGATGAGAAGGTGTGCAAGCAGTTGTTTGATCTGATCTGTGAAGCCGGGAACTTCGGCCAGAGCCGTGTGCGGAAGGATAACCTGACTACGTCCATATTAAATGAAGGCATCACAATCAGGAAGCTTCAGCAGAGAGGTCTGTCTCACTGGCCTGCCGCCCAAAAGCACAAGATCCTCCGTCCGTTTGCCTGGATCTATCAGATATGCCGATATATCAGAAAGGGCCTTAAGCGCGACAAGAATTCGGCCGGTGTTGTCGCAAATTATAAGGAACACCGCAAGCAGAAGCAGCTGTTTGAGAAACTCGGGATTCCGCATGAGGAAGAGGATGCTGCTGCGAACAAGTAGAGCGTGCCCCATGCAGTGATTCCGCGCATCAAGAATCCTGAAACATGTGAAAAAAGTGAAATCTTCAAGTAGCATTCACTTTACCTCACGTCTGGGAAACTGTATAGCATAATACATCTTTTTGGAAGGAAAATACGATTGTGTTTTCCTTTTTCTTTTTATATAACAGTGTCGAAACATGAAGGAAAAGAGTTTTTGCGCATAATTGAGAAAGAAGTGAGTTTTTTGAAGGAGACGAAGTCTTCGATGCTTAACATGACGGAGGGCAATCCGACCGCCCTTCTCGTAAAGTTTTCGATTCCCATGCTGATCGGGAATCTGTTCCAGCAGGTGTATAACCTGGTGGACTCCATCATTGTAGGACAGTTTGTCGGGTCTGACGCTCTCGCGGCAATCGGCGCGACGACGTCGGCGACGTTTCTGTTCTTCGCGCTCTGCAACGGTATCGGTAACGGCGGCGGAATCATTACGTCGCAGAGTTTCGGGCGCGGAGATAAGAGAGAAGTCAAAGCCTGTATCGTAAATACGGCGTTCATCATGCTGGTGTTCCCGCTGCTTGTCGGAATCATCGCGTTCTGCCTCGCGGGGCCGCTTTTAAGGCTTCTTGAGACGCCGGCCGATGTGCTTTCGGAGTCGCTCAAATACATGCGCACCATGTGTGTCGGCATCGTATTTGTCTCCCTTTATAATTTCGCGTCAGCGATGCTGCGGGCGCTCGGTGATTCCAGGACGCCGCTTTACTTTTTGATATTCTCCTGCATCCTGAACGCGGTGCTTGATCTGCTGTTCGTGTATGTGTTCGGCATGGGTGTTATGGGTGCCGGCGTCGCGACGGTTATTTCGCAGTTCATGTCGGGTATCACATGCCTGATTTACGCGGTTAAGAAGAACGAGCATTTCCGCATCAAACGGGAGGAGATGAAGTTCGACCGCAAGATCGCGTCCCGCGTGATCCGGCTCGGTGTTCCGCTGTCGCTGCAGTTCTCGCTGATCGCCGTGTCCTGCATGGCGCTGCAGCGTGTCGTAAACTCGTTCGGAAGCGTGGCGATGGCCGCATTTACTGCGACGAGCCGTATGGAACAGATTATTCACCAGCCGTACCAGACGCTCGGTACCGCGCTTTCCACCTACACCGGACAGAACTACGGCGCGCGCCGGTATGACCGTGTGTCGGCCGGTTTCCGCAAGGCGTTCCTCATTATGATCACATTTTCCCTGCTGATGCTTCCGGTAATGCAGCTGTTCGGCGATAACATTATCCGTATCTTCGTGCGGAAGGAGGAGACTGAGGTGATTGAGATGGGCGCGCGGGCGCTCCGCATCACAAGTCTTTTCTATGCGTGCCTCGGTTCCATCTACGTTGTGCGAGGCGTGCTGAACGGTCTCGGCGACGCGTTCTTCGCGCTGTTAAACGGTATTGTGGAAGTAATCGGCCGTTTCACGTTCCCGTTCATTCTGACCGGCTTTGCCGCCATCGGCGTATGGGGAATCTGGTGGTCGGTCGGCATCGTATGGAGTATGGCCGGCGGCTCGGCACTCTTACGCTACATTTCCTACAAGAAGCGGAAGATGGCCCCCGTTTCCGAACCCGGCGGGCGCCCCGTTATGCGGCGGGAAATGTCATAGCGGGATTACATTTGCCAAAGGAAAAACATATTATATAGCGTGAATTGCACATTGTCCGTAAGGGCGGTGTGCAATTTTCATTTCCGGGAATCCTTTTGCAGGGACTCCGCATAATAAGGCGAAAAATATTTGCCTTTATCCCTTCCTTTTGTTACAATGGATAACAGTTAAGGTCATTTCCCGCCCGCATTGGGACTGTATGGGGCGCGGCTCGGAGGACCTTACAAAATAACATGAAGGGTGGATATATAATGAAAATCGGATGTGTGAAAGAAATCAAGAACAACGAGTTCCGTGTGGGGCTTACACCGGACAATGTTAAGGCCTATGTTGCGGCCGGTCACCATGTTTACATGGAGAAGGGCGCGGGCATCGGATCCGGCTTCTCCGACAATGAATATGTGGACGCGGGAGCTTCCCTGATCGACAACGCGAAGGACGTATGGAACCTCGTTGATATGATGGTTAAGGTTAAGGAACCGCTTGAAGAGGAGTACGCGCTGTTCCATGACGGTCTGATCCTTTATACATACCTGCATCTCGCTGCGGACAAGCAGCAGATGGATGCTCTGCTTGACGGCAAAGTTAAGGCTGTTGCCTACGAGACGCTGCAGGAGACCGACCGGTCCCTTCCGCTTCTTGCTCCGATGTCGCAGATTGCGGGCCGTCTTTCCATTCAGGAAGGCGCGAAGTATCTTGAGAAGCGCTTCGGCGGCGAGGGTATCCTCCTTGCCGGAGTACCCGGAACACCGAAGGCTAACGTAGTCATCCTCGGCGGCGGTACCGTCGGTATGAACGCATGCAAGATAGCAGTCGGTATGGGGGCAAATGTAACCATTCTCGACGTAAATCTGAAGCGCCTTGAGCAGCTTGATAACATGTTCGGCGCGCATATCCAGACACTCGTTTCCACCGACAGCAATATTGAGCGCGTGGTTAAGGATGCGGACCTTGTAATCGGTTCCGTATTGATCCCGGGTGCTTCGACACCGAAGCTCTTTAAGAAGAAATATCTGCCGGAGATGAAGAACGGCGCGGTATTTGTTGACGTTGCGATCGACCAGGGCGGATGCGGTGAGAGCAGCCATGTTACGACTCATGACGATCCGGTTTACATCGAGGAAGGCGTTGTTCACTACTGCGTAGGCAACATGCCCGGTGCGGTTCCGAGAACGAGTACGATCGCTCTTACCAACGCGACACTTCGTTACGGCCTTCAGATTGCCGAGGCCGGCCTTGAGGCGGCATGTAAGAAGAGCCCCGTTATCTGCTCCGGTGTAAACTGCTACGCCGGCAAGCTCACCAACAAGAATGTTGCGGATGCTCACGGATATGAGTACACCGATCTGAAGAGTCTGATCGGCTGATACAATGCAAGGATAAGTTAATGACTGCAGGCGGATTTGACCGCCTGCAGTTTTTCGTTATCCCCACTTGCTTTCATGAAAAAAATATGATATTTTTGTTAAATTGGTGGAAAAGCTTCTTCCATAAGCTATAATACGAGAGTTGTAATATATCATCGGTGTATTATGTATGCCGGTGCTGCGGATAGAAAGTACCAGAGGTTTTTATGTCGGATAACAACAGGGACAACAGAGAACTGGAGGAAATCCTCGACGACGAGATCGTAATCTTCAATGCGTTCCCGGAGTTGGATGCCGTCGATGATATGTCGGAGAAGGTTTCGTGCGAAGACTCCTTTGACGGTGATATTGACCTTAAGACGGTCCTTTTTGACGAGAGCTCGCTTCCGGATGTTCTGAAAGAGTCGATTGATGATCTTCCGGACGCACCGCCGGTTGCGAAAAAGGAGAAGATCTCTTTCCGGTCGGTTCTTCTGCAGCTGTTCTTTCCTTCGGCAGTTCTTGTATGGGACGAGGTGATGTTCCATATCTATCTGAATAAGGGAATACATGACAGTTCTGTTTTCTATATTCTTTTCTTTGCGGCTGCGATCGGTTTTCTGTATGCGGCTGCGGCCGGATTCCTTAAGGATTTCGCGGCTAAGATTGTAAGCTGGTCCATGCTCGGAGCAATCACCGTCTGGTTCACCGTGCAGGCTACTTATCACCAGATTTTTAATAACTATCTCACCTTTTCCGTAATGGGTAACGCGGGTGACGCGAAGGAATTCTGGAAGGCGGGCTTAAGCGCGCTGTGGTCCAGAATGCCGCTTGTTCTGCTGCTTCTTATTCCGCTTATCGCGTATGCGGTCCTTCGGCGGAAGGGCTACCGTCACAAGAGACTTCCCGGCCGGTTTATGCTTCGTGCCGTAGGCATGGGAGCACTGTGCGCGGGTATCGTATTTTCCATGATCGACAGCAAGGGAGCCCGTCTGAACGGCCGGTTCAGTTCCTTTTATAAAGATTGGCAGCCCGACCGGTGTGTCCGTCAGAACGGCATCATGGTCGGTCTGATCCAGGATGTATGCCGTAAGATCACGTACGATGAAAAGGCGGTGGGTGATGTCGATACCGACGCCGTTACGATCGTGATTCCGCCGATTGCGACGCCGACTCTGGCTCCGACCGAGGAACCGACGCCCGAGCCAAACCGTGACCCGGGTGCGACGCCGACGCCTACACCGACGCCGGTTGACCGTTCGCCTCACGTGCTTGACCTCGATTTCAGCTACATGGCTTCGACGTCCTCGAGCAGCGCGATCAAGACTATCAACGAGTATCTGGCCAATGTAACGCCGACCAACAAGAACGAATATACCGGAATGTTCGAAGGGTATAACCTCATCGTTATGACCTGCGAAACGTTCCATCCGCTGGCAATCCGCGAGGATACGACGCCGACGCTTTACCGCATGGTTCACAGCGGTTTCTACTTTGACAATTTCTATACGCCTTACTGGATCACGAGTACGAGTGACGGCGAGTACACGGTGTGCACGGGTCTGCTTCCGGATATCCAGCAGTCGAGCAGCTTCAGCCGTTCTTCGAGGAATGTGATGGCTTGCTGCCTTGGGCACATTTATAACGCGATGGGCTACACGACCTACGCGTTCCACAACCATTCCGCGACCTATTATGACCGCGACAAATCCCACCCCAACATGGGCTATGAATTTATCGCCCGCGGCCGCGGTCTGAACATTACCGAACAGTTCCCGGAATCCGACCTCGAGATGATGGAGCAGGCGATTCCGATGTTTATCAACGAAGAGCATTTCCACGTGTACTTCATGACCATGAGCGGTCATATGGTATATGAGTGGGGCGACAACGCGATGGGCCGCAAGCACCGCAACGAGGTCAAGGATCTTCCTTACAGCGAACAGGCCAAATGCTATCTCGCCTGCAATATCGAGCTGGAGAACGCGGTCAATTACCTGATCACCAAACTGGACGAAGCCGGCGTCCTTGACAATACGCTGATCGTCATGTCCGGCGACCATTATCCGTACGGACTTCCCGAAGCATCGCGTAATGAGCTCGCGGGACATAAGATCGATCCGACCTTTGAGCGGTATAAGGAGCATCTGATCATCTGGAATCCGAATATCCGCCCGCAGACGATTTCAAAGGCGGCATGCAGCCTTGATATTCTGCCTACCGTTCTGAACCTGATGGGTATCGAGTACGATTCGAGACTGTACATGGGTACCGATATCTTCTCCGATTCACTCGGTCTCGTGCAGTTCAAGGATTACAGCTTTATCACCGATTACGTGCGCTACAACGCGAACACCGGCGCGGCGGAGTGGCTGCTCGGCGCCGACACATGGGACGACGGATACAAGAAGATGTACCTCGATTCCTATAAGACGATCGTTAAGAACAAATTCAACATCTCGCGTGCGATTTTAAATAACAACTACTACAAGACCATCGCGGACAAGCTGTGGTGGATGCAATAGGATTTCAATATTTTCATTCAATTAATGCAAATAAATGCCGTATAGCGCAATGATATACGGCATTTTTCTTTTGGTCTGATTCATATTTCTAAATTGTTCCTTGACTTTCAAAATGGCGCAAGGGATAATAAAAAAAACGGGATTTTCCGTTTTTTGAGCGCGTGAAAGGAGAAATGTATGGCGAAACCCGGAAGAAACTTATATCCCGACATTTCGGGGACTCAATATCTGCCTATTTTTCTTGCCGGTGTAGGCGGAACGGATGCACAGCTGAAGGTTGTGCGGGAGGAAGGACTGAACTGGCATCAGATCATCCGTTGCGGCAAAGGAGAGGGCGTCCTTGTGGCGGACGGCGTGCCGACCATGCTGCACGACGGGGATTTCATTCTGATCCCTGCAGGATACCCTTATGAATATCATCCTACGGTGGAGCCGTGGGAGACGAACTGGGTTGTATTCGGCGGCGACGCCTGTGAGAGTCTTTTAAAGAATCTCGGACTGGATCGCCCGACAGTTGTATCAATCAACGATAACACAACGCCTAAATGGCTCTTTACGAGCATTTATGTGAATGTCAATTCCGGCAATGTATTCGGACAGGAAATCGCTTCCGGATATGTATATGACCTGATCCTGTGGTTCAAGCAGACAATCCTTCTCAATGAGATGAACCGCTACCGCAAGAACAGCCAGCAGATACTCGGCATGGCACTTGAGTACATCAAGGACAATGTGACCCGCGACGTAACGCTCCGCGAGCTGTCCGACCATATCGGCATCTCGCAGCAGCATATGTGCCGCATATTCCGCGAGCATCTGAACGTACATTACACGGAGTATGTGACAAGGATCCGCCTCAATATGGCGATGGATATGATCCTCAACACCGACACGCCGATGGCGGATATCGCGAAGAAGTGCGGATTCCGCAGCGCGTCGTATTTTTCCACGGTTTTCGGCAAATACGAAAACATGACGCCCAACAACTACCGTAAACGTTACAAAGTATAAGCGCGGCACCGCAGGAAATGAGCAGCGGACATGGGAAAGAAAACGAGCGATGAAAAGGAACAATGCAGAGCAGTTGCCCTGCATTGTTTTTTATGTTATGATACTCTTATGGGTTGATGCGGCTGCGGTTTGCATCCGCCGTTGCGTAAAACCTGATTAGCGTATATGAGAGGTAAGATTATGGAACATTTACTGGCACCGACCCCGCCGATGGGGTGGAATTCCTGGAACACATTCAGCTGGAACATCAACGAAGAGCTGATCCGTACGACCGCCGACAAGTTCGTCGAGTGCGGTCTGAAGGATGCCGGCTACGAGTACATCGTTATTGATGACTGCTGGAGTCTCCGTGAGCGCGATGAGAACGGACGGCTCGTTCCGGACCCGGAGAAGTTTCCGAACGGTATGAAGGCAGTGGCGGATTACATCCACTCGAAGGGACTTAAGTTCGGTATGTATTCATGCGCCGGAACACACACCTGCGCAGGGTATCCGGGAAGTTTTGAGCATGAGTTCATCGACGCCGCCACATTTGCCGAATGGGGCGTGGATTATCTGAAGTACGACTATTGCTATAAGCCCGCGACCGCGGACGGCGCGAACCTGTACCGCCGCATGGCGATGGCGCTTCGCAACTGCGGACGCGACATCGTGTTCAGCGCCTGCAACTGGGGAGCCGACGACGTGCACGGCTGGATCCGCTCTTCGGGAGCGCAGCTGTTCCGTTCGACCGGCGACATCCAGGACAAATGGGAATCCATCAAGGCTCTCGCGGAGTCACAGATGGATAAGGCGCCTTACGGCGGGGCATACTGTCATAACGATATGGACATGCTTGTGGTCGGTATGTACGGACGCAGCTGCAACACCTGGATCGCCGAGAAGATCGGCGGCTGCAGCGACGCCGAGTACCGGACGCATTTCGCGCTCTGGTCAATTATGGGAAGCCCGCTGATGATCGGCTGCGACATCCGCGACATGACACCGGCGACCGCCGACATTCTGATGAACCGCGACGTGATCGCGATCAACCAGGATAAGGAGTGCCGGAGCTTCTACCGTGTGAACCAGTGGAACAATCCGAAGAATATCTTTACGCTCGTGAGAGCGCTCAGCAACGGTGATTACGCAGTCGGCATGTTCAACTTCGGTGAGCATCCGGGCGAGATGTCTCTCGAATTCTTCGACATCGGACTTCCGTACGCGAGCGGCATGTCGCTTGAATTCTATGACTGCTATCAGCATAAGGTTGTCGGAACATATAAGGAACGCTATTCTACTAATGTAGAACCGCATGACAGCCTGATGTTCCGCGTAAGATTGGTGAAATAAAACATCCGGCCGGCTGCCCGGTTAAACGGGCGGCCGAAGAGCCGGTTTGTTATCGGAGATACGCACGCCTAACCGGCGAATTTCCGATGGAACGGGAACAAATCAGCGAGGGGGGGATGAATGGTGGGAAACGACTGGTCGGATTTTTATCATGACGGTCTGGCGGAAAAGGTTCCGTCGGAGAACGGAGCAGGCGGGGCAGGAGGAAAGAAGGAGCCGCCCGCGCACCGTTATCCCGAGACCGCGTTTTGTGTGGAGAAGATTACCGAGGCCCTGCTGTTTTTAGCAATCGCGTCGGCTGTCATTGTGGTCCTTAACGGATTGACGGCTTTCCCTGAGCTTACAAAAAAGCTGTTCATAACGGTGCTCGGTTTGATTCTGTTCGGTGCTTCCGCGGCATCCATCTACGGATACATCAACATACTGATCGGGCTGAACCGCGGAAAGAATGAATTCAAAGGATACCTGTTCGCTCTCGGGGCGGTGGCCGTCTATATCGCCGATCTTGTCATGAGGATCGTCTTACAGATTGATGGCGGTATTCTTTCGCAGATTTTCGACCTGATCCCGATTGCCGTAATGTTCCTGACCGTATCGGCGACCATCACGGTATGCGGCGCAATCGGTCATGAGGAACTGGCTGAATTCGGGCGAAGAACAAGGCGGATATGGCTCATCACAGCCGTCGTGAGAGTTGTTCTGACAGTGGGCATGATTGCCGTAAAGGCATCTGCGGGCGGTGAGTCTGCGGATTGGCTGGACAATGTAACCGCAGTGCTCGCGGCACTTGCTTCGACAATCGGTTTTTTCATCCTTTACCGCTTTTTTAAGCGTACGGATGATGTGTTCAAAGATGAATAGGGGGAGACAAATGGAACAGGAAAGAGTTTTTGTAACCGAAGTCAATCCGGATGCACCGGCGGAAACACAGGAGGAGCGGAAGCGTTATCCGCTTACGGCAAAACTTCTTCGAAGCACGTGCCGTTCCATGTGGCTGTCGATCGGGGCAATGTTTTATTCCGTGTACCTGCTCATATTCATGGTTCTTTTCGTATTTGTCGGAGCGCTTGACAGAACGGGTAGCGGTTCCGTTTCAGATACGGACAGACTCGGGGAGTTTGAAACGGCGTTCCTTCTTCTCAATATGTTCATTGTCGTCCTCATGTGCCTGGTGATGTACCGCCTGGTCAAGGCGATAAAGGAGTTTCCCGTCTATCTGGGACCGGTTATTGCATTTGCCGCCGCTGTCATTGCGTTCGCAGTGGGCGGAGGGGAACTCAATCCGGTTGTGATCGCGCTCATCTATATCGGCTATATGATCATGACAATCGGCACGATATGGGTATGCAAAAAGGCGCATCCGCAGGAGAAGCTGCTGAAGTCCGGAATCATAGCAATTGTACTGCTACACGTGTACGCGGTGACATTTTTCGTCCCGCTTCCTTCGGATTTTATGGCAGGCGACTGGGATGGTATCTGTGCAGGAATGGCGCTGCTCTTTCAGGCCGCGTTTTACACGATCGCGGCATCAAGATTTTCGGCGGACCTGCCGAAGCGGAAACGCCGTTCGGCGAAGGTTCGGAAACCTGTCGCTGAAGCGGAATAACAGGACTTTAAAACGTCGGTTTTGTGCCGGCGTTTTTTCATTTTTCGGATAAAAAACAACATGTTTTTAAAATATTTATTCATTGAAACATCTGAATATCTTTGCTATACTGAAAGGAGTACGGGCCCCAGTCCGTTACAAGGAGGATATTTATGTTAAAAGTAGTAAAAACGGAAAATGGTTTGGTACGCGGCCTGCCGGGCAACAACACCCGCATCAGCGTATTCAAGGGGATTCCCTTTGCCGCACCGCCGGTAGGAAAGAACCGCTGGCGTGCGCCGCAGCCCGCAGCCGATTGGGAAGGCGTGCGTGACTGCTACACGTTCGGACCGATCTCGATGCAGGACACACCCGGTCTCGGAACCGACATCTACTGCCGTGAGTGGCACGTGGATCCGGAGATTCCGATGGACGAGGACTGCCTGTACCTGAACGTATGGACCAACGCGAAGAGCGACACCGACAATCTGCCGGTTTACGTATGGTTCTTC
>JAGADM010000144.1 GCA_017613595.1 Lachnospiraceae bacterium | reverse complement strand
TACCGTTACGATGGATGTAACCAAGGCTGTACATGATATCAAAGCAGGTAAGATTGAGTATCGTCTTGATAAGACGAACATCATTCACTGCCCTGTCGGAAAGGCTTCCTTCTCCGAAGAGCAGCTCGCAGAGAACTTCGATACTCTGATTGGTGCAATTGTAAAGGCTAAGCCCGCTGCAGCAAAGGGTCAGTATCTCAGAAGTGTTACGCTTACTTCTACGATGGGCCCGGGCGTTAAGCTCAATACAGCGAAGTTCATGTAATACAATTGCAAAAACCTTAACCATAGCAACCAAAGGACCGCGACATACGCCGCGGTCCTTTTTTATGAAAAAAATCCCGGGCGCTTCGGCCCGGGAGAGAAAATACGGTTTGATTTGAGATGCAGCCGGTCAGATGCGGATACGGTCGGGGAAACTGCGGTCGATCTTTCCAAGCAGTTTCTTGTTGGTAACCGAAACAAGCGGACCGGGATAGGAGCGTACGTAGCACAAAAAGATCAGTCCGACAAATGCGGCGCGGTCGTCTTCGGCGAGAACCTGTCCGTCGCGGAAAAGGCTCTCATCGGAGAGGTCATTCTCCACGGACGCGATCTGCAGAGCTCCGTAGAATACCGGAAGCGCTTTACAGTCAGACGGCGCGATCGGATACAGAGTATAGGAGAGACTCTGGTAACGCATCTCATAGATGTCATACTTGTTGAACAGAGAACCGCTGTGAATCTGGTAGCAGAGACCGGAATAGTTCCCGTCGGTATCGAGCTGGGAAGCAGAGATCATCTCAGTTGTCGCACGGCTGGAGTTCTCGGTGACACGGATCACCTTACCTCCGAAAGTGATTTCCCAACCGGTCGGGTTCGGTAGTTTAACCATTTTAATTCCGCCTACTACCCGTCCGTTTCGTTTGATGGCACATTCCCCTACTGCAGGTTCATCTTTCAGTTTTACGATATCCAGGATCATACGACAATCCTCCGAAAGAAGCGATACCGCACCGCCGTATCCCCATGCGGCTGATCGGTGCGAAACAATAAAAGTTCAACAAGATTTGAAAAATCTTTTGTATATTGAATTATACACAATAAATCGAAAAAAGTAAGTGTTTTTGCAAAAAATGTGGAAAAACATTTTTCGCGCGGTGAAGTGCAGGGAAAAGAAACGGAAAATGTAAAAAATCTTTGCATTTCCTCATAACTGCACGCAGCCGCGGCGGGGCGGTGAATAAGAGAGGCGGGCCTTCAGGTTAATTCTTCCTGCGGGCGGCTGTCAGTTTATAAACGGCAAATCCCGCGGCAGCAAGAACGGCGATAAGCAGAATAACCGCAATCCATATAAACGGGCTCGTCTGCTTCTCATCCTTCGATTCCGATGACGTATTCACGGTACCTTTCGCGGTATCAACCCCGGGCTCCGAAGTGTCGCCGGTTGTCAGAACGTTTCCTGGATCTGCGGGAGAGGAGCCGCTTTCCGTTTTGGAGTCCGTATCCGATGGGATGTCAAGGTCGGTTTCGCCATTACCGCCTGCGGGGGAATCGCTCGCAGCATCAGCGGAAGCGTCCGGATTGCCGTTGCCTGCCGAAGGCGCGTCGGTGTTATCGGGACTGGTTTCCGAGTTGGTTCCGTCATTCGTCGAGGAATCGGAGGAATTCATGTCGGAAGAGTTATCAGCGACATCTCCGGCAGCAGGAGTGCCGTCGGGAGCGGGTGTGCCGTTCTGTGAGCCTACCGGAACCGGGTCGGTCTCCGCTGACTGTGTATTCTTATCGTTGGCGGCTGACGGATGGGTATTCTCCTGTACGGTCTGACCGGACTGCGATGACGGCTGCGTCTGGTTGGTACCCTGCGACTGTTGACCCTGGCTGTTGTTTTGCGCTGACTGTTGAGTCTGTCCGTTGTTCTGCGCCGGCTGCTGATTCTGATTGGAACTCTGTGATGTCTGGTTCTCGTTCTTCAGGGTTACGTCCGAGTCGGTCTTGGGATGCGGCGTCACGCCCTTGTTGACTTCAAGAAGGCGCTTGATCATCGTATCAAAATCGGATTTGGTCGCTTTGCCGTGAGGGTCGATCCGCAGCTTATCCTTCGAGGCTCCGGTCTCGCCCTTCCAGGGCATGATATCCCATGTTGCAGCCCAGCAGATGGCCTCCCACGCGTAATAGTCGACATCATAGTAATCCAGGAAATCGTCGCTCCGGCCGAAGTCGATGGCGCGCTTATAACCCATGTATTCGCAGTAGCGCATCAGCATGAGCGCGAGGTCCTGCCGGGTAATATACCGGCCGACACCGAATGTGTCGGAGGAAACATCCGGAGTTCCGACGCAGATGGTGAATTTTTCGCCCCACAGAAGAGCTGCCTCGTAAGAAGCCCCCTTCTTCACATCCTTGAAGCGGGAGGTGCCGCTGACAGCCGGCTTTCCGGCCATCTCATAGAGGCGCTGTGCCGCCTTTTCACGAGTGACATATTCCGCTGTCTGGGTATTGGAACCGGTATTCTGCTGCGTATTTGTATTGTTATTGGTCTGAGAGTTGTTCCCGCCGGTCTGGGTGTTTCCCTGGGTATCGGCAGGTTTATCGTTGTTCTCCTCAGGAGTCTCCGCGGCGGCTTCCGTAATCAGATTTACCCCGTCATCGAAGCAGATGAAATAGAGGTTGTCGCCGCCGGTTGAGGTGGCACCGCCGTAATTGAGTGTCCAGGAATGTCCTTTGCAGACGGCGGATTCGTATTTCTTCTTACCTTCCTTATAGGTTTTTACGAGAAGGCTGTTCTTACTGATATCAAGCGTTTTGAAACTGTTGGTAAACGCCTGCAGAAAGTAAAGCTTCGGATTGTTCGAAAGATTCAGCGAGCTGATGTTATTGCACGCGCAGTCCAAATAAACCAGCTTCGGATTCTTCGATACATCGAGCGTCTTGATGCTGTTGTAGCTGCAGATCAGTTTCTGCAGTTCCGGATTATTGGTTACGTTGATGCTCGTTGCACCGTTGTAGGCGCAGTTGTAATACTGAAGACCTTTATTATTGCTGATATTGATGCTTCCGAGACCCGGATTGTTCCAGATGTCGAGACGCTTCAGTTTCGTATTCTTGGAAACATCCAGCGAAGTCAGCTTGTTGCTGAAGGCATCCAGGTGGGAAAGTTTCGGATTGTTTGATAGATTCAGAACGGTCAGCTTGCAGGTGCCGCAGGTAAGATGCTCGAGAAGCGGATTGGCGGATACATCGAGCACCGGGAGCGGATTGGTATTGCATTCGATAAATGCCATCTTCGGGTTATTGGAAACATTCAGGCTGGTCAGTTTGCAGTCATAACAGTAAACCCACTCGAGTTCCGGATTTGCGGAGAAGTCAAGAGAAGTGAAAAGGTTTCCGGAGCACCATACGCCGTGAAGGTCCTTATTGTGCGTGAGGTCCATGGTTGAAATCTGATTATCCTTGCACCAGAGACCCTGAAGAGCCGTAAAGTACTCAACGCCCTTGATCGACTTAATGCCTTTGCCTTCGCAGTAGATATTGATTGTCTTGGCAATTTCCTCAGCACTCAGAAACGTATCGCCGTCGCGGTCGTAGTCCTTCGATAAAATGATCGCCCGGAATTTCGCGTCAGGGAAAGTCGTTTCGTTGATCGGAATCGGCTGAAAACCGGAAGCCGCAGCCGTATTCGGAAAGCTGAGCGGAGATACCATACCGCAGCCGAGAAGCATCAGAAGAGCCAGTGTACCGGCAAGAATCTTAGAAAGAATACTATGCATTTTTCTCATCATATCACCCTCATCCAGGTTCGCGGACGGAAGCCGCAAACGTATATTCGCGCTCACACGCGGGGTTCCGATTACCCGCTACATTTATCATACTACAATGGAAAACGAAAATCAAATCAACAGCGGGAGAGGAGAAATGAAAAAAACAGCCGGCAAATGCAAACGCACCTGCCGGCTGTAATCGAGTCTTTTAACGATTGGGAATCGATGCCTGAATTACTTAAGCGTAACCTTAGCGCCCTCAGCCTCAACCTTCTTCTTGATGTCCTCAGCCTCTTCCTTGGAAACAGCTTCCTTGATGTTCTTCGGAGCGCCGTCTACAAGATCCTTAGCTTCCTTGAGGCCGAGACCGGTGATCTCACGAACAACCTTGATAACCTTAACCTTGTTCTCACCAACTTCGGTAAGCTCAACGTTGAACTCGGTCTTCTCTTCCTCAGCAGCAGCGGCAGCACCTGCACCT
>JAGADM010000143.1 GCA_017613595.1 Lachnospiraceae bacterium | reverse complement strand
TCTTTCCTTAATCTTTCCCACATTGTCATTTCATCTTGCCTTGGTAACATAAAGCCATCGAAAGCACATATGAAGTGCAGGAAAGAAAGGAAACAGGATCATGAATATGACGAAAGAAGAAAAGATTACAAAGATTTGTGAGAAGGTAATGGTAACGAGAGAAGAAGCCGAGGCCGCACTCAATGCCTGCGGCGAGGACATCCTCGATGCCGTACTCTATCTGGAAGCAAGCGGACGTCTTCGTTCCCGCAAGGGCGTCGCATTTACCGAAGAGTATTACGATGAGCCGATAAAGAGCGAGCCCGTTAAGCAGACACGTAAGAGCGAGTCGTTCGGAGAAGCGCTCGGCAGATTCTTCGGATTTGTCGTAAAGCTGATCAAAGCCGGCTGCGAGAACTGCCTTGACATTGAACGTCACGGCGAGTCAATCCTCCGGATCCCGCTGATCATCCCCGCGCTGCTCTTTTTCCCTTGCTTCTGGCTGGAAGCAATTCTGCTGGTTGTCGGTCTGTTCTGTGAGTGCCACTACTCCTTCAGCGGACCGGCGTTCAGCAAAGACAACAAACTGAACCGCGCTGCCAGAAAGGCTTCTGAGCAGGCGGAAAAGTGGAAAGAAGATTTTAACCGCGGTTTCGATAATTACGACGAAATGCAGTAAGTGAGAAAAGGCCGGGTCGTACCAGTCCCGGCCTCTTTCATACCGAAGCTGCGGTAGAACGGAAGGAATCAGGTATGGCAGTACGCGTATTGATCGTGGAAGATGAAGAGCAGATCGCCCGTTTTACGGAGCTGGAGCTCAAACACGAAGGTTATGAGGTCGCAAAGGCGGCAGACGGAAGAACAGGACTCTCCATGGCGGAAGAGGGCGGATACGATATCATTTTACTGGATATCATGCTTCCCGGGCTGAACGGGCTCGAGGTACTCCGCAGGCTCAGAAAGACGTCGGAGGTTCCGGTAATCCTTCTTACGGCTAGAGACGCCGTAATGGATAAGGTGTCGGGGCTGGATTCGGGTGCAGACGACTACGTAACGAAACCGTTTGCGATTGAAGAACTGCTGGCGCGTATCCGCGTGGCGCTGAAGAAGAAAGCTTCGGCCAAGCCGGCGGAGGAGGAATCGTGCCTTACTTACGGCAAACTGAAGGTCAATCCGACCGCTTACAGCGTCACTTACGACGGGACGGCAATTGAACTGTCGAAGCGAGAGTTTGACCTTCTGACCATCCTTTTACAGAACCGGAATATCGTCCTTTCCCGCGACACGCTTCTCGGGAAGGTTTGCGGCTATGACTATTTCGGCGAGACAAATGTAATCGATGTTTATGTGCGCCATGTGCGCAGCAAGATTGACGAACCGTACGGGATCAATATGATCCAGACGGTACGGGGCGTCGGGTATGTGATCAAAGACGAGTAAACGCGGGTATCCGCGTAAGGAGATAACTATGAACCAGGCGGAGCAGCAGGCAAAGGAAAGAAAGAAAAAGATGCGTTCCACCGCCGGGAAGATCCATCGGCTTTTCCTCGGAAAGCTGGTCCTGATCTTCCTGTTAATGGATATGGTTCTCGGAGCGATCGGTTTCAGCGGACTGCTTTATATCGCCGAAACGGAGAGCCTCGGATCCTTTTCGATGAAGGATACCGATGTGGACTTTGACTGGTACGGAGACGAGTTCACCATACTGTTCACAAGAGGCGACGAAACCGGGATGTTCACGCCCTCAAGAGACGCGTTGTTGGTTATGCGCGGTCTCGGTTACGGATTACTGGGAACGGAAGGGTTCCTGCTTCTGTGGGCATTCCTGTTTTACCGTTTCCCGATCCGCAGAAAGCTTCGTCCGCTCAGAGAAATGGCCGAATCCGCGCAGATGCTCACCGGATTGGACTGGGAACAGGAGAAGATGGCCAACCTGACCTACGCGATCAGCCATATCGACGCGGGCTCGGGCGCACCGAGACTGGAAACGCATGACAGCGAACTTCGCGGAATTGAAAATGCGATGAACGACCTTCTTGACAGGATGCGCGAATCATACCGCGAACAGACGCGTTTTGTAAGCGATGCTTCCCACGAGCTTCGTACCCCGATCGCCGTTATCAAGGGCTATGCGGACATGCTTGACCGCTGGGGTAAGGAAGACGAGCAGGTACTGACGGAAGGTATTACCGCGATCAAAGCCGAATCCGACCGCATGAACACGCTTGTGGAGCAGCTACTGTTCCTTGCGCGCGGCGATTCCGGCCGGCAGCATCTTACGATGGAGGAGATCAGCCTCTCCAACATCATGCAGGAAGTGTACGATGAGTCGGTCATGATCGATTCAAAGCACAAATACGAGCTTCAGAGGGAGCCGGGGGACATTGTATGTATCGGCGACTACGGAATGCTCAAGCAGGCGGTCCGCATTTTTGTGGATAACGCCGCGAAATACACGACCGAGGGCGATACGATCAGCCTTCGCGTAGGCATCAACCGTGCGCGTCTCTGCCCGTACGTATCCGTTCAGGATAACGGTATCGGCATGAGCAGCGAGGATGTAAAACATATTTTTGAGCGCTTCTACCGCTCCGATGTGGCGAGAAACAGCAAGACCGGCGGAACCGGTCTGGGGCTCTCGATCGCCAAATGGATCATCGACCGCCACCGCGGAACGATCGAAGTCATCACAAGAGAAGAAATCGGTACAAGATTTACCGTATTCCTTCAGCCCGCGACGACGGAAGCCGCGAAGGCGTGAGGTGGGGAGTTTGCATAATAAACAAGCCCGGCAGCAATGATATGTACCCTCTTTACTGGACATCCAGTAAGGAGGGTATTTTCATGCGCTATACCTATGAGTTTAAGCGAAAATGTGTTGAGTTGTATCGTCAAGGTCAGTGGCCTGAGACGCCGGAAGGGATTAAGGATCCCGAGAACTTTCACGGAATGGTGCGACGGTGGGTTCGTCTTGAGGACAGTAGTGGC
>JAGADM010000142.1 GCA_017613595.1 Lachnospiraceae bacterium | reverse complement strand
TGCATGCTTTCCGCCGCATCCTCCAATAAGTGGTGGATGGATGACATCATCGGCACGAAGGATTACGCGGCAGAGCAGAAGAACATCAAGGAGATCGGCAAGAACAACGTTTACTATCTGCCGTACCTGATGGGCGAGCGTACGCCTCACAACAACCCTGACGCAAGAGGCTGCTTCATCGGTCTTTCGATGGATACGAAGCGTGAGGATATGACCCTTGCGGTTATGGAAGGCGTAACCTACGCACTCCGCGATGCCCTTGAGATTGCCCGTTCCTTCGGCGTTAAGATCGAGCGTATCCGTGCGATCGGCGGCGGCGCTAAGAGCCCGCTCTGGTGTAAGGTGCTTGCCAACATCATGAACGTGAAGGTTGACAAGATCAACTGCGAAGAAGGTCCCGGCTACGGCGCTGCGATCCTTGCGGCTGTCGGCTGCGGCGAGTATGCTTCCGTTGAGGAGGCTGCCGGCAAGCTGATCCGTGTCGTTGACACGATCGACCAGGATCCCGCGATTGTTGCCGAGTACGAGAAGAGATATCAGATCTTCCGCGGATTGTATCCGGCACTGGTACCGTCCTTTAAGGCGATGGCAGAACTGAACAAATAAATGACTGAGACGGCGGACTCCCGCCGGATGTCTTCGGGCATCCGGCCGGAGTTCGCTTTCTGGCGTAAAAAGAGACGAAGAAGGGAGCGTAAAATGGACGCCTATACCGGCTTTGCGGAGGTTTACGACCGCTGCATGGACAACATTCCGTACGACGAATGGGCACAGAATATCCGTAACCTTCTTCATAAACACGGGATCAAAGACGGTATCGTCTGCGAGCTCGGCTGCGGCACCGGCGAGATGACGGAGCGCCTCAGTGAGATGGGCTACGACATGATCGGCATCGACAGCTCCGAGGATATGCTCATGGAAGCGCGTGAGAAGCTCTATGAGCGCTCGGAGACGGACGAGCCCGGGATTCTCTACCTGCAGCAGGATATGCGCGAACTGGAGCTTTACGGGACCGTGGCGGCATGCGTCAGCGTATGCGACAGCATGAATTATCTGCTGACGAAGGACGACCTTCTGACCGTATTCCGTCTCGTAAACAACTATCTCGATAAGGACGGACTGTTCCTGTTCGACATGAAGACCGAAGCCTGCTTCGCGGCGCTCGGCGATGAGACGAGGGTGGAGCAGTTCCGCGACGCGACGGTCATCTGGGAGAATTCCTACCGGAAGCGTAAGAAACAGAACTGCTACCGGATCACGATGTTTTTAAAGGATCGCGGCAGCATGTACGAAAAACTGCAGGAGGTTCACGTGCAGCAGGCCTATTCCGCCGAAACCGTGAAGCAGCTCCTGACGGAGGCCGGCATGGTATTTCTCGGTGCGCTTGACGCGGAGACGTTAGAACCGGCTGACGAAACGTCCGAACGTATCCTTTTCCTCGCGAAGGAAGGATATCAGGAGGGCAAATGCTACGACGCGCCTGCAGAAGCCGACGCGTGAAAGAAGAGAGAACCATATGAGTGATACATTAGTGAGGGCTTATGCGGCGGACGGCTTCGTCCGGGCATTTGCCGTATCGGCAAAGGAAATCGTAACCTTTGCGAAGGAAGCGCACGGAACGAGCCCCGTATGTACGGCGGCGCTCGGAAGACTGCTTTCGGCGGGTGCCATGATGGGCTCGATGATGAAGGGACAGGCCGACGTGCTGACGCTTCTGATTCGCTGCGACGGTCCGATCGGTGGGCTTTGCGTGACCGCGGATGCGCAGGGCAACGTCAAAGGCTATGTGAACGAGCCTCTTGTGATGCTTCCCGCGAAGGAGAACCACCATTTTGACGTCGGCGGCGCGCTCGGAAACGGAATCCTTTCCGTGATCCGCGACCTCGGTCTCAAGGAGCCGTATGTCGGCGAGGTGCAGCTGCAGACCGGCGAGATCGCGGAGGACCTGACGTATTATTTCGCTTCGAGCGAACAGACGCCTTCGGTTGTCGGGCTCGGCGTTCTGATGAACAAGGATAACACCGTGGCGCAGGCGGGCGGATTCATCATCCAGCTCATGCCGGACTGCCCCGACGATGTGATCACGAAACTGGAAGAGAATATCAAGGCGATTCCGAGTGTGACCGAGATGCTCGCTGCCGGAATGACGCCCGAAGATATACTTGGAAAGACGCTTGCCGGACTCAGCCCGGAAGTGACCGACACCTTAAGTCCGAAGTATTACTGCAACTGCTCGAAGGAGCGGTACGCGAAGGGACTTATGAGTCTCGGAAAGAAGGACCTCGATTCGCTGATACAGGGCGAAGAGGATATTGAAGTCGTTTGCAGATTCTGCGGAAAGAAATACACATTTTCCTCAGATGATCTGAAAGAAATGCGTGATGCGAACGCATAAGGAGGATACGATATGGCAGTGGAAGTCAACAAAGGAACGAATGCCTGGCTCAAATACGACAGCCGGGAATGGAAGGAAGTGATGGCATTTGCCGAGGAATACCGGCTGTTCCTGTCCGCCAACAAGACGGAACGGGCCTGCGCGGAGACCGTCATCAAAAAGGCGGAGAGGCTCGGCTTTAAGGACATCGCGAAAGTAAAGAAGGTTAAGGCAGGCGACAAATTGTACGCTTCTCTGATGGGCAAGACCGTCGCGCTTTTTTATATCGGCACCGATCCGCTTGAGACCGGCATGAAGATTCTCGGCGCGCACATCGATTCGCCGAGACTGGACCTCAAGCAGGTTCCGCTTTACGAGGATCTCTATTCCGATACCGCGCTTCTTGACACGCACTATTACGGCGGCATCAAGAAATACCAGTGGGTGACGATCCCGATGGCGATGCACGGCGTGATCTGCAAGAAGGACGGCACGGTTGTAAAGGTGAACATCGGTGACGAGCCCGGTGATCCGGTATTCGGCATCAGCGACCTGCTGCCGCATCTCGGTTCCGCGCAGATGCAGAAGAAGGGCACCGATATCGTGGAAGGTGAGAACCTTGACGTGACATTTGCCACGATCCCGCTTAAGGGCGCGAAGAAGGAAGCCGTTAAGGCGAACGCTTTGAAGATTCTTGCGAAGAAATACGGCATCGAGGAGAATGACCTCCTTTCCGCCGAGATTGAGATCGTACCGGCCGGCGAGGCAAGAGACATGGGCATTGATTCTTCGATGATCATGGGCTACGGACACGACGACAGAGTCTGCGCGTATCCATCCGCAGAAGCGCTTTTTGATTACGCGAAGGGTGAGACGAACAATTTCCCGAAACGCACCGCGGTTTGCCTTCTTGTTGACAAGGAGGAGATCGGAAGCGTCGGCGCGACCGGTATGCATTCCCGTTTCTTCGAGAACACGATCGCGGAACTTCTGGACCGCATGGGCGATTACAGCGAGCTGAAGGTCCGCAGGGCACTGCAGAATTCCGTGATGCTTTCGTCCGACGTGAGCGCCGCTTACGACCCGATCTATTATTCGGTCAGCGAGCGCAAGAACAGCGCGTACTTCGGCTACGGCGTCGTATTCAACAAGTATACCGGTTCGAGAGGCAAATACGACTCGAACGATTCCGCTCCCGAGTATTTCGCGAAGATCCGCAGGGTGCTTGACGACGCAGGCGTTTCGTACCAGACCGCGGAACTCGGCAAGGTTGACGCGGGCGGCGGCGGAACGATCGCCTACATCATGGGCAACTACGGCATGAACGTTATCGACAGCGGCGTTGCGGTTATGAACATGCACGCGCCGTGGGAAGTCATCAGCAAGGCCGACCTCTATGAGGCGCTGAAGTGCTACAAGGCATTCTACCGGGAAATGTAAGGAGCCGTTATGGTAACGCTTAAGATCCGCTATATCAGCGATAAAATCGAGAAACTCCGCTATATCGACGGCAAATCGGACTGGGTTGACCTCCGAAGCGCCGAAGACGTTGATCTGAAAGCCGGAGAGAGCCGGCTGATCCGCCTCGGCATCGCGGTGGAGCTGCCCGTCGGCTATGAGGCGCATATCGTGCCGAGGAGTTCGACGTTCCGGAATTTCGGCATTATCCAGACCAACCATATGGGAGTTGTCGACCACAGCTACTGCGGCGATTCGGATGAATGGATGTATCCGGTTTACGCCGTCCGGGACACGCACATTTCGGTCAATGACCGGATCTGCCAGTTCCGCATTATGGAGAACCAGCCCGTTCTCTGTTTCGAAGAAGTCGAGCATCTGACCGGTAAGGAGCGCGGCGGATTCGGATCGACGGGGATTCGATAAAACATGGTATTTGCCCGAATGACTCGGGCGGACCGGTGCCGAGGCAGGCGCGTCACCGGAAGGATTGCCTGCGAAAGAAGGATAAGACATGATTAAGATTGATATTTTCTCCGGTTTCCTCGGAGCCGGAAAGACAACACTCATTAAAAAGCTTCTTGCTGACGGCTATAAGGGCGAGAAGGTAGTTCTGATTGAGAACGAGTTCGGCGAGATCGGTATCGACGGCGGCTTTCTGAAGGAAGCCGGCATTGAGATCACCGAGATGAACTCCGGCTGTATCTGCTGCTCGCTTGTCGGCGACTTCGGCGAAGCGCTTGTCAAGGTAAAGGAGCAGTTCCATCCGGACCGCATCATCATTGAGCCATCCGGTGTCGGCAAGCTTTCCGACGTAGAGAAGGCGGTTCTTGACATCAACGATCCGGACTTTGTTGTAACCGGACTGATCACGGTAGTCGATGCCGGCAAATGCCGGATTTACATGAAGAACTTCGGCGAGTTCTTCAATAACCAGGTGGAATATGCGCATACGATCCTTTTGAGCCGTTCCCAGAACGTAAGCGAAGAGAAACTGCAGGCGTGCGTTGCGATGCTTCGCGAGAAGAACGCCGACGCGGTTATCGTTACGACCCCTTGGGACCAGCTGACCGGAGCACAGATCCTCGAAGCCATGGCAACCAAAAAGGACCTCGCGAAGGAACTGCTTGAGGAAGAGGATATCTGCCCCTGCTGCGGCCATCATCATGAGGAAGGTGAAGAGTGCGATCATGAGCATCATCACCACCATCACCACAACGACGATGACGATGACGACGAGCATGAGCATCACCACCATCACCACGACGACGATGACGATGACGACGAGCATGAGCATCACCACCATCACCATAACGACGATGACGATGATGATGAGCACGAGCACCATCATCACCATCATGAGGACGGCGAGGAGTGCCACTGCCATGACCATCACCATGATCATGACGGACATCACCACCACCATCATGCTGACGAAGTATTTACGAGCTGGGGCCGTGAGACGCCCAAGAAGTTTGAGCGCGACGTGCTTGAGGATATTCTTGAGAAGCTTGCCGAGTCCGAGGATTACGGCATTATCCTTCGTGCCAAGGGCATCGTTCCGGGTACGGACGGCAAATGGTATCACTTTGACCTGACTCCCGGCGAGTATGAGATCCGTGAAGGCGCTTCGGATATTACCGGACGTCTGTGTGTCATCGGCAGCAAGCTGAAAGAGGACGATATCGCGAAATTGTTTGAGGTATGATATGGAGAAGCCGGTATTTATCATAAACGGTTTTCTGGACAGCGGTAAGACGTCGTTTATCAAGGAAACGCTCGCCGACCCGCAGTTCCTTTCGGGCGGTAAATTGTTGATCATCCTTTGCGAAGAGGGCGAAGAGGAACTTGATGAAGTTGCCCTTTCCGCGAAAGGCGTATCGATCATTACCGTCGAAGAACAGTCGCAGCTGACCGGAGAGTTTTTAAACGGACTTGAGCTTTATTACAATCCGAACATGATCCTCATCGAGATGAACGGCATGTGGAACATGGACGAGATGATGGAGCTTGACTATCCGGAAAGCTGGGTCCCTTCCCAGGTCATCTCCCTGATTGACGGAACGACCGTGGAAGGGTATCTGACCAATATGAAGAAGATGATCCTCGACCTTGTCCGTTATTCGGATATCATCATTGTTAACCGCTGTGATGACAACACAAACCGGACACTGATCCGAAGAAGCATCAAGCCCGTCAACCGTAAGGCGCAGATCATCTATGAGCGCGCGGACGGCAAGGAATCGGATCCCGACGAGATCGAGGTTCCTTACGATCTGAACGCGGATTATCTGGACATTACCGATGACGATTACGGCATCTGGTATATGGACTGCATGGACCGTCCGAAGGAGTACCGCGGCAAGACCGTGCATTTCCTCGGAATGCTGTATTTCTCGCCGAAATTCCCGAAAGGGTACTGCGTGCCGGGACGTATGGCAATGACGTGCTGCGCGGCCGATATCGCATTTATCGGTATGCTCTGCAAGGTTCCCGCGGTGGTTGACGCGTCGCTTCTTAAGAACCGCGCCTGGGTATGGGTAACCGCGGAGATTAAGATCGAGTACCAGAAGGAATATAAGGGCATGGGGCCGGTGCTTTACGCGACGAAGTTTGAAAAGGCCGAGGAGCCCGAAGAGAAGACCGTATATTTCACGTAACCGTAAAAGGCTGTTTCGGATATGTTCCTTCGAAACAGCGGTATCCGTAAACGAATATTCAGAGGAAACGATGGAAAGTATTAAAAACGCGGCCATGCCGCTTGTCAAAGTACTCGGACGTACCTCGAAAGAGGCGCCCTATGTGCTTTTCTGGACCGGAAGCCGCTACGAAATGGATGTCAAGGCGGCCAATCTGAGCGTTGTCATCAAAGCGTCCTACGAATTCCATGAGCAGTGGATCGTTGTTCTCTGCGACGGCGCGCCGATGATCCGGATGCCCCTTAACAAAGGGGAAAATGTAATCCCGATCTTACGAAACCGCAATCCCGAGACGCTTCATCATATCCGTATCGTAAAGGATACGCCCATAATGCCCGGAGACGGAGAGCATTATATCGAACTGACCGATATTCTTTCGGACGGAGCGCTGTATCCCGTATCGGAGAGAAGCCATAAGCTTCTTTTCGTCGGCGACTCGATCACGAGCGGCGAAGGCGGTTCGGGCGCCAACGGCGAAGCGGACTGGGTACCCGCTGTATTTTCCGCAGTCGATAACTACGCGTACATGCTTTGTGACGCTTTGGATGCCAATTATCAGGTTCTGAGCCAAAGCGGCTGGGGCGTTGTATGCGGCTACGATAACGATGTACGCCACAATATGCCGAAGGCATGGCACAAGGTATGCGCGATCGCGCATGGGGACGGTCCGGAAAGACCGGTCCGCGGAGCGGAAGAGGAATACGAATTCACTTCGTTCGAACCCGAAGCCGTTATCATCAATCTTGCGACCAATGACGGAAACGGAGTCGGCATGCCGCCGTTCACCGATCCGGAAACGGGTGTCGCATTTGCCATGACAAAGGATGAGGACGGACAGCTTTCGAAAGAAAGCACGGCAGTCTTCGCGGAGAAGGCCGTGGCATTTCTTTCGGATATCCGCTGTACGTATCCGAAAGCGAAGATCCTATGGTGCTACGGAATGCTCGGCTATTACATGAAGCCGGCAATCCTGACCGCATTAAGGCTTTACGCGGACTGTACCGGCGACGAGATGCCGCTTTATGTGGACCTTCCGGAGGCAACAGGCGATTCGTTCGGGTCAAGATGGCATCCCGGAAAGCCCTGCCACAAACGGGCGGCCGAAGTCCTTGCAGGGATCCTTCGGAAATAAGCTGAATGAAAATGTCACGGTTTACCGTGCGTTTCAATAAATGGGGAGAAAAGGAGCATTTATGAAGAAAAGAAAAGACAGAAAGCATGTAAGGATGATCTGCCTGCTCTTCGTGTTCGTGCTGATGATTACCGCAATCTCGGCATGCGGACGCCGCAATAAGGATAGCGGCAATCCGACCGGAGAAGCGGAGACGCCGATCATCACGCCGTCCGAAGAAGCGTCGCCTACGCCGATTCCGACGCCTACGCCGACGCCGACCAAGGAAATTGTTGAGCCGGACATCATTGACGTGACCCCGTCAAAGGAGCCGTCACCGACGCAGGATCCGACGGTTACGCCGACCGGAGATGTGACGGTTACGCCGGAACCTTCGAAGGATCCGACCGTATCGCCGAGCGGAGAGCCTACGGGAACGCCTACTGAGGCACCGACCGGCGAGCCGACCGTAACACCTACGGATGAGCCGACCGTAACGCCGACCGGGGAACCGACGACCGCGCCTACGGAGGAGCCTACAACGGCACCGACCGACGAGCCGACCGCAACGCCTACGGAGAAGCCGAATAACGGCAATATCGACCTGCCCTGGGTTTCGATCACGGCAGGCACTATCAATCGAGGGGAGATTTGAACCAATGGCTTTCTTACAGCTGAAAAACATCGGAAAGATTTATGTTTCCGAGGGTGCCGTTGCAGTCGGTATCCGCGGCGTGAATCTGTCCTTTGACCAGGGGGAATTTGTCGCCATTACCGGTGCTTCGGGCTCCGGTAAATCGACGCTTCTGAACGTCATCAGCGGTATGGACACGTATGAGGAAGGCGAAATGTTCGTTGACGGCAAGCCTACCTCGCACTACATCCAGTCTGACTGGGAAGAGTACCGCGAAAAGTATATTTCCTTTATTTTCCAGGATTACAACATCATCGAGAGTTTTACGGTTTTACAGAACGTAGAGCTTGCACTGATGAACATCCGTAACCCGATCGAGCGCAGACGCCGCGCGATCGAACTGCTTGAAAGAGTCGGCCTTAAGAGCCACCTGAAGCAGAAGGGCAGCCGACTTTCCGGCGGCCAGAAGCAGCGTTGCGTTATTGCGCGTGCGCTTGCGAAGGACAGCCCGATCATCCTTGCCGACGAGCCGACGGGTAACCTCGACGCGCAGTCCTCAAAGGAGATTATCGAACTTCTGAAGGAAGTTTCGAAGGATAAGCTTCTGATCGTCGTAACGCACGATTTCGATGAAGTGGAAGCACACGCGACGAGACATATCCGTGTCTTTGACGGTGCCGTGGAATCCGACCAGAGGATTACGGAAAGCGAGCAGCCGGTTATGGACGTTCCCGTTGCCGATTCCTCCGCAAAGTCGAAAGACCATGTCTATGATGTCCGTAACGGACTCCGTCTCGGCTGGGCTTCGTATCTCGCAAAGCCGAAACTGACATTTTTCATCTGCTTTATCCTGTTCCTCGGCATTGTCGGTTCGACGTTCATCACCGGAGCGCTCGAGGACGCATTTGCCATGTTCGGACGGTTCTATATGTTCACGCCATCGAAAGGACGTGTCATCATTTCCAAGTATGAGGCTGCGGATTTTACCGAGAGCGAACTCCGTGAACTCGTTAAGAAATACGGCGCGGAGTCGTATTTCCAGAATGATGCGATCTTAGATGCGCCGGCCGTCCTCAACAAGTCCATTGAATATAACCGCACGCGCCTCGGCGAGACCGAAAGAGTGTATGAGAGTGTTTACTTCGGTGCTACGACCGAGCATTTCGGGCGTCCTGATATCGGCAGGTATCCCGATACGGATGACGATGAGATACTCCTTTACGTGCCGCTTTGCCATAAGGCTTATTTCGACGGCTATCTCGACGGCAGTAATAGCGCGGTCGAGCTGCAGCAGCGCGTCATTCAGATCGGAACGACCGTATATGACGTTGTCGGCGTCAAATACTATATCGACAACACGAAGCAGGCGCAGATCGTCATGACCGATAAGGCTTACCGGAAGCTTTCCGCGTATGTTTCCTCAAACTGGAATGCCTTTAAGGACCTGAAGGAAAATACGAGTCTTTTCTATTCCACCTCGTCCATGATCGATAACCTTCTTCACGGAAGCGATAAGATCTACAACCAGGCATCACTGTATTTTAAGAGCAACAGCGCCGCGAAAAAGGCAGCCAAGACCATCCGTGAGGACGGTTACCTTGCCTGCCACTCAAAGCAGACCTATAACCCCGACATCCTTTCCGTAATCGAGCGCGTTATGGTTGGCGGACTGAGCTTCCTTCTGTGGCTCGGCGCGATCGCGTTCCTCGTATTTTTCGTTAACCTGTGCACGCACCGCTCGCTCGACGTCATCAAGAGCGACCTGACGATATTCCGTTCGATGGGTATTTCGGTCCGCGTCATCAAACTGAGCATGTTCTTCAGGATGTACATTTCCATCATTCCCGGAATGCTTGTAACGCTTATCGGACTGTTCGTGCTGTATCATCTGCCGGATTACAACAATATGATCCGCTATCTGCACTGGTATGAGTACCTGTTCGTGATCATCGGCATCCTGATCATTACGACATGGGTAACGAGAAAGCAGATCCACCGTCTCTTCGAGGAAAGTGTCAAGAAGACTCTGAAGGGAGGTGCCGAAGCATGATCAAACTGCAAGGACTTCACAAGTTTTTTAACAAAGGCAAATCCAACGAGATCCATGTTATCAACGACATTTCGTTTGATTTTCCGGAACACGGCATGGTTGCCATATTCGGCCGAAGCGGATGCGGTAAGACAACGCTCTTAAATGTTATCGGCGGCCTTGATAAGGTGCAGAAGGGCTCCGTATTCATCGAAGGACAGGAGATGAGTGCCTCGAAGGATGAACTGCGGAACCGCTATATCGGCTACATTTTCCAGAATTACTGCCTGAACGGAAACGAAAGCTGTTTCGACAATGTCGCGACGGCGCTCCGTCTGTGCGGTATGGACGATGAGGAGGAAATCTCGAAGCGCGTGCATACGGCGCTCAGCGCGGTCGGCATGGATACGTTCTATAAGCGTACGCCGAATTCGCTTTCCGGCGGCCAGCAGCAGCGTATCGCCATCGCCCGCGCCATTGTAAAGAACGCTCCGGTAATCCTCGCGGATGAGCCTACCGGAAACCTTGATGAAGAGAATACGCTCGTCATCATGGACATCTTAAAACAGATTTCGAAGACGCATCTTGTTCTTCTCGTAACACATGAAGCGAAGCTCGTGGATTACTACTGCGACTCGGTTATCGAGCTTTCCGACGGACAGATTGTCAACGTACGGAATAACGATGACGCAAGCGGTTATGTTGCGAAGAGCAAGAACGTCATCTATCTCGGCGATTTCGACAAGACCACGCTTTCAAACGAGGCGGTTACGACCGAGTATTACGGCGATCTTCCCGAGAATCCGGTCAAGGTCCGTCTGATCAACCGGAACGGCGTCCTCTTCGTAAAGGTGGACACGCCGAGCGTCCGCGTTCTCGACGAATCCAGCGAGATCCGTCTGGAGGAAGGTAAGTTTGAGACGGAGAAGAAGGAAAACACCGAGGAAAATGCCATCAATCTCGCCGGTCTTGAGGACTTCGAGATGAAACGGCTCGGACACCTGTTCTCCTTTAAGGACGGTGTCAAATCCGGAATCTCGATGGTATTTAACAAAACCGCAGGCAAGAAGGGCGCCAAGAGACTTCGTAAGGTTATGACGTTCTTCGCTATCGTTCTTGTATTCGTGGTTGCCCGTTTCGGTGTCGGCATCCGTCAGTATAAGGAGGCAAAATCCAACGCCAACCCGAATGTAATCCGAGTCAGCAGCAACGGTACGGAAGCCGTACAGCTCCAGCAGCTGCTTTTGTCGATGAAGAACGATCCGCAGTATGAGATTAAGGAAGTGATCTTCGACGCATGGGGATTCTTCCGGGAAGGCGGTTTCGGTTCCTTTGATTACGGTCTCGGGGCGTTTGAAACCTATTCGGGAAGCTTTCTGGACATGTTCACCGATTCCGATGATTCCTTCGAAAGCCCGATTCTTCCCGGGTCCGATATGAAGAATCTCCAGGTGATTACCGGTACCGATAAGATTACGGAAATGAAGGACATCGTTATCACGAAGAATATCGCGGATAAGATTCTTAAGAGCAAGACATTTCCCTTTATCACTTCCTACGATGATCTGATGGGAATGTACTGCAGTTCAACGCTCGGCTTGTCCCAAAGACTGTACGAACGTAAGAAGGAGAACATGCAGAAGGAAAAGGAGAAAGCCTCGAATGTAAAAAAGGCCGATCCTGAAGAGGAATACGATCCCGATGACGAGTATTACGGTGATGACGGATATTACGGGGATGGAGACTACTACGACGACGGGTATTACGTACGCCGGAATGATGTCACCGAAGAGGATGTGTCCAAATACGAGGCGTACCTGCTGCGTATTGTCGGCGTTGTCGATTCCGATGAGCTGATTGTTTACGTGAATGACGGTCTGTTCGTAAATTCCATCTTATCCGTAACGGCTCCGGATCCCGAAATGGCGGAAGAATACTATATTGCAATGGTTTATTCGACCGCTTCCGACAAGGTGGCGGATCGTCTGAAGCAGGAACATCTTTCCGTCCTTTCCGTCAATTCCTCAAAAGAGATTATGAACCGCGAAATCGATGAGGCGAAGCTCAATATGTACAGTACGCTTTCCACGATGGCCGTTCTGATCGGTCTTCTGAGCGTCTGCATGTATCTGATCATGCGTTCCATTTACATGAACCGCATGAAGGAAATCGGTATCTACCGCGCGATCGGTGTTTCGAAGAAGAATATGATGTATCGTTCTTTCGTCGAGACCGGAGTGGTAACGACGCTGTCCGCATTTGCCGGATACCTGCTTTCCTCAGCGTTCTGCTGGTACGTTAAGGGCGTTTCCGCGAAAGCGGAGGATTTCCTGTATTACCCGTGGTGGCTCGCGGTTGTTGTTCTCGTTTTGATCTATGTGATCTGTCTCTTCAGCGGAACCCTTTCCGTAAGAGGTGTTTTGAAGAGAACTCCCGCGGAGATCATGGCCAAATACGACATCTAAACTTTATTTTTCCGAAAGCATTAAAGGCGTTCCGTTACGGCGGGACGCCTTTTTCAGGATTCTTGCATTTTCCTGTTGACAAAACGTTTCTCCGGTAGTATAGTTGTGACAGTAGTAAATTACTACTATAAATCAAAAGGGGAAGACACATGGCAGAGAAGAGAAATGCAGACGGCCTGACCGAAGAGGAATTCCTGAAGGCTTACCGCCCGGGAGATTACGACCGGCCGTCAGTGACAGTCGATGTCCTGCTGCTTCGTATGAAGAAGGACCTGTCCTGTCTGCAGACACTTCTCATCCGGAGGAAGAATCATCCGTTTATCGGCTGCTGGGCGCTGCCCGGAGGGTTCCTTGAAATGAACGAATCGGCTTACGAGTCGGCATGCAGGGAACTGAAAGAAGAGACCGGTATTGACGGGATTTACCTGGAACAGCTGTATACGATGAATCAGCCGGACCGGGATCCGCGGATGCGTGTTGTGGATGTGGCTTATACGGGACTCATTCCGTACGATGAGCAGAAGGAAGCCGAAGCCGGCGACGACGCCGAGGACGCGGGATGGTTTGACATCTCCTTTACAAAGGAGAGGATAAGCCTTTCCAGTGAAGAAAAGGTCGTAAGGATCGAATACGCGCTGACCGAGAAGGCGTTTCAGAACGGCATCATCGTTGTGAGAAACTACGTTCCCGAGCCCGTCAGTGAGGAGAGGCTCGCATTTGACCACTCCGAGATCGTACTTGAAGGACTTACGAAACTGAGGAACAAGGTGCTTCTTTCGGATTGCGCGTTCAACCTCGTGCCGAAGGAATTTACGCTGCCGGATCTGCAGAAGGTATATGAGATCATTCTCGGAACGGATCTTTATAAGGCCAACTTCCGGGATAAGATGGCAAGTAAGATCGAAGCGATGCACTATGTGGCAAAGCCGATTTCCGGAAATCGTGTCGCCAATGTGTATAAGTATAAAGAGCAGTAAGTAAGACCGGGCAGCCGGAATCAGAATGGGAGGATAAGACGATGAAGAAACTTTTGATCGTTGTGGATATGCAGAAGGACTTCGTGGACGGCGCTTTAGCCAATCCGAACGCGCAGGCGATCGTTCCCGCGGTTACGGAATTCGTTAAGAACTGGAAGGATGACATTCTTTTTACGAGAGATACGCATACGGAAGCGTACATGGATACGCTCGAAGGCAGGAAACTGCCGGTTGTGCACTGCGTGAAGGGAACGCCCGGCTGGGAGATCATCGATGAACTGAAGCCTTATGTGAAGGATGTCATCGACAAGCCGGTATTCGGTTCGTGGGAACTCGGCGAGCGGATCCGTAAGGGCGGTTATGACGAAGTGACATTGATCGGCGTCTGCACCGGAATCTGCGTGATCAGCAACGCTTCGATCGTCCGGGCCGCAAGTCCCGAAACGAATGTAAGAGTCATGAAGGATCTGTGCGCGTGCATTACCCCTGAAACGCACCGGACCGCTTTAGACGCGATGAAAACGTTCCAGGTGGACGTTCTATAGTATTTGCCGGAAAATATCATTTAGGAGGATTTCACGATGAAACTCGACAGAATTATCAATTCCCTTTTGGAGACCGACCTTTACAAGTTCTCCATGGGACAGGCAATC
>JAGADM010000141.1 GCA_017613595.1 Lachnospiraceae bacterium | reverse complement strand
TTCTCACGGCGGCTTAAGAAAAATAAAAGGGCAATATTTTCTTTCGGAAAATATTGCCCAGACGGTCGGCTTAAAACGGATATTGCTTCCCTGTGGTGCGCTCCACTGAACCGTCAGAAACAATATCTTTTTGATTTGTCTAAAGCATAGCACAACATATGGGAGAGTGTCAAGGTGAAAAAGCGGAGATTTACGGCGGAATTTCGGGCGGTTTTTATGGTATTTTTTCACAGTTGAAGGGCATTTACTTACGAAGGCGCGTGTGATATAATGGAATATCGGCACGAAGGAGGTTCATGTGATGGGTGAACGGATTAAAACGTATTTGAATCAGATTGACGATCTGCTTGCAAATCCGCCGGAAGGGATCGACTACGAAAAGGAGATTGAGAAGCATCTCGTACAGATCGGGTTTTTCATGCATGAACGTCTGATCCACCTGATCGTGACGGTGCTCTTTGCCGTTCTGACGGTCGGCACGATCTTCTTCGCGGTGGCGTCGCCGAGTGTCGGACTGCTGCTTCTGACCGTGGCGCTCTTAGTTCTTATGGTTCCATATATCTGTCACTATTATCTTCTTGAGAACAGTGTGCAGAAGATGTACAAGCAGTATGATGAAATGCTGGCGCGGAAGGAAGCCGCCAGGTAGAGAAGAGCTTCAGGTTTTGTGAGGGGAAATCAGTGGGAAGAAAATTGTTTTGTCAGATCAATCCGACATGTTATCGGATTTCAACCGAGAAAGAGATTCTAAAGCGCAGATGCATGGATCTTTTTTCGAGAGTGCGTTTCGCGAAAGAGCATCGGAAGAGTCAGCTTCCGATCATCGTGAAAAGCCACAGCTCCGTGCTGGTGCGGCACCTGAACGGGGTCGACCTGTGCCTGCAGGAGAACAAAGTCACCAATATCGAGCTCGCCTGTGAGAAGATCAACGGTATCGTTATCCATCCGGGCGAAGTGTTCTCGTTCTGGCGGACGGTAGGACGTCCGACCGCGCGCAAAGGTTACAAGGAAGGACTCAATATCCGCCAGGGCAAACTGTCGTCGGGTATCGGCGGAGGACTCTGCCAGATGGCCAACATGATCCACTGGCTTGTGCTGAACAGTTCCTTAAAAGTGACCGAGCTGCATCATCATTCGGACGCGCTGTTTCCGGATGAGCGGCGCCGCGTGCCGTTCGGAACCGGAACCTCGGTATGCTACAATAACCGCGATTACCGTTTCCGCAACAATCTGGACACCGACGTGCAGATTCTCGTGTGGTGCGAGAACGGCGAGCTGTGCGGCGAACTTCGTGCCATCAATGAACTCCCGTACCGCTACCGTCTCGTTGAAGAGGATTCGCATTATCACAAAGAGGGAGACAAATACTACCGCATCTCGCAGGTGTACCGCATCGTGATCGACCGTAAGACCGGACAGGAGATCCGCAAGGAACTGATTTTAGACAATCACTCCGAAGTCGTTTACGACTATTCGCTGATCCCCGAGGAGGAGATCCGATGATTACAGAGCGGCTGCGGAAAGCGGCGGAGCAATGGCCGGACCGGACTGCCTGCAGGATCGGCAGGGAGAGCATCACCTACCGCGAACTGTGGCAGCAGGCTTCGGAGACGGCAGACCTTCTTCGAAGACAGGGAACCTCTCCGGTAATTATTCGCGGAGACCACGGCGTATGGGAGATTACCGCAGTGCTTGCGTGCCTTCTTTCGAAGCGGGCATATGTCCCGGTTGGAAGCGCCGTACCCGAAAAAAGGTTTTCGGAAATTGTCCGTATGACCGGTTCGACTCTTGTGATTACGGAGAGTGCGGGTGGAGCAGGCAGATATGAGGGTACGGCGGAAGTACTGACGCTGCCGGAGCTTTCCAGGTTCCGGGGTAATAAAGAACTGAACTCAGACAATGAGACCGCATATATCATTTTCACATCGGGAAGTACGGGGACGCCTAAAGGGGTTCCCGTTTCGTATGCCAATCTTAGTAATTTCGCCCGCTGGATCGGGGCACTCGGACCGCTTGCGGGATACCGTGAGCAGAATGTACTGAACCGGGCGGCGCTCGGATTTGACTTAAGCGTTGCGGATCTTTATTACTCGCTTTGCGGCGGACATACATGGACGGCAGTACCCGGCGGATTGGCAGCAGCGGAAGACATGACCGGTGTTTTCGCGGACGGCAATATCCATTTTGCGGTACTGACACCCTCGGCACTGAAAATGTGCCTGATCGAGGAGACGTTTACGAAGGAGAGTCTGCCGGAGCTGAAAGCGATATTCTGCTGCGGCGAGCGGCTTGAAAAGAAGCCCGTGCGGAAACTGTTCGCGCGGTTTCCGGAGATATGCCTGATTAACGCCTACGGTCCGACCGAAGCAACGTGTGCGGTGTGCGCAGTGCGGATTACGCCGGAGATGGCGGAAGCGGACGAGGAACTTCCGGTCGGAGAGATTCCATCGGCGGCAACGGACGTTACCGTTCGGGACGGTGAGATTGTACTTACGGGACCTTCGGTTTTCTCCGGTTATCTTGACGGCCGTGCCGGCGGACATTTCCTTGAGAACGGCGTAAACGGCTACCGGACCGGCGACGGCGGATACATCCGCGACGGTCTTTTATACTATACCGGCAGGAACGATTCCCAGGTCAAATACAAGGGCTACCGCATCGAGCTCGACGAGATCGAGTGCGCGGTCAACCGTATTGCGGGCGTGGCGGAGTGTGCCGTTATCGCAAAAAGGAATCCGGAGGGAATCGTGAAGACAATACAGGCATTTGCCGTACCGGAGAAGGGCAGCGCATGCACCCCCGAAAGCATCAAGCGGGAACTCTCGGAAATGCTTCCCGCATACATGATTCCGAAGACCGTGGCGGTTACGGACAGCCTGCCGCGGAACGCGAACGGCAAAACCGACAGAAAGGCGCTTGAACGCATATGATAGACGTAAAGAAACTGTTATTTGAAATCTGCGAGGACAAGGCAGTATACGACGAGGGAGTCGATCTCATCGAGAGCGGACTCATGGATTCCCTTGCCGTAATCGAACTGTTCGAGGCACTCGAGGATGAAGGAATCGAACTGCAACCCACCCCGCATCGACCGCAACTGTCTGCGTTCGGCGGAGGGAATTGAGCGTCTGATCCGGGAGTATGAGAACGGAAATGAGTAAGAAGGGACAACAGGCAAATGGAAAGCGGCGTGTTCTGCGCGTCGTTCTGATCGCGGCTGCGGCAGTGCTCATCACGGCACTGTGCGGCTTTTTTGTGCTGCTTGTAAAGGTCAAAGGAAACCTGTCCTATGTCTATAACTATTTCGTGAAGACCAAAGGAAGCCTCAGCGTAGAGCGTAACGCTGACGCTGCTTCCGCGAAGGGAACGCCGAAGGCGTCTTCGGGGACCGAACCGGAGCGGTATCTCAATTCGGTAAAGATTATCGTGAACGGAAATGCCGTTTCGGAATATGAGAGAAGTAAAACCATCGAATTTGCCGACGGACTGATCGGAACGGAGACGGCCAACCGCGGGATTCTTACGTTTCGCGGGAACTATCTCAGAAGCATGTCCTCATTCGGCCTGATAGAGGGAGCGGGAGAGCATCTTTCAAAGGACTGGCAGGTGCGGACCGGCCGCTTTCTGAAGGATGACGGCGTCAATTACTGGTCCGGAAACGGCTGGACCGGGCAGCCGATTGTCGTAGAGTGGACCCGCGAACAGAGAAGTGCTATGAATCTTTACAAGGAGGCTAAGGAGAAGGACGGCCTCTGCGAAGTTATATATCCGGGAATGGACGGAACAATCCGCTTTCTGGACCTTAAGACCGGAGAGGCGACGCGCGATCCGATCCATGTCGGCATGACGTTCAAAGGCACGTGCTCGCTGCATCCCGATATGCCGCTTCTGATCTGCGGCTCCGGCGATTCGGCGACGGGACCGTTCGGCGAGCAGGTAAGCGCGCGGATATTCCTCTACAGCCTGATCGACGGAAAGAAACTTTATGAATTCGCGGCAAATGACCCGTTCGCCCCGCGCAGATGGCACGGCTTTGACAGCTCGCCGATCTTCGCCGCGGAAGCCGACACGGTGATCTGTCCGGGCGAGAACGGCGTACTTTATACGGTGCGGCTCAACGCGAAATACGACGTGGAAGCGGGAACACTGAGCATCGACCCCGATGAGATTGTCCGCTATGTGTATGATTCGAAAGCGGCGCATGACCGCTATGAAGCAAGCGAGAGCGACATCGGCTCGGGCTCGGAATCGAGCGCGGTCGTATGGGGACACTTCCTGTTCTTCGGCGACAACGGCGGCGTGTTCCAGTGCCTTGACCTGAATACGATGAAGCCCGTCTGGGTGCAGGATCTCGGGGAGGACATCAACGCAAGCCCCGTGCTCGAAATCGGGGAGGACGGCAGCGCGGCGCTGTATGTCGGAACGACGCTCAAATACCACACATCCCGCTATCACACCGGTGAGGCTTGCGTTTATAAGATCAACGCGACCGACGGACGCATCATCTGGAAGAAGCCCTATGAGGTGCATACCGTTTCGGGACTTGCCGGCGGCATCCTCTCGTCGGGCGCGTCGGGAAGCGGAGCGGCGGCACAATACATCTATTTCGCTGTATCGAAGACGCCTTCGGTCAACAGCGGGTATCTGGTCGCTCTTAACAAGGATACCGGCGAGGAGGCGTGGCGGAAGGAACTTTCGTGCGACGCCTGGAGTTCGGGGTGTCTTACTTACTGCGCGGACGGTTCGGCGCGGCTGATCCAGTGCTGCGGAAATGGGGATATATGCCTTATTGACGCATTGACCGGAAAGACGCTTGATCGGATCAATTACGGCGCCAATATCGAATCGACGCCTGCCGTGTTCGGAAACCGGATTGTTGTCGGTCTTCGAAGCGAATACATTATCGGAGCAAGGATTGAATAAATCTATGATTTCATCAAGAGGAAAATGGATTGCCCTTCTATTGACTTCCTTATTGCTGTTTCTGCCTGTCTTTGCGGAAGCGGCTGCGGGAGGAAGGAAAGCGGCTTCGGGACCCGGTGCGGACGAAGTGCGGGAGGCTCTTTTTAAGGACGGCAGGATACCTGCGCTGTCTTCGGCCGGAGGCGTCGCAAACGGCATGCCGGACGATTCGATGAAGCTGTTCGCGGAAGGCTATTTTGGCACTGCCGTTTCGGAATACGTCTCCTATCCGGATTTTGAAAGCGCGCGGAAGGCGCTTGACTGCGGAAAGGTTTCCGCGATCTGGGCGGCGGATGTAACGGCGGAGTACCTGGAGCAGAGCGGAGAGTATGTCTCCTTTGCCCCGGCTGAAACACCCGGAAGCGGAGAGGAACGGTTCTCGTTCGCATTTGCCTTCCGTCCGGAATCGGAAGCACTGAAAAATGACGCCGACAGTTTCCTTGCGGCATTGAAGGAACTCGGCGGACTGGAACGCGGACTGCTTATCGGGGAAGCGTGGACGTTCCCGAAGGAAAGGCTTTCGGAACGCGCGGAAACATCGCCGAAGAAGGGCGGGCGGAAACTCTATATCGGAATTACCGGAGCGGTGCCGCCGCTTGCGGTTTATGAAAACGGAACGGCGCGCGGCGCGGCAGCGGAGATTGCGGGCGCGCTGGCCGAGAGTTTAGGGTACCGGCCGGTATTTGTGGAACTGAAGGAAGAAACAGCCTACGTCAGCCTGATGGCGGGGCGGGTCGATATGCTTTGTGTCGGCGCGACGAGTGAGAACCATTCACTGACGACGCCGAAGTATCTCACGTCGGACGGGTATTTCGGCGTGAAGGAATATCGTTTAGTGATGCGGAAGGAGGGCACGAAAGTGAGCGGATGGATGAATGTGATTAAGGACAATCTGATTTCCGGCGGCGCATACCGTCAGATTCTTTCCGCTGTCATCACTACGGCGGTGCTCATGCTCCTTGCCTGCGTGATCGCGGCTCTTATGTGGCTTGCGCTGAAGACTCTTTCGGAGAGTCCGAGGGCGGCACTTCAAAAGACCGCCGCGGGAATCGCTTATGTATTCCGGAGCATTCCGGTACCGCTTCTTTTGCTGCTTCTCGGGGGCGTAGCGCTCGCGGGACTGCATATGCCGTTACTGATCCCGGCGGCGCTCGGAATCGGACTGAACGGCGCGGGGCTGCTGTTCGAGGCGTCCGCCGCGGGAAAGGGCACTGAAACGGCCGCGGAGGCTGCTGCGGACACAGCCTCGGGTACGGAAGCTGACAATCCTGCCGCGCGCAGCTTCAAACGGACGCTCGCATTTCTCGCTTCCCGTCCGGCACGCCGGACAGCCGTTACGATGCTTCAGTGGACGACAGTTGCGGGATGTATCGGAGTCCGTGATCTCGCTGAGGTCTTTCAGACCATCGGAAACCGCACGATGTATCCGCTGTTCGCGATCGCGTGCTGCATCGTCTTTTATCTGGCTGCGGTCATCATTCTCGAGCTGCTTCCGTACGCGGAGCAGGAGACTGCATAGAACGGAAACACGCATAATAAAAGGGCGGTCCTCATCGGGATCGCCCTTTTCCGATACTTCAAATGTCCGTAAGGTTTATTCCGCCTTCTTGTCGTCCGCTTCAAGGAACTTGTAGAGGCATGCAGCACAAGCCGCGCCTGCAAGAGGTCCTACCCAGAATACCCATACGTCCTTCAGAGCCTGAGTCTCGCCTGCGATCGCGTTTACGATAGCGGGACCGAGGGAACGAGCCGGGTTTACGGAAGTACCGGTAAGACCGATACCGAGGATGTGT
>JAGADM010000140.1 GCA_017613595.1 Lachnospiraceae bacterium | reverse complement strand
CTGTCCTATCTTTCGAATAGGACAGGGGAATAATCCTCTGCGGTGCCACCTATCTTTATGCTTTCGCATACACTCTGTCATGTACTATCATACATGTACCGCTGTAACGTGCGGTTCACGTCTCCCCTACTTGCTGACGCTTTCGGTTCGCCCTCACAAGTCCATTCACTGAAGTTCCGGGTACCGCAATCCCACCGCCTGCGGCTCTCTTGGACCGTTCCCTAAAGCTACTCCTCTTGCTCATCGGTTCCAAATATGTGCTTATTGTAACCTCTTTCCCGACGCTTGTCAAGGGAAAATGTTACGCCTCCCGCCGGACTAAGCCGACGGCAGGATCTGCTTCTTCAGATACTTGTTCTCGAATTCCTCAAGCGGAATCGGACGCTCAAACAGGAAGCCCTGCGCGGTCGTAAAACCGCAGCTCGTCAGGAAATCGGCCTGTTCCTTGGTCTCAACGCCTTCGAAAACCGCTTCCTTCTTAACAGAAGAGATCATATCGCACATGCAGCGCACATAGTTCTGCTCCATCTCGGAATTACCGATGCGTTTTAAGAACGAACGCCCAATCTTAACAATGTTAACCGGCGCGTTGATCAGCATGGAAAGGGATTCCTTACCGGAACCGAAGTCGTCCAGTGTAATTTTGAACCCGCGGTCCTGCAGGTCGCGGATGGAATCGCTCGTGCCTTCCTTTTCCGCAAGAAGCATCTCTTCGTTTACTTCTATTTCAATATATTTGCTGTCTACGCCGTACTGCTCGGCAAGACGGCTGATCCGTTCGTCGAACTTCTGGAAGCTCTGGTTGTTCTTGCTGAAGTTTACGGAGATCGGAACCAGTTTCATACCCTGCTTCTTCCAATCCTGCAGCGCCTGCAGAACATTGGTGTAGATACAGAAGTCGAGGTCGGTAACGTGACCGGTCTTCTCAAGGATCGGCACGAAATCGGCCGGGTAACGGTAGGTTCCGTCTTCGGTCAGCCAACGTGCGAGCGCCTCGGCGCCGATCAGTTCCTGCGTCTCAAGAGAGAACTTCGGCTGGAAGAATACTTCGATACGGTTGTTGCGGATCGCGTTCTGGATCTCGCCGGCGATTGTCTGCTCATGGTTACGCTGCTGTCGGAGTTCCTCCGTGTAAACCACATAGGAACTGTCCTGACCGATCTTCGCCTGCTTTCTCGCGAGGTTCGCGTTGTCCATCGCAAGCGGGATATCGTGGTCGTTCTTCTTTAAGAAGTACACGCCGCTCGAAAGCTGGATGTCGATTCCCGGATAAGCCTTCAGCTGGTGTTCCACGAACACCTTGGACCAGCTGCGGAGTTTCGCAATCACCTGCTCCTTGGACTCTCCGTTCACGTAAATGAGGAAATAGTCCGAATGGATACGGCAGGCAAAGCATTTCTTGCCCTTCCGCTGGAACATCGCCGCAAATTCGCGGAGCATCCGGTCGCCTGCCGGGTAGCCGTATTTTTCGTTTATGTATGAGAAATCATTGATATCACAGTATATTACCGCATGAACCGCATCCATCTCAGAATCGGCGAGCGTCTCCTGCAGTCTCGCGCGGAACGCGGTACGGTTGTAAAGGCCGGTCAGACGGTCGGTCGAAGACAGGCGGTTGATGAGCATCCGGTCGTTGCTGCGCTCCTTACGGATCTTACGCTCTTCATCGATCTGCTCAATACGGCCGTAAATGTGAGCAACCTTGCCCTGCTCGTCCTTTGCCGCAAGCAGAATCACACGGCACCAGCGGAACTCCTTGCCGTCAATTTTAAGACGAACCTCTCCTTTGGCGCTGTCGCCGGTCGCCTGCGTCTTCTCAAGAAGCGCAAGGCATGCATCGTAATCCTCTTCGAAAACAAATTTCCTGAGGAGATTCTTCTCCATAAAGCGGCTGATGCTGCTCTCGGTTCCGAGCGCGGCGGCAAGTTTTCCGGGAAGATTCACGCGGTCATCGGGAACGCTGTAGCCGAACTGGATATCGTCGGACGTTTCTTCCAGCTGCCGGTAATGATCGAGCTGATGCTTCATCGACATCTCTGCGTTGATACGTTTCGTAATCTCGGTAAACGCGCAGCTGATGATGTTGGTTCCGTCATCGCCGTGGCTTACAACGAGCGCGTTGCAGTGAACCCAGGATACGCTTCCGTCAAAGCGGTTCACGCGGAACTCCGCCTCATGTACGGTCTCGGGCTCCGCCTTCGGATCAAAGAGACGGGCAACATTCTTAACGTCGTCAGGTGCGACGATCTCGGTCAGGTAATTATTGTGGATCGAAGCAAACTGCTCCGCGGTATGACCGATCATCTTGTAAAACGCCTCATTGGCGTAGTAAATCTCGGGAACATTTTCGTGCGAAACGCGGCCCTGGAATTCAAATACCGCAACTCCCACGGGAAGTGTTGTAAGAAGGCTGTTCACCTGGCGCTTGCGAAGCATCTCGCCGGTCAGCTGCGTAATCGTAATATCGAAGAGACCGTTCTTCATCATCTTCTTCTGACGGCGTACGAAGCACTGTACGGATACGACCTGCCCCTCGGCGGTGTTGATGCGGTGCTCCATGCAGACAACCATCTGCTTACGGATCTTCTCGTCAAGGATCCTGCGGACCGTCTCACGGTCTTCTTTATAAACAAGGGAAAGATATCCGGTCGAAGCGCTGTCCTTCGAATGCACGCCGAACATTTCTTCCACGCCGGCATCACAATCCACGATGGTATAGCGGTTATCATCCTTAATGGTACATGTTCCGAAGTAAACCTGACGGGCGTAGCCGTGTCCGGTCGGAATGCTCTTCGCGGACGAATCGCCCATCATTGAAGTAAGGTAGGAAAGGAATGCCTCCTCTGCGGCAAATGTGTTGAAAATAAGCTTCTTGGCACGCACATGGGACATGCAGATAAAAAGACAGGAAAGGAATATGGACCATGTCAGCGGGTATGCGCCGCGCTCGATGGAGCTGACCGTCTGTCTCGTAATGCCGATCTTCGCGCCGAACTCTTCCTGCGACTGCTTCATGGCCTTACGGTAAGTCGCAAGGTTCGCTGCGAAGATTTCCAGCAGCCTCTTTTTTTCATTTGCATCCAAATTCATCTTCCCATACTCCTCTTCCGAAATTGTGCTTCCGCACCGAAAATCTATTCTTTGATTCTTTATATACGCTGTCAGCTTAGCGCTGTGTCATTCCGTTCTATCCGATCCTCGACGGACCGTCTCCGGTCTGCGCGATGTAGAATGTCGGATCATAGCCGATTTTATCGTGATAGGCTCTGCCCACGGCATCCATCACAACCGGAAGATACTGTTCCCGTACCAGTGCAACCGCACAGCCGCCGAAGCCGGCTCCGGTCATTCTCGCTCCGATAACGCCTTCCTGCTCCCATGCGGCCTCCACCAGGGCGTCCAGCTCGGGACCTGTTACTTCATAATCGCGCCGCAGGGAAATGTGCGACTCGTTCATGAGTCTTCCGAACTTCATGAGATCACCGTCGCGGAGCGCTTCCGCGGCACGGACCGTTCTTCGGTTCTCAAATACCGCATGGCGCGCACGCTTCATGCAGGTCTGTGACCGGATGCTGTCCGAAAAGAGGACAAAACCTTCCTCATCGAGGTCTCCGAGCGTCGCAATATCCGTTACCCGCTGCAGGTCGCGAAGCGCTTCCTCGCACTCGGCACGGCGCTCGTTGTATTTGGAGTCGCCGAGACCACGCTTCTTGTTCGTATTCATGATGAGTATCTTTACGCCGTCTAACACAAGCGGAGCATATTGATACCGTAACGTTGCCGTATTCAGAAAGATCGCCGTATCCTTACGGCCCATCGCAATCGCGAACTGGTCCATAATGCCGCAATTCACACCGATAAAGCGGTTCTCGGCCTTCTGACCGATCTTCGCATTGGTGATCCCGTCGAAGTCAAATCCGAACATATCCTTTAAGATAAATCCGGTCAGTATCTCTATGGATGCGGAGGAGGAAAGTCCCGAGGAATTCGGGATGGTTCCGTAGTAGAGAATATCCAGTCCCTGCTCCGCCTGATAACCTTCCTCCGCGGCCGTAACGATCACGCCTCGCGGATAGTTCGAAAATCCGAGCTCCTTCCGGTATTCCCGGTCATCCAGAGAGGATTCCAATACTCCCGCCTCCGGAAAATTAAGCGAATAAAACCGGAGCACCCGGTCCTCCCTCCGTCTTGCACATGCATAAGTGCCGATCGTCAGGGCGCACGGGAACACATGCCCGCCGTTATAATCCGTATGTTCTCCGATCAGATTCACGCGTCCGGGCGCAAAGTACTCCCGAATCTCACCGCCTGCTCCGAACACGCGGACAAATTCTTCTTTCAGATTCATATTCATTCCTTACCGTATCGAAACGGTCCGACATGGGTCCGTTTCACGGTTTCCTGTTAGTTTTCCTTTTCCTTCGGAAGCTCACGAATGATCTTCCTTGTCGCACGACGGGCATTCTTCTCCTCGTACATCCGGTCGTCACTGATTGTCATCCACTCGCCGAGCGGACGGTTATCCTTCGGGTCGACAACAACGTAGCCGAAGCTGGCCTGCACGATATAAGGACGTCCGGAACGATTGTTGTAATCATCCAAAAACGCTTTGAAGCGGTTTCGGTACTCAACGACCATCTCTTCGCTGTAATTGAGCGCGATCATCTGGAACTCGTCTCCGCCGACGCGGAAGCACTGTTCTCCCGCAAAACATGCCGCAGACATTGCGTTGGCGATGGCTTTCAGCGCCAGGTCTCCGTACATATGTCCGAACGTATCGTTAATGTCCTTGAGACCATCCATATCAATTCCGACTATCGCCATCGGCTGACGCTTCCGCATCGCGGCGTCATACATGGATTCGCACTTCTGCTCGAAACCGCGGCGGTTCGAAAGCCCGGTCAGAACATCGCTGACGTACAGCTGACGCAATTCGTTAATCAGCGCTTCCTTCTTCATATTGGACCGGATTTCCTCAAGCGCCGTGCAGATATTCGTAATAAAGCACTGGAAGAACAGATTCGGAACGTCGTCCTTGCTGAAGGACATAACGCCGTACCCGAGACATGCGTCGTGATAATGCAGCGGTACAATGTAGTAGCCGCACGGATCTTCGCTGACATATTCCTCCGGCAGTATCTCGCCGATCTCAAACACATGGTCCACGTGCCCGAGAAGACGGTTCTCGCGGATGGCCGTCCGCAGGTGCATCATCGGCGTAAAGCCTTTGAATTCCTCCGGTTCCTGCGTCCGCCAGTCATAATCGTTCAGAATTACGTAGAAATCCCTGATATTCTCATTGATATTGGCAAATGCGTAGATAACGCTGTTCAGTTCGTCAATGTCTTTCGCTTTCTCGGCGTTGATGCTCATGAACATGGATTGCATCAGAAAGCTTCTGGAACGCTGGTCCGATTCGAAATATTTGCGTACGGATTTCTCGAACTGGAACGAGTTCCGGGAGCCGCATCCACACGATTCACGGATTACGGCATGGCTCGCAATGTAAGTGATCTCCGGAACCTTCTCGCCTTCTTCGAGAAGCCGCACGGCCTCCACCGCGCGCTCCGCCATCTCACGTACGTTTACGCGTACCGATGTGAGTGTCGGCACCGTGGCGTCGGTTTCCGATATATCGTCAAATCCGGTAACCGCAATATCCTGTGGCACACGGATGCCGCGTTTCTGCAACTCGTTAACAACCGAAATTGCCATATAATCATTGGCACAAACAATCACTTCGGGCCATTTTCTGCGGCCGGTGAGCAGATAATCCAGCGCCCCGGGTCCGGCATCACGCCAGAAGTTTCCGAAATAAATATCCTCCGGGTCAATCTCCAGACCGTGCTCTTTCATCACACGGAGGAAGCACTCCAGACGGTTCTGCGCGTCAATGTGCTCTTTCGGGCCGCTGACATAGCAGAAATCCTTATAGCCGTGCTCTTCGATCAGATGCGTCGTGATGGCTTCCATCGAGTTGCGGTCATCCACAAGCACATTGCTGACACCTTCCACATAGCGGCGCACGCTGACAACGGGACATGTCGCTTTGGCCCGGACAAGCTCGAGTATCTTATCCGCAACGGAATGCGTCTCAAACGTATCGATTGCCAGAATGATACCGTTCATCTTCGAGAAATCGGGCAGGTCCGTAATGTACGCCTCACCGATATCGTAGGCTTCGTTATTTCCGTACTTGCCGAAGCAGGAATATACAAGGGCATAGTATCCGTATTCACGCGCTTTGGATACCAGGCGGCTGAGAAGGGTGTACTGATACTCAGCCGAGCTGCGCGATATAAGTATCGCTATTTTCTTCTTCTGCCCAAGATTCATAATTTTCCTCCGGCTTTCATTTTGCAGACAAGACTTTAAGCAACGGAATTATGCAAAACGATGCATATTCTCACAATACATTTTACTATGGAACCCGGTAAAATACAACTTGAAAAACAAAATTTTTACAGTTTTTTGCAATAAAAGTATACATTTTGAGTTTGCGATGATATACTGTGGTAAAAAATATGTTGACAAAGAGGTATTCCTTTGCATATGCAGGTTCGCGACGACTATTACTACATGAAAAAAGCCCTTCATCAGGCCGGCCGGGCGGCTGCGCTCGGAGAAGTTCCGATTGGCTGTGTAATATTATACGAAGGCCGCATTATCGGGCGGGGCTTCAACCGCCGTAAGACGCAGCATACAACGCTGGCGCACGCCGAGATTACGGCGATCCGTCAGGCTTGCCGCGCAATCGGCGACTGGCGTCTCGAAGGCTGCACGATGTATGTGACTTTAGAACCGTGCCAGATGTGCTCCGGCGCCATCGTCCAGTCGCGGCTTGACCGTGTGGTCATCGGCACGGACAATCCGAAGGCTGGCTGCGCCGGTTCGATCCTGAACCTTCTGCAAATGAAAGAATTTAATCACCAGGTAGAGATTACGCGTGGTATAATGAAAGAGGAATGCAGTGCGGTACTGCAGGAATTCTTCCGCGATATGCGGGCCCGCGAACAGCAGCGTAAAGGCTCACAAAGCAGCCCGGACGATGCGGAATAAGAGTTGTATCGGAGGTTTATGATGCAGATTCACGGCTTACAAAAGCTGACACTGTTGGATTTTCCCGGACATATTGCATGCACGGTGTTCACCGGCGGCTGCAATTTCCGCTGTCCCTTCTGTCACAATTCCGGACTTGTGCTGGCACCCGAAAAGGCCCCGATGATTTCCGAGGAGGAGTTCTTCACATTTCTTGAACACCGCAAGGGCCGCCTCGAGGGTGTGGCAATCACGGGCGGGGAGCCGACCATTCAGGCAGACCTTCCGGCCTTCATCCGAAAAGTACGAGAGAAAGGTTTTGCCGTCAAATTAGACACCAACGGCCAGAATCCCGACATGCTCGGCGCACTTCTTTCCGAAGGACTCCTCAGTTATGTCGCCATGGATATCAAAAACAGCAGGGAACGTTACGGCGAGACGATCGGAGTTCCGGGCTTCCGGACCGACCGCGTTGAGCAGAGTGTTAAACTGCTGATGGAAAGCGGCATCCGGTACGAATTCCGCACCACTCTGATGGCGGAGCTCCACGACGACGCTTCCATGGAAGCCATCGGGCAATGGATCCGCGGCTGCAAAGCCTACTATCTGCAGTCTTATCGTGACAGTGAAGAAATCATGGTTCCGGGACGGTTCCATGCTCCCTCGAAGGAAACCGTGGAGCGGTTCCGCGAGATTGTATACCCCTATGTGCCGTCGGTTTCGATCCGCGGTATCGACTGACAGCGATATCAGGAACCTATAGAGCGTTTCATAAAAACTTCGTCACCGGGTCCGGTTCACGGATTCCGGACTTTAAACTGTCTGTAAAACGCAAAACAAAAAGGCTGCCTGCCGTCGGAGGAAGGATTCCTTCCATCCGGCTGCAGCAGCCTTTATTCTTTTCATTGACTTCCGGTCTCTTTCGGACCGGCTGTTTCCGCTCCCGAAAGCCCTTTAACAGTTCTTAATCTCGGAACCGGCACGGTCATCCACGGGAATTGCTTCCGCCTTGAGCTTGGCGGCCTCTATGCTGTTCTGCACAAGAACCGCGCCCGGAGTCGAAATATAGCATTCCGTCTCTTTCGGAAGATTCTTCTCCTCAAGCTTCACCTCGAGGTAAGACTTCAGGATTGAATATACAAGGGCAAATGTGGGAACTGCCACGAGCATTCCGATAATGCCCCAGAGGTTTGAGAAAAGCGTACATGCAAACAGTACGTAAATCGGCTTCATGCCTACTTTCTTGCCGACGATATGCGGATCCAGATAGTTTCCGTCAAACTGCTGAAGCAGAAGAATGAATCCCGCGAAAATCAGTCCGTGCAGCGGGTTCACGCAGAAGATCAGGAACGCGCACGGGATACCGCCGATGAACGGTCCGAAGAACGGGATGACGTTGGTCACGCCGATAATGATGCTGACCAGTCCTTTGTACTGTGCGATACCGTCGAAGAAGATTCCGAGGATATTCGTACCGATAAAGCAGAGCATTCCGATTACAGTGGAATCAAGGATCTTTCCGAGGATAGCCGTGGTAAATATTCCGTTAGCCTTATGCAGAGTCTGTACCGTAACCTTCGCAGTTTTCTTCGGGAAGATGGCGAAGATGATCTTCTTTACGAGACCGATCAGATATTCCTTATCCTTCATCATATAGATGGCAAAAATCAATCCGATCAGAAGATTGAAGGTAACACGAAGGATGGCCTTCAGGCTTGTGGTAAGAAGAACTCCCGCATATGTCACAATGGAGGACAGACGCTTATTTAAAAACTCCGCAAGACCGTCGGTAAAGTTTTCGATGACCGGCGTCAGAGCCTCATCAACAACCTTATTCCGGGAGATCAGCTGCTCCAGGGATTCTCTGACTACCTTTGCATAGCTCGGTACGTTTTCCAGAAGTGTGGTGATACTGGCCGTGAACTCCGGAATGATTGCGTACAGCAGAAGCGTGATCAAAGCAAGAACCAGAATTACCGTGATCAGAATCGCAAAGCCCCGTGATCTGCCTCTCACGCGACGCTCCTTCTTTTCGGGAGTCTCACCCTTCTTCGCCTTCCGCTTCATCCCGAACCGGATAAAAAACCGCTCGAAAATCTTTACTATGGGATTCATCAGAAATGCAAAGCAGAACCCCCAGATAACCGGCGCGATGGCTTTTGTAACCGTCTTAAAAGCCTGTCCGAAAGCCGGCAGCATATGAAGCAAATAGTAAAAAATCAGCGCGCCGACAACCACAAGAAAAGCTGCCGTAGCCTGTCCGCGGTACTGTCCCGCCTCTCGGAAGCCGAACAGACTCCTTTTCTTTCCGGAAGTTCCCTCGTTAACGGCCGGATCCTCATTTATCGGATTATCCTGCACTTTGTTCTCTTCCATGTGTTCCTCCCAATACAATCCCCCGACTCGCAGCAGATGACCTCAGAAGCATTATGCCCACGGGTTGGCCTCGTCGGCCGTCCGGACTCCCATTAAGAGCCCCTGCCACGTATGAACGAACCACTCTCCGGTGGAGGGTTTGGTCCGAAGTGTTACTTTTCGGTCATTGTCCGCACCGCCGCTCGGAATATACAGACTGATGTATCCGTCCTTCTGATTATCATAGCTGTACGGATTGTCATGAACCGTAACCGTGTACGGAAACGCAGGCGTGTAGTTATTCTGCGGTGTAGCGCCCTTGAAATATGACTTTACGGTATACTTCGCGCTCTCCATGAACTGCGTCTGAATCAGCTGCTGATCGCGGACCGCAAGGTTATCGGGACCGTTCAGATAATCCATCATCCGCACGCACTCCTCCGGATTATCCGCGTAAACATTGAGCGCAAGAACCGCCAGAGCTGCGGTCTCAAAAGGATCCTGCGGATTCTTCTGAAAGACCTTCAGTTCCTCGACCGTAGTCGGAAGCAGATCATAGGTGAACTCTCGGGAATTCGCGCGATAGTTGTTCTTCGCGTTCTGAATGATGTTGTTGGTAATATCGCCGGTCACATTCTGCACCGCACGGCGCTCCCGATAGTTTACCTCGCTTTTGATAATCTCACTTGTTCTTTTGATAATGTCGCCGAATAAGCCCATAAAAGGCTCCTTTCACGTCTCATAAATGAAAAACAAGGGAACGAACCGGTCAGGCAGCGCCTGACCGGATGTCCCATATGATCTGAAATGTAATACTTATGCAAGAGGCTTGCCGCACTGCGGGCAGAACTTCACGTTAGCGCCTTCAGGAGCCTGATAGCCGCAGTTGCCGCAGATGAGCTTCTTGGCTTCGGGCTTCTTCGTACCGCAGTTCGTACAGAAGTTTCCGGTTACTTCGGTGCCGCACTCAGGGCACTTCCAGCTGCCTGCCGGAGCGGGCTTCTTCGTGCCGCAGTTTGTACAGAAGTTGCCGGTAGCAACCGTGCCGCACTCCGGGCACTTCCAACCGTCAGCAGGAGCCTGCGGAGCTGCCTGGGGAGCTGCCTGAGGCTGCGAAGCATACAGGTTTGCAACGCCCTGTGCGCCGCCGCCGATACCGTTTACCATGCCGACACCCATAAGACCGGCTGCT
>JAGADM010000139.1 GCA_017613595.1 Lachnospiraceae bacterium | reverse complement strand
TCTCAGTTTAAACATCTGACTTATTTAATAAGCCTGTGTTTCCTGAAATTTACATTTGTTAAAGTTCGCTTCTCTTCATTGAAATGAAGGAAACATTTCAAACGAATCTTCAAGGTTGTTTCACTATTCAGTTTTCAAAGTACACTGTGCTGTCATCAAGGAAACATGCCTTAACGAAAGCATTTCGTAAGGCGTTGTCATCTCAGCGACAGCTTTTACATATTAACGCAGAAGCTTTGATTTGTCAACAGCTTTTTGTAAAAAAATATCGCAAAACAATCACCAATTTTTCCGGCATTTTCCAGCATATAATCGGCACATTTTCCAAAACGCCGGCATGTGTCTTTTTACGACGCACAAATGCTTTTATCGGCAAGAAAAAACGGGGCTGAACGCCCCGTTCTTTACATTATGAATACAATCTCTTCATTTTCCTTCTTTGATTACCCTCTTCACGTCCACCGTGATCTCCGGGGTTCCGTACTCCGGATTAAAGAGTCCCGCGATGCTTTTCTCATACCACTCGCGGATCTGCGCGTCGCTCATCTCACAGACGTCGCCTTTGGTCTTTACCGTAATTGTAATGATCTGTTCTTCCATGTGCACCTCCAAAGTTCACAGTGATAAAACCTCGGCCGCCGTAATACGGAACGGCACGTACTATTTATAAACCGGAACATCAACAAGGATCCATTCATATTCGAAGATCTCCTTGTTGAGAACGTCCGTCATCTTCACCAGATTCCAGTTGTCATCCAGTTCCGTGTATACATCATACGGGTTAGTGGTATCGTAGTACCTTGTAAGTTTCCCGCTCGCATCATACTCATAGTACTTTTGCTCAAACCCGTCCCCGTAAGCGGGCTGCCCGTCCGACCGTACTTCTACCGTATCCTGCGGAACTTCATTGCCGTGTTCGTCATAGTATACATCATCGATACAGCTGAAACTTTTAGGCGCGTAACCCTCAATCGTATAATTAGTATCGAAAAAAGCCGGGAAATTGCCTTTAGGCCGATAAACGATTCCCCTGTACATATCCGGAAATACCTGATTCTCGTCAGTCACATTCAATGCCCCCGGCCAATCCTCATCATATCCCATGAATCTGGCATACATAAGCATATTGTCGTCTTTAAACTTGAAGGTATAAGTTCCGTTCAGCTCATCCGTATAATAGGTATAGCCGTCTTCGTAGGTCAGTCCCCAATGCGGAATACTCTCTGCCAGATCATCCAAAAAGATAAAGCCTGTCAGTCTTCCCTCATCATCATATCGAAATTGAATCGCGGAATTCTGCTTTCCGCTCGGTTCATATAGCCGGCGTTCTTTCAATAATCCGTTACTGTCAATCGTCCAATCGGAAGAGTATTCACCGGACAGAGACGACGCCCAATACGGATGGTATGATGTTCTGAGCGCCGTCAGATTTCCATCCGCATCATACTCTGCATTCTCAACCTTTTCTCCGCCGTATATATCTATATAGTAACCCCACTCCGCCATATCGGTGTTTCCGCTGGCTCCGTGGATGAATCTTGTCTCCTCCAGTTCACCGTCCTCCGTCGGAACCCATTGCTCAACAAGAACGATTCCGCTCCGGTCATAGACAAATACAGCCGTTAATTCCGGTTCGCCGGCATCATCATAAACAATTCTCTTCGACTCACGTCCCTGATCGTCGTACTCGCGGACACTGACCGGTTCCTTTATCCCGTTACTGTCCGTTTTATACTCTTTTGCAAGTTTCCATACCTGTTCGTAATGATCCACTTCCGGTGTCGGTGAAGGAGTCCGGGCAGGCGTCGGCGAAACCTTCGGCGTTGTTTCCTTCGGTACTTCCTTTTTCAGGACCGGCGCAGGGGTTACCTGAGCGGGCTCTTTCTTCTCTGGTTTCTTTGAAAGCCCGTGTATCAACAGCATGGCTTCCGCAATAATTGCCGCAAGACTCAGCACGACTAAGCCGATTATGATCTTTTTGCGGGAACTCATAGGACTCCCTTTTTTCTTTTCTGAATTGTTACTCTCCATTTTCCTTCCTCCACACTTTTCAATATAATCCGAACGGCGGCATCCGGTTCGTAACTAGTACACAGGATACGCAATGGCAATCCACTTATAATCGGTCTGATATCCGTATGTTTCACTGCGGAACTGCGTCAGATTCCCCGCCCAGTCAAATACAAAAGAATAGACATCTCCCTCGTCTGTAATTCTACTGAGCGTTGTGTTGTTCTCATATTCATAGGTTTTCTCCGTGAGTTCTGACGCCAGGCGCACATCTGACATCCCGTCCGAGCTTCGAAGTTCCTTAAGAGGCTGTCCGTCTTCCCGAAATACGGTCTTTCTCAGCACCCGCGCCGTCATTCCTTCGGAATACACGATATAGTCCATCGAGCCTAGGATCTGCTTATACGTTTCCGCGCCGTGCGGGAACATTCCGTTCGGAAGATGATACTTGTGTTCATAACCGACAGCAATGCTTCTGTCCGGATCTGTCTTCCGTGTCATCCGCTCCCACGCATCTTCGGCGCCACCGTCATAGAACGTACCGATCTCAACATCTCCCTTATAGATATATCCGTTCGTTCCTTCGCTTTTAAGAAAGATATATGTAATCTCATTCCCGGAGTCGTAATCCTCATAGCGGTAAATGGCATACGGCTCGGAAGCCCCGTCTTCAGCCTTTACGATCTCGCTGAGTCTTCCTTCATAATCATATGTAAACTGATATTCTGCCGTCAGTCTGTCATCCGCATCATATTCTTCGTGCGAAATCAGCTGCCCGTACGGACTGATTTTTACAACCGAATGAAACGGCGGATCCGAGAGAAACTGATGATATCCCCGAAGCTCACCCGTCAGATTTCCCTCTTCATCATAATTGCAGCTCTCAAGGATTTCCCCCTCGAAGAGATACGGGTTCTGCAGCAGCATATAATCAATCGAAACACCGTAACAGGTCGGGTAATAGCACCGTTTCTCCTCGAGACGTCCTTTTTCATCCGGCACCCAGTATTCCGCAATGATGATGCCGCTCCGGTCATGATGGATCAATATCGTTTTCTCGGGTGACTCGCCTTTCGAATCGTAATAGACTCTTTTAATCTCATTGCCGTAGTCGTCATATTCATACGACACGCGATCGCTCGTATCACTGTTTGAATAGGTGGTCTTCTCCCCCGCCAGTCTCCAAACCCGGACAAACCTTGGTTCCCGTTCGATTGTCGGCGTCGGGTCATCGTCAACCTTTCCCTGATCCGTCGGCGTGACCTTTGCCTTGTTCTTATCATTCTTTTTGGAAAATGTGCAGATTAACAACACTGCTTCCGCAATAATCGCAATCAGACATATCGCCGCAAACGCAAGAAAAAACTGCCTGCGCTTCAGCGTGATTCTCTTCCGGTTCTTCATTTTTCTTCTCCCCACATAGTTGGCTTACTGTGCCCACCACTTTCCGAAATAACTCTTCATCTGTTCATCGGACAGTTTAAAATACGACTTGATATCTTTCAGCACAGTCTTCGTACGCGCATTGTCCTTAACGTAATCGTACATCTTCTTGACGGAATTCTTCCACCCGGATACGGTATAGCCCCAGCGCGCGCGGTCCTTTTCCATCTCGGGCTCCATGAAAGCCACGTAACGGTCAAGCTCAGCCGTAATGAATTCTTCGTTCATAAACGAATCGAGCAGCTCCGCATAACGCTTTAAGAACGTGTCGCGCATGTTCTTGTTCTTTAACAGGTTGTACATCAGAATGTTATGATCGTCATTCTTGATGAAACCGGTGATCGGCTGATCGGTCGTATGCCAGAACGCCCAGTCAAGGTCGAAATACATCCATCTCCATTTGCTGTCATATTCGGTTGAACGGAAATAACGGATGTTGGCAACGTCCTTGTCGCCCACATAGGAACGGCATATGTACCAGTCCATCAGACTCAGAACGTCGATGCGGTCGGTCACGTAATTGCAGTATTCGTCGTTCGAAAGGTCATGGTTGCGCACATACGAAAGAAGCGAGTTGTAATCCTTCGCGCTTCCGCTCTGCACGCCGCCGTAACTGAACAGCAGGTCGACCGACTTCGCGGATACATCGAAATGATCCGCCACATAATCGTCACTGAACCGTTCACGCAGGAAGTAGATGCCCCAGTACTGATCGCCGAGGTACAGTACGCACGGCTTGCACTCAAGTACATACAGGTGCGTCCGTCCGTTCACGATGCCGGTACAGAATTCGTCACGCATTACCGCGTACGGATAGTCCTCGCTGCCGCCCTTCAAAAGAAGCGAATCGAACGTATCGATATCCAGGTTTTCAAAAAGCTTGTAGTGTAATTTGCCGGGGCCGTATTCGGAACGGAACCGGAGCTGGAAGTTCTGCTTCGCGCCCTTACGGCTGTCATTACCGTGAAGCCGGAAGCCGCACGGAACGGAAAATTTCACGTCCCCGTCCTCATACAGCGTCAGCACGCACTCCTTCTCGATCGTCCTCGAAACGTTGTCGAGAATGCCTTCGCCGCCGCGCAGATAACTGCCCGGGATGCTGACCGAAACGACCGGAAGCGTGTGGCTGATGCCGACCAGATATGTGTATTCGCCGATTTCGCTGACACGGCTGCCCGATACGGCAAATGTGCGGATCGTCTTCACGTCGCTTACGGTGATCGGGTTCGTGTATACGGCGGAGCGCTCGGTCGGACGTGTGCCGTCAAGCGTGTAATAGATAGTACCTTCGCCGCTCAGCGTAACGGTAACCGCGGAATCATAAAGACCGGGCTTCACATCCGGAACGGGAATCGAAACACGCGCTTCAAAACCGTCGTTATTCTTCGTGCCGGGCGACGGAACTTCCATATAGACCCAGCGGTTGTCGTTTCGTCCGTAGCTCTTATCCTTCTCAAGGTCGCCGGGAACGTCAATCATATCGATCAGACTCACGCCGTCCGAAAGATAGATTGCCTCGCCGCTACCGGAAATTTTGAACGGCGCGTGCCCGTCGGCCTCAAGGCCCGAACAGTAGATAACAATATACTCATCCGCGCCGAGTTCCCGGTTCGGAAGATTGTACTTGGTCAGGTTGCTTCTCTTGTCCGAAATATAATAGTCGGCAAGATTAACGGTGTGACCGGAATTGTTCTTGATCTCCACGAAATCATAGTAGTTTCCGTTCACGGGATAATACTTCGTATTGTCGGACATTGCCTCCGTAAAGATCAGCTCCGGCAGCTTAACCGTTGACAGATACTCCTCATACCCCTCCTGCGTGTTTGCATAACCCGGGGTGGCGAAAGGAAGCACGCCGTCTTTCGAGACGGACTTGTCTCCGATCTCCTCGGTATACGTCAGGGAATCTGCAACCTCATCGTTTCTTATCAGATAAATGGTCTCGCCCTCACCGCTCAGATGGAAAGGCGCTTCCTTCGGCAGAAGCACAACGACGAAGCCGTTCTGCTCGATCACGTTGCCGGTGAGCGGAAAAGCGTGCGGCTTCGATTTATCGTCCGTCAGGTAATAGCCGTTCAGGGACACCACATTTTCCTCATGACTTCCGATCTCGATCCAGTCCGCGTCGGTGTTCAGGTAAAGCCTGCGGTTGTCCGCCATCGCCTCACTGATGTAAAGGTCATACTCCTCCGCCTTCTCTCCCGACGGGTCCGAAGTCGGCTGCTGCCCCGACGGATTGCTTCCGTGCGCGCTGTCATCCGGATCCGGAATATCTTTATGTGCCTCTTTCCCGCATGCCATAAGGCTCATAACCATACACAGCAGGAGGACAAATGTAAACAATCTCTTCATAAATATCATACCGGCCGCTGTTTCCGGCGCGTGTCACACGCGGAAAAGCGGCCTTCCTTCCGTTTTATACGCCTTAGGTATTATACCTTTTTTTCGGGAGAATAGCAAGCATTCCGGTCAGACCGGACGCATCAGAGCCATCCCGGCACGCGATAAAGCCGCATCAATACAGGACTCCGTCGTAATACTGCAGCAGAAGCCCTACCACTTCTCCGTATGCTGCCATTCCTGATTGTCCGCTCATCTTGATAGTGATATCCGCCACTTCGCTTGCCACATGGTCGATGGTTTCCGGAGAAACGATATCCGTCAGGAACTCGTCGGATTCATCCAACTGTTCCTGCTGCTCCGGCTTAAGAAAACACCAGTCCTGGTCAAAATAGATACTGTACGGCCCCAGTATTTCCGGAAGACCGTTTATCTCATCCTGTGAAAGCTGCGCAAGGGATTGATGCAAATCCCGGTCCATGTAAGAAATGACCGACATATAACCGCAATAAGCAAGAAACAGGTCACCGCATTCCGTGCATGCGGCATATGCCAGAAAATTCGCCTCGTCCTCACGCATGAACCCATGTGAGTGCGCCAGTTCATGGACAAATGTATCATAATTGCCCTCATACATCAGCGCATTGTAATCGGCCTCCATCGAATAAGGATAGAAGTAGCCGGCAAATCCCATACGCGTCACGATGCCCGAGAAGAATAACGGTTTCACCTGCGGATACCAGCCTGCCAGCTGCGGATAACGTTTCGATATGCCGCGAAGAGCCTCCGCCGCATTTTCCATTGTTTCTTTCTTATCCGCTATGATCCAGCCGTCTTCATCACGCGTTTGCAGGCAGGAGTATAGATTTATCTTATCGGAAACATAATTGTAGACCGTAATCAGTTCCTCAACCGTATACTCCCGCTTTTCGCGCCCGAGATTGGGATCGAGCGGCGTAGTATGATCTAAGATAAACTCTGTCAATGTCATGAAAAGAAGAATGCAGCATCCCGCAAGAAGGGCAAATCGGTAGAGCGAACAGGTGAAGCGGCGGAACCGCACCCCTTTCTTACGGATCTTCAGAATGACCGCCGGAATCCACCAGAACACCAGAATGAGCAGTGCGTTGATCACAATAAACGCAAGCCACTCCCCGATTGAGAACGGGAAGAGATTCGTAAACCTCCCGACTGAGTTTAAAAAAAGCGGATAGATGTACTTCCAGTGCCAATCGGCAAACGGTGTACATACGATTGCCAGCACATTGAGGAAAACCGTAACGGTCGCAATAATGATGACGCTCAGCCAATACCCGCTGAGGCGCTTCTTCCCGGATTGTTTCTTCTTTTTTGCCATGTGGTGATGCCCCCCTATTAACCAATACTTGATGTAATATGGCTTCCTTTTTCCGTTGCCGAAACACTCAGTTTGGACGGAATCTGCTCCTGCAGAATCTTGACATGCGAAATGATGCCGACAATTCCGTTGGCCTTCTGAATGCTGTTCAGAATATCCATGGCATCATCAATGGAATCCTCGTCAAGTGACCCGAAACCTTCATCGATGAAGAGCGCTTCAATACGGATGCCGCTCTTCTGCGCGATGGTCGACATACCAATGGAAAGCGCAAGCGAAACAAGAAACTTCTCGCCGCCCGAAAGCGTATTCACGAAACGGCCTTCATGCTCCGCGCTTTCCCGGTCGTATACCTTCAGATCGAGACCGCGCTTATAGGACCCTTTTATCTTATCATCCGAACGGAACAGGCGGTAACGTCCGCCGTGAACCTTCTCAAGCATCTTATTGGCAGCAGCAATGACGGTCGAAAACATGATACCGAGAACATATCTCTGCAGTCCTGTTCCGGTATCACCGCGGAGATTCCTGGCAAAAGCATAATCCTCCTCAGCTTCGCGAATACTATCCTCGATGCCTTCGCCTTCCGCTTTCAGACTTTCGGCCTTAGTACTGAGTCTCTCCGCTTCATTTTTGAAAATGGCCTTCTGTGTCTCATAATCCGTAATTGCCGTACTTGCCGCGTCTATCAGAGTTCTGCACTGATTCGCATCGGGTTCTTCTTTGCCGTCCAATTCAGTCTTGATATCCTTAATACTCTGTGCGGCTGCTCTCACGTCCGCTTCATACTGCGCGATTTCTTTACCGATTCTCTCGCGTTCCTGAGAGGGAAGCATAAGATTCTCCGCTTCTTCTTCGGAGCGGAAACCGTTATCCGAAAGCCCCTTTGTCAAAGCCTCGTCTGCCTCTGCACTGAGCTTCCCGGCAGTCTCACATTCCTTCTTTGCAGACGCCAGCGCTGCGTCTGCTTTCGTGAGTGCTTCCGATGCTGTATCCTTTGCCTTTGTGAGAATCTCCCTTGTTTCGACGTATGCTTTCACACTGTCCTTAAGCTTGCCGATTTCCGTGTCAAGATCGCGAAGACTTGTGATACCCGAAACAAGTTTTTTCTTCTTTCCATCCAGTATGTTCTCCGCCTTGAGCCTGGCACGTTCGGCCTCTTCGGTTGCGGCATGTTTCTTATCGAGTGCCTGCTTCGCTTTCTCCTGCTCCTCCAGCTTCTTCTGCAGTTCCGCATACTTTCCGTCGGCAGCTTCTTTGGCATCATCCACATCATTTTTGGAAACGCTGTTCGGATTAACCGGTGCCTTGTGCGGATGTTCCGTACTTCCGCATACAGGACACGGTTCGCCGTCACGAAGATTGGCTGCAAGTTCTCCAGTAATGCCCGACATGTATGCCTTCAGACACTCCGCGTGCTTCTGCTGAAGGCTCCGGTAATCCTCCTCAAGCTGCTTCGCGGCTTTCTTCAGATTGTCATCTGTTTTCTTTGCGGCCGCTTCCGCTTCGGCAGCTTCCTTCACGGCATCCGTCTTATTTTTCAGATCATTTCGTGCTTCATCGAGTCCGGTGTACTCCTCACGAAGACCTTCATACACCGTAGTCTGACTCTTTTTCGCCTCCGTCTCATCTTCCTTCGCGATGTGATTTTCCAGTTTTTTATTCGCGTCATCCGCTTTGATCTTTGCATCCGCAGCAGCTTTCTCAGCAGCCTTTACATCCTTCTCCCGGCCGGCAAGAGACTGTTTTGCGTTACGGGAAGCTTCCAGCAGGGTTCTCACATTTTCCGCTCTCGAAGCATCCTGCGACCGCTTTATCCGGCCATCCTGATTCTTCTTCTCTGATTCAAGCTCCGCTGCTTTCTTCTCAGCCCTGTGAAGGTCCTCAAATCGCTTCGCAACCGTCAGCAGTTCCTGCTGTTCGTTAATGAATTTTGCATAATCACGGCTTTCAAAATCTTTCGTCAGAGTATCGATTGATTCATTCTTTTCGAAAATGATACGGTCAAGATCGGCTAACGTCTCGCATTTTTCATCATTTAGACTGCGTCTGATCCGGTCCCTCACATCCGAAAGCTCATTCAGGCGTTTGGATGCTTCCGAATAGAAAATCTCCGCGAACCGCCTCCATTGTTCCGCACCGAAAATACTCGTAAGAATCTTCTCTTTATCCTCGGATTTGGACGTCAGCAGCTGCTCGAACTTACCCTGCGGAAGAATTATTACCTGACAGAACTGCTCGTAACTGAGACCGATTATCTCCTCCGCCGCTGCATTAAGAGCCGTATCTTTCGGGTTCTCCAACATGGTGCGGAACACACCGTCTTCCTCTTTCCGCATCAGACTACACGATTTCGACAGATTCTTCTGCTTGCGGTCCAGCCTGCGCTCAAAACGGTACACGATCCCCTGGTTTTCGAACTCAAACCGGACGTAGGTGGGAGCAGCGAAATCTGCTCTGGTGCAGCGCATTTCGGCAAATTCATCGCGCCCGTGTCCGCTGCTCTTTCCATAGAGGGCAAATGTCATCGCGTCCAACACCATCGTCTTACCGATGCCGGTCTTTCCGCATATCAGGAAAAGCCCTTTGCTTCCCAGTTTTTCAAAATCAACCGACTCATTGCCCGCATAAGGTCCGAAGGCTCCGAATTCCACTTTTAACGGTTTCATTCTTCGGTCACCTCCTTCTCATATGCCGAAACGGCGTTGCGGAACAGCGTCATCAGACGCTCGTTCGGCATATCCGCCAGTATATCTCTGCAATAACGTTCAAATACAACCTCAGGATTATTGTCTGCCTGCTCCAGTTCCTCAATCGACATCGTAATCTTTGCGTCCTCACGGTCATATGTCTTACCGCTTACTTCAAGCAGATTCGGATACCTCTCATGGAAAGCCGACATCATTTCAATCCCGACATAATGGTCCGTTACTTCAAGACGCACGTAACCTTTCCGTACATCCTCCGGATAATCCGCTTTCATCAGTTCCTCACATGTTCCTGTCAGCGTGGTTCTCCTATGAAGCTGCAGAACCTCTACAATCTTCCGGGACATTGTTTCCGTATTGATGATTGTAACGCTTTTCTTCTGCTTTTCCTCTTTACCGAATGAGTATGCCATAGGCGTACCGCTGTAGCGGATCTTCTCACTGACATTCTGCGGCCCGTGCAGATGTCCTAAAGCGACATAATCAAATCCGTCAAATAACGACGCCGGAACCATTGCCGCGCGCCCGACTTCGGCAGCGCGGTCGCTGACGCTTGTTTCCGCATCAACAATATAGGCGTGCGAAACAAGGATGTTCCTGTGTCCCGGCGTAAAAGATTCCCGATAACGGTCAAGCACGACACGGTAAGCATCCTCAAGATTATTGATTTTCTCCGCCTCTTCCGGATACACGGAACGAACTTTGTCCGTACTGATCCACGGAAGAAGGTAGATATCCGTATCACCGGCATTTTCCTTATACACCTGTTCCGTCAAAGCGCCCGCGATATGCAGTCCGCTGTCACGAAGAAGTTCATAACACTGGGAAAGACGCTCCGCGCCGTCATGATTTCCGGCAATCAGATACACCTGAATACCCATCGTTTTACAGATGGTTGTCATTGCGCGGTCATAAATCTGAAGTCCTTCCTGCGACGCGATTCCTTTATCAAAAACATCTCCTGCAAGAAGGATTCCGTCAACCTTTTCCTCTTCGGCAATACGGCAGATCTCACGAATGAAAAACCTCTGGTCGGCGCCGTAAGTCACCCCTCCACGAAGCATCATCCCGAGATGCCAGTCCGATGTATGCAGTAAAATCATATATTAACCCTCTCCGATT
>JAGADM010000138.1 GCA_017613595.1 Lachnospiraceae bacterium | reverse complement strand
TCCGCAAAGAGCCATCGTAACGTCCGCGGTGTTGAATGCGGTCGTAATGGACATTACGGCACCGAACATAAGCATGGACTTCATGTTCGGAAGGGTAATGTACCAAAGCTCCTGCCAACGGTTTTTAACACCGTCCACATAACCAGCTTCATACTGGTCATCCGGAATGGTATTAAGACCTGCAATGAAGGAAAGGAATCCGGTACCGAGGGACGCCCACAGAATTACGATGATAACGATCGTCATCATGTATGTGGGGTCGGTCAGCCACATTCTCGGTTTCTCCAACAATCCTAATGCTGTTCCGATCGCGTTAGCGTATCCGTAGGAGTCACCGGAGAAAATGAATGTCCAGATCAGGTAAACCTGACCGGAAATCGTAGGTGCGTAGAAGATCAAAACCGCAACCGCACGGATCCGTTTCGGCAGTTCGTGGATCAGCCATGCGAACAGGAATGCCGCGATATAGCCGATCGGTCCGGTGATCGCCGCGATCAGGAATGTGTTCTTAACCGCGGTGAGGAAGATATCATCTACAAGAATCAGGTTGATGTAGTTCCGCATTCCGATGAAACGTGCGGGCTGCAGAACATTGTAATAAGTAAATCCATACCAGATGGAAACAAGCACCGGTACAACATAGAACAAAGTGAAGATGATCGCATAGGGAGCAAGAAAAGCGTAGCATGTTTTGTATGTCCTGATGTCTCTCCACATAAATTTGCGCTGAAGCTGTTTGCGTCTGCGCCAATTTGCATAACTCATACGTTTTCCTCCTTCCTATTCTTTCTCGAGACCGAATTCGATTCTCTTCTTCTTAATCTCTTCGTTGATATCACGCGTATAGTCAAGAAGCGTCTCACGTGCATCCTGGTTCGCGTTGATAACCTTACGAACTGCGTTAACGATATGTCTGGAAGTGTAGTATCCGCCGGGAACCTCAGGGGTACCTACGATCCATTCTCTCTGAGCGAGAAGGATCTCACGCTGCTTGGAACTCCATGCAAGCTTATCAAACGCTTTCATGTTAGCAGGAGCATATCTTGCGGACTCACCCATAACCGCCTCAAGTTCCATACCGTACTGAGCCTGGATATCGGCACTTGCCCACCACTGCAGGAAGGTCCATGCCTCTTCATGCTTCTTGGATTTCTCAAGAAGCATCGAGCAAACGCCCCAACACTGTACGCTTCGGTCGATATCGTACTCGCCGTCACCGTCGCGGTCAACCTTGTCGCCGTTCTCATCCGTTACATAAGTACCCGGGATAAGAGCCATATCCCACAAGCCGCGAAGCTCGGGAGCGGATACGCAAAGGGTATTGAAGGTATTGTAGTCAACGAAACCGATCGGCATTTCACCGGTACGGAAACGGTCTACAAATGCATAATCACGAGGAGTATTGTAATGCGTGAAGAACTTGGTATAGGCTTCGAAAGCTTCAATCGCGACATCGGAGTCAAGGTTTACTCTGGAAAGATCATCCGTGTAAAGGGATGCGCCGCGCTGATAAAGCTGTGCGTAGAAACCGTTCATATCCGGGTTCGCCACGTTATTGATCTTACGTTCCGTGGAAGGAATACCGACATCCATATGAGACTTCTGCAATTCGGAAAGAATCGTGATCAGGTCGTCCCATGTCTGCGGAACTTCAAGGTTCAGTTCTTCGAAGATATCGGTACGATAGAACATAACATTGAAGTACTGGGTTTCGGGAATGGCGTAAACGCCTTTACCATATTTATAAGGAACCCACGAAGATTCCGTGAATTCTTTGATGACTTCATCAAATCCGAGCACGCCGGTTTCATCGTTGTGCTTGAACTGCGTCAGGTCGCAGGCGGCTCCTCGCAAAGCGTAGTTAACAGGCTCACCGCCGGCTACGCCGAGCGCCACGTCAGGGCCGGTTCCGGCTACCGTTGCCGGAAGCAGAACGTCCGCGGTGATCAGGTCGAGGTTGACACCGATGTTGTACTTCGGTACGAAATCGGAGTCGATCAGGCGCTTCAGAATGGTACTCTGGTCACGGCCGCTGAAGATCCAAACCGTAATGGTTTCCATCTCATCGCCGTAAACGTTACCGATTGCATTGTAGTCAACCGTGAAGGAAGCAACGAATGCCTTAATCTCATGGAATGCTTTCTGGAACCAGTTCGCGGTATCGTTCTTAACCTTGTAATCTCCGCCGGATACGATAATGTAGTCGATATCGAGCTGAGCATCACTCAGGGTAAGGATTGCGGAACCGAGGGAACTTACGTTACCCTTGAAGGCAACGAGGTTCTTCGGGATCTTCGCGTCATCGGCTGCGAATTTCTCAAGCTGGTCGGCGAGAGTAAGACATGCCGTAACCTGGGAGCCTTTCTCACCGGTATATGCTACAAGGTCATCAATCAGTTTGTAGAGAACCTTGTATTCATCGGCCATGGCGGAAATAACGCCGGGGTACTTCTGGCCGATGTTATAGTCACGGTTTTCATCGGGCGTTGTTCCGGTAAGAACGAGAATCTGACGATACATGCTGTTCATACGGAATACGCTGTCGTTCATGCGGTTCAGAAGGTCGCCCATCTGTCCGAGGGTAACCTCAAGACGGATGTAGTTCACGCCCTTATGAAGGAAGAACTTGTATGCTTTGCCCTTCTCGTCCGCGAGCTTCACCATCTTCCAGTCGCTGCTGAAAGCGAACTGAATGGCGGAAACTTCGTCAAACGGAATCTCGCCGTTGATATACAAAGAACGACACGACACGAAACCACGATTGTAGTTCTGTCTTGCCTTAATGGTAATCTCGTAGTAGCCGTCAGCAGGAACTTCGCACTCCCACTCAATCCACTGGCCGGCTCTCTTCCAGTTCTCGCCGCCGGTCATGTTGAAGACCTGCCTTGTTACACTGTAAGGATAGGTGACTGCGGAGGATCTGTCATAAGTGGCGAACAGAGACTGCTCGGAACGGAGCGTAGCCTTTTCGCCCTCAAGACGTACGGCTGTCTTGTTGGAAGCGGTGCTGGAACCATGCTCGCTCTCCATCTTGCTGAGATACGACTTGTAAGTGTCTCTCTCCTTAACGGCCTTCAGAGTGAGGTCGCTCAGAATAAGGGTCTCCTGCGTCGCATTGAAGCGGATGTAGTTAATGCCCTCATCGAAATAGAGACAATACGGTTCGGTAATGTAACCCTGGTCATCACGGATGTATACGGTTTCCCAGCGCGGAGCTTCCTTCTGATTCGGACGAAGCTGGTTGCCCTGGTTATCTTCCGTAATAACGCCGTCATCGGTGTACATTCTCGGGAAAGCGATCTGGGTGGCGCCGTTATACTGTGCCTTCCCGTTGATCAGGAGCTCTCTCTGAATCTCAACGCCGCGGGACGTCTTCTTGTCGGTGTCAGGATAGTAAGTGAGCATCATGTTATACATTCCGGCTTCCGGAACTTTAACAGCAAACTCAACAAAGCCGTCTTCGTAGGACTTTAAAACGCCCTTTTTCGAAGCGACATCAGCATACTCGTATCCTTCTCCTTTGTTCAGGTCTTCCTTCAGATCGACCGTAATGTCCTTTTCAGGATAAGCGGCATCCTTATAGCGCTGAAGAAAAGCAGCATACGAGTCACTACGACCTTCGGCCTCTACCTTAGAGAAGTCGAAGCCCTTGTACTTGTCGGAATAGTCTGTCTTCTTCGTTACTCCGTTCCAAACAAGAAGGAATACGATGACAGCTATGATCAAAGCCGACCAGTATACACTCTTTTTCTTTAAAAGTTTTAACATTGGAACCTCCGTTCTGCCGGTGCCGTACGAGCTGTTTCGGTATTTCAGCGCGCAAAACACCCCAGAAATCACCATGATGTGCAAATATTATATAAAAAAAGTATTGCATTTGCACTTCATTTTTTGCTATATTATAGTCAAATATTGCTAAAACATTTTTTTCGACGGTTTTTTTCCGTGTTTTTCAACGGATTTTGTGCAAAAATTCGAGATGATAAATGGCATTTACCCTCTTCATTTCCCCTTTCTGTACACAAAATCCCCTAAAAACACCCCTTGTTTTTGTGCATTTTATCGGTTTTCCCTTTAGCAACATTTGTTTTCCCCGAAAAATCAATGGCAATATATGAAACGAGAGGAATAAGCATGGCACGCGAACTGGAAGGCACCCGTGAAAAAGTGGCCTATGAAGACAACCGATCCGTCCTGTTATACATCAACCGGCAGAACATGAACTACGATACGCACTGGCACACCGCGGCCGAGATCATCATGCCGATTGAGAATGATTATCAGGTTTCGACCAACGAGCGAAAGTATGAACTCGGACCGTGGGATATTCTGTTCATCCCGCCCGGGGAACTGCATACGCTGAACGCTCCCGCAACAGGCCAGCGGCTTATCCTGATGTTCGACCTGTCCGTGCTGAGCGCGTTTGAGGACTTCTCTACTCTGACTCCGATCCTGTCCCAGCCGATCCTGATCACCGGGGACTCCAATTCCGAGATTCATGATACCGAAGTCGGTCTTCTAAAGGAAGTGATTGAGGAATACCAGCACCGCTCCGAGCCGATGCGGATTACAATGATCTACTCCTACCTGCTCCGTTTCTTCGTTCACCTCGGGCGGCAGCACATCCGCGCGGATGTCATTTTCCCCGAAGTGCGTCTCGGAAAGCAGATGGAATACGTTGAGAAGCTGAATAACGTTGTTTCCTATATTAATTCGAATTATGCCGAAGAGATTTCTCTCGAGAAGGCGTCTTCGCTCGCCGGCTTTTCGAAATTCCATTTTTCACGGCTTTTTAAGCAGTTTACGGGCCAATCGTTCTACAACTACTTAAACCAGCGCCGCGTAAAAGCTGCAGAGTCGCTTCTTCTGAACCCGCACCTGTCCGTCACCGACGTGGCGATGCAGTCCGGCTTCACCTCGATTGCAACCTTCAACCGCGTATTCCGGCAGGCGAAGAACTGCACGCCGTCCGAATATAAGATCTATTATCACCGCAGAAGCCGTATCCGTTAAAGCATCCGAACCAGAAGACATAAAAAAGCAGAAGCCGTCACGCTTCTGCATTTATTATGTCTTTTTGCGTTGCGGTTTATTTGTTCTCCGCGATGTAAACCTTCTCCTCCGCGATCACCCAGTGAGGATCGATCACATCGTTATCCGTATCATCGATAAATACGAAGAAGAAGATACTGTCGATACCGTCGGTTCTCTTGCCGCCGGTCTTATTGAGGATCATGTTTCTCGTAAACTTGATATGAACGGAATAGCATACATCACTGTATTCCGTGTAGTCCGTTACGGACAGATCCGTGTACTTCGGCGTATCGAAATGGTGGTCACTGATAAACGTGATATCCTCACTCGTTGCGTAACGAGCCGCCTCCTGATAGAGGAACGAGTCTTTTGCGAGACGCTTGCGCATCTTGCTGAGCCCGTACTGTGCTCCGCTCAGGTCTCTCGTTACGAAGTCGCCCCACATCTGTACGGTTTCAAGAGCGTAATCATAACGTTCCTGAGACATCTCTGCGGGATGCGTTCCGACCATGGCATCGATCTTGATGTTTCCGTTTCCGTCGGGTGTAAACCCGGTCTCCACACCGAGAGAATCGTATATCTTAATCTCCGGTTTCTCGGCCAGTCCCGTAATCTCATAGGTAATGATAGACGGAACCTGAACATACTTAAGGATGTTCTCGCTGAGATCGGTCTCAACCTTCTTCGGCTCGCCCTTTCGGAACTCATCGGTTACGGCAATATCATTTACCGTCACCTTATAGTTATCCGGGACCGAAATCCGGTAGGAATTGGTCGTCATGCTGAACACCGGCGTGATCGAATCAATCTCCCAGTCACTGATCGTAAGAATCGCGAAGATGGTTCTCGGATTAACCTGCTTCAGCTGCATTACAGCGACCATATCGCCGGAGGCCGAATAGATATCGAAAACCGGATGGGTCGTGTCATAACTGTTCTTGTCCTTCTCGTAAGTGAACGTTCCGCTCGCACGCAGATTGTTCAGATACGTCGACCGGTACAGGTTCTCGTCTTCGAATACGCAGGCGTGCTCCGGAAGCGTTACCATGTCAAGAACCGTTCCGTCCTTCACGCTCTTCACGAACTCGTTCATCTTATCGTCAATAACGTTCTCATAACGGGACGCCTCGTAGCGGCGGAGACATTTATCGGTATAACGTAAGAATATGAATCCGAGAATGACCAGTATAGCTGCATACACACCGAGGCAAATGTAAAACACCTTGCGACCCGTCTTCGCCGCGCGTGCCGCCGCCTCTTCCTTTGCGGCCTGACGCGTTACGGGCTTCTTCGCCGACGAGGAAGCCGATCTCGAAACGGTCTCGCCGCTTCTCTGCACGGGCTTGGTCGCTGCGGGAACCTTGCGGCCTGTGCGCTGCTCTTCGGCACCACGGGTGCTCTTCTGCGCTTCCGCAATACGGTGAGCCTCTTCCATACGCTTTGCACGGCCCGCGTCTCTCCGCTCGGCAATGCGGCGTCTGCGTTCCACCATCGCTCTGTACTGCTCTTCCGTCACCTCATCCTCATCGGGATCGTAATCGAGCTTCGGATTGCGGCGGAGCGCTTCGTACAACTTGCGTTCACTTTCATCACGGAATTTTCCGACCGAGGACGGGGAAAATTCGTCTTTATCCAAATCTGCCATCTTCCCCTCCTACTGCTTCGGCCTTACGACATAAGCCGTAGGCAGTCTCCATGACGAATTCTGATAATAGAACGTCGTACTCGTCATTAAATATTTGCCGTTATAGTACATACTCGAGGAACTTCCGCCGTCCAGGTTGGCCGCGTTGACAGCTCCGAACTTCAACATCAGTCCGATCAGGTCGCTCGCCGTCGCGCCGAGATGGCCGCTTGCGCCTCGTCCGTCGGTAACCAGAAGAAGGATGGCTCCGTCCGCGCGCTGTCCGATCGCGGTTCTCGGGTTGGCTCCGGAACCGGCTCCGTTCAGCTCACGGCCGACGCCGTTGATAACGAGCGGAACGAAATGGTTGTTCTTATCGGATGCTTCTTCCTGGAAGCATACCGCGTCGCGGATGCGTTCTTCCTTCACGTATTTCTCAACATCGGTTGTGCTCCATCCGTTGATATCCTTGATGATCAGCAGGTTGTCCTCGTTCATGGCAATCATGTAAAGTCCCTTATTGGAACCGGGACGGTTACAGGTGATCTTGCCGTCCTGAACGACTACGCCGAGCGGGTGGCCGCCCTTGTTCCCGGTGGACTCATACAGTCCGCCGTTAACGCCGCCGATGGCGCCGGCACCCTTTACAACCTCTTCGAGCTCCTTGCCGTACTCACCCCACGGGTATGTTGTTCCGACGCAGACCTGCGAAGGATCCTTGATGATCATCATCGTTGCAAGAAACGAGCTTCCGGCGATCTTCTCGATCCGGACGCCATTCTCATCAAATACTTCCGTTGTTTCCGTCTTCTTAGGCTCGGGATCATCCGGATTTGCTTCGTTGTTCTCAATATGGATCAGATTCTTATTGAGCGACTCCGTGTCCATGGCCTTACGGCTGTTCTTGTTCTGGATCTCTTCGATTTCCGCTTTCGAAAGAACCAGTCCCGCAACGAACTTCAGCTGTCCGCTCTCAAGAAGAGAGGAACCAAGCTCATCGCGCGCCGCCTCGGAAGGTCCGTGACAGATCTTGTTCAGAACAAGATACAGGATCCCGACAAGCAGAATAAGCGTAACGAAGACTACCAGAAAAAATCTCCCCACATACTTTAAAACTCTTTTCGCGTTCATTACTGCTCTCCTTTATGACCTGCGGAAGCCGCGCTGCCTCCGCAGACAAATACTGTACATTGCAAATCAGCGGAATACCCACCGCTGCTGAATCTGGTAGCTGATCATGAAAAGCACCAGATCCACGATCATCTTGATGATCGACTCTAAGAAGCTTGCCCCGAGGTCAAGCCATCTCTCCGCAATCAGATCCACCAGCAGGAACGATACCGTTACCTGGCATACGGCAAGGATGAAATAACGGAGAAGTGATTTCTTCACATCCGAATCGGACTGGAATACGACCTTGCGGTTCACCGTGTAGTTGAATATCGCGCTCACCACACGTGCTCCGACCGTGGCAACGGCAATTCTCGTCGAACTTTCCAGACTGTCGCCGATGCACAGATTGAGGATGGTGAAGATCAGAAAATCCACAAGGAAGGACGCAATCGAACTTCCGATGAATTTCAGGATGATTATGTAGATACGCATCGAATCGCGGAACGGATGAAAATGCGACGACGCGTTGTCGTCGATATACACCGTATCGATCACGACCTCGTCAAATGCGATACCCTTCTTCTTCATAACAAGAAGCTGGTTCGTCTCGTACTCGTACCGGTCGCCGTCAATCTCCAGCATAACCGGAAGATGTCTGAACGGGATGGCCCGGAGTCCGGTCTGCGTATCACTGATCTTGATGCCGCAGGCAAAGCGGAATACCGCCTTCGTGATATTGTTGCCGGCTCTTGACTTGAACGGTACCTGCGGTTGCGAGAAGTCGCGTACGCCGAGGATTACCTTATCGGGCTGCGCCGCCATCGCGTCCACACAGGCATGCATGTCTTTCGGCAGATGCTGCCCGTCCGCGTCTACGGTGATAACGCCGAGAATGTCTTTCCGATTCTCCATAATGTAGGCAAATGCCGTCTTCATCGCCCGGCCCTTACCGCGGTTCACTTCATGTGTCAGAAGGGTTACCTCCGGAAGCTTCGCCACCTCGTCAAAGTAGGACAGATACTCCGGAGCGCTTCCGTCATTGACCACGACGATATCGTCAAAGCCGTCTGCGATAATGTTTTTCACGGTATTCACCATCTTCTCGTCCGGATTCAGGGACGGAACGATAACCGTAACTTTCATACTGTGCTCACTTTCCTTCCTGAAAAGCATCTGACGGAACGGGATCCGTAACCGGCGAACCGACGGATAACACCGCATCGGCGGGAACCGTTTCCATATTCTTCGGGAACCATTTGTCCTCGAGTTCCGGGAACCATTTCCGAAGAACAAGACTGCCGATCACATTTGCCAGAATGCCGAGTACCACACCGCTTATGAGTCCGCCGACGATATCGGACGGATAATGGATTCCGATATAAACTCTCGAAAGAGCGATCAGAACCGCCATCAGAATGAGCGGTGCCCACCAGCGTTTCTTCACGTTCGGCAGGATTGCCGTACACGAAGCAACACTTGCCGCCGTGTGTCCCGACGGGAAGGAAGCGTCGCTCGCCTTCTTTCCGATCAGTACCAGTTCATCAATCAGTTCGTACGGTCTCGTACGGCCGATCGCATTCTTGAGGATTACATTGTTAACGAGGACGGAGCCCGCAAGCGCCGCCGCGGAGAAAAGGCCCGCTCTTCTCGTCTTCTTAAAGCAGAGAAGCGCGACCGTCAGCAGAATCCAGAAGATACCTGCATCCCCCAGGTGCGTGATATTCGGGAAAATCTTATCCAGAAATCCGTTTCGGATATGGTCCTGCACATAGAGGAGAATATCGCGATCGGTTTCAAAGATACCGAGAAACTCTACCATAAAAGCCTCCTAAAGCCCACAATCGGAAGTATTATAGCATATTTTCCCCGATATGTCACGAAAAAAAGCTTTTTGTTTGTATCCAAAAAGCTTTTTCGTAACCGTTATTCCTTCATCCCGCGCGCCGCGTTAAGAAGGTATTCTTTTGTGTTGTGTTCCGGAAACTCGAGCACATCCTCGAGAAGCTGCGAAAGGATCCCGCCGAGTTTCGGTCCCGGGGCAAATCCGAGAGCCATCAGGTCCGCTCCCTTCACGGCGAGCGTTTTTAAGCTGACGCACTGCCCTTCTTCGATGATCCGCCTGCAGGCTTCCTCCATCCGTCCGATCACCGTCAGGTTTCCCTCAAGAAACGCCGGTGCATGGGCATGGGCATCCGCCCTCTGCACCTCGAAAAGAAGCGGCATGTTGTCCGCGCCGATCCGGTTCATGACGCGCCGGAGCATATAGTCGATCTTCTGATGTTTCAGTTTCAGGCGGCAGTCGTGATTGTCGATCAGCTTTTCCGCCGTATCGATTGTCTCGTTGTCGAATTTCAGTCTGCGGAGCACGGTACGGCCAAGCTTTGCGCTCAGATGATCATGCCCTTTAAAGTGCGCCGAGCCGTCCTCATGATAGGTCTTGCACGCAGGCTTCGCACAGTCATGAAGAAGCATCGTATAATCAAGCACCGTGCGTGTGTGCCGGTCCGCGTTCCGATAGGTTTCGGATGCGTGCATCGCGCGGATGCTCTCAATCGTATGTCTGCCGACATCATAAATATGATGGATGTTCTCCTGCGGGGTCGCAAGCATCGTATCCCATTCGGGCAGCCAGTAGGCCGTAAGTCCGATCTCCGATGCGCGGATCATTTCCTCCGGATGATCCGACCCCAACAGTTTGGTCAGTTCCTCACGGATCCGTTCCGCACTCACCGCCTGCAGGTTGCCGGCAAATGAGGACATCGCCTTCTCGGTTTCCGGATCGATCGTAAACCCTAACTGCGCGGCAAAGCGGATTGCCCGGAATATCCGAAGCGCATCCTCCTGAAAACGCTCATTCGGATCTCCGACCGCGCGGATAATCCCGTTTGTAAGGTCCTCCCGGCCGCCGAACAGGTCGACAAGTCCGGTCTTATCGTTATAAGCCATCGCATTTACCGTAAAATCGCGACGCTTCAGGTCTTCTTCGAGGCTTCTCGTGAAGGTCACTTCCTTCGGATGGCGGCAGTCCTCGTAGGCGCCGTCGATCCGGTAAGTCGTCACTTCAAAGCCCTCGCGGTTCATGAGAACCGTCACCGTTCCATGCGCGATGCCGGTATCCACGGTATGCGTAAAGAGCGCCTTTACCTGCTCCGGCGTGGCGGAAGTCGTCACGTCCCAGTCCTGCGGAACGCGTCCCAGAATGGCATCACGAACACAGCCGCCTACCGCGTATGCTTCGTAGCCGGCCTTTTCGATGATCGAAATCAACTTCGTTACCTTTTCGGGGAGCGTGAGCCGAAATGCCATGGGTCCTCCTTCCGTACCGCGGAACTGTCCGGAATAGTATGTGTCCGCGTACCGATGTAATGCGGCGCCTTTATGTTCGCGGCGCACTGTCTGCTCTCATTTTAATACAGAAAAACCGGAGATGCAAGACTTGACGGACCGCCGTTCGGGTCCGCCGCGGCGTGCCGTTTCCGGCTGCCGCTCTGTATCTCCGGTTTCATTATTTCTTTTAAACTTCCACGGTTACCTTGTTCAGGTGCCAGATATCCTCAACGTACTCTTCGATCGTACGGTCCGAACTGAATTTGCCGGACTTCGCAACGTTCAGGATTGCCATCTTCGCCCAGCGTTCTTCATCGCGGTAAGCTTCCTCAACACGCTCCTGTGCTGCTGCGTAGGAACGGAAATCCTTTAAGATGAAGTACTGGTCCGCACGCTCTCCGCCGTTTCTCTCAAGAAGCGAATTGTAAAGCTCGCGGAAACGGTCCGGATCCTCGGGGCTGTAGAAGCCGTTTACCATCTGCGTCATTACCGCACGGATATCCTGATCGGTGTTGTAAATCTCGCGGGGCTCGTATCCGCCGTTGTTCTCGTAGTTGATAACCTCATCGGAGGAAAGGCCGAAGATAAATGCGTTGTCCGCACCGACCTCTTCCACGATTTCCACGTTCGCGCCGTCCATCGTTCCGATGGTTACCGCACCGTTCAGCATGAACTTCATGTTGCCGGTACCGGATGCTTCCTTACTTGCCGTCGAAATCTGCTCGGATACGTCGGCAGCGGCG
>JAGADM010000137.1 GCA_017613595.1 Lachnospiraceae bacterium | reverse complement strand
GTTATTTCCTTCCGGCTTCCGTCATGAAAGCCACTCCTTGAACTCCTCGTGAAGCTCCGGAAGCATCCGCCCGAAGATTTCCGCGGCATCCCCGGCCGGGTCTTCGCTGCAGTAAAGCTTCATAAACTTTTCCATGCCGTAACGGTCTGCAATGAACTCCGTATAGGCGCCGCCGACAACGTCCGGCAGCATGAACTTCACAATCTTATCGATATGCGACAGACAGCCTCCCCTCTAAGCTATTTCTGATACTTCGATGAAACAATCACATACGCAACCGCCATCCCGATTGACGCGATAACCACGCCGAGTATCGTGATGATGAAAAGCGGCGAATTCTGTTTCAAAAACAAAAGCGGAATCCCCAACAGTTCAAAAACGCCTGCGTAAACGAACCAGATAACCGCCACGGAATGATTGTACTTTTTGATATCCTCCACTTTGGGCGGCTCCACTCCCGTGAAGAACCCCACTGCTTTCTTCGCTTTCAAAGCATAGATGCCGATTCCGCACAGAAGCGCGGCAATAACGGTCCAAAAGATAAAACCCGCTAACATTTCTATTCCCCCTTCGTTCTCCTGTCTATTATCCAAAAGGCTTTCCGCCCTTTATTTCAGCCACTTTTCAAGTCCTCTGTCCGTCCAGATCTGCACTTCCACATAACACTCCGGCCCGTATTTGAAATCCGGGTTCCAAATCTGCGGCAGTCCGTATTTTTCAATGATTTTCTGTATCTCCTCAAAGTTGTACAGGCGGTTCCGGTATTCTTTTCCGTCCTTAACGTTTCCGCTGAAGGTCGGGTGGGAATCGCCGTACGTGAACGTCACCTGACTCATGTCAAGCTCGCTTGTGTCTACAGTGATCCAAGCCGTTTGCTCGTACCATTTTTCGAAGAATGGGCACTTTTCCACCACAAAATAGTGCGGTGACTGCCGTTCCGGCTGCCCGCCCATTTTTATGAACTCATTCCGCAGGATTGCTTCAAAACGTCTTCGCTTCTGCACGTAATCCTCCGGCCGCCTGGCAAGGAAAATGTCCGGCTTCTCATCCCTGATTTTTCGAAGAACCGCCTCGGCCTCCTCGTCCGGCAGGTCCGATATGCTCCTGAGCGGTCCTGTGCTCTGTTCATAATAGTGATATAGAATCATCCGCAGTATCCCTTCCGCTTTCAGCTTAATCTAAAGTCGTATATCCCGTTCCATGTATCCATGCAGTCCCGTAAGACCGGCGGGTCGCGGAACGTGTCATTTTCCTCCTCAATGAGCAGATCACAGTGAGTTATCGTGTCCGTGCTTCTCTTCCTTCCAGTAGTCAAGGTCTCCGTCGTATGCGCCCACATGAATAATCTCTCCGCCGCATACGACGATTTCCATGCCGTGCTCCTTCTCCCACTCACAGTCACACTCAACCAGGAACTCGGCGGGACCAACACGTCCTTCGTCGTTTCCGATCCACATTACCTTCGGATAAATCCAGTCGAGAATCTCCCGTCCGTTCAGATTTTCCGGCATATTCGGAACCGTATCGCCGGAACATTCCAGAATCTCCCGGTAGTATGCCGCCGCATCGTCAGTCAGCTGATCAATCTGCCCCTCACTCATATTCTGAAAGACTTCGATACATTTTTTCACGTAGTCCTCAGACACATTCAACGCACTCACGGAAACCGGGCGATTGAAGACCGTAGAGACAAATCCAAAGTCCTTGTCATGCTTGTACTCAACCTTCTTCGCGCGCGGCTTCGGCTGCGCCTTCTGCTCCGCGCGCAGATTCCGGAACATCCATTTGAATTTCAGCGGATTGCAGACCGCCGCAATGCTTACAATCAGCAGCGCAGTAAACAGACCGGTCAGAATCAGCAGCACCGTCCTGGCGGTTTGATTATCCCACAATGCCGCAAGCATGATAATCTGCACCGCATCGAATAAGGCAACCGCAACCAGAAGTGCTGTCGCCCTGCCCTTTATCTCTTTCTTAATTGCCTCTGTATTATCCTTCATCGCTTCACTCTTTCAGGAAAGATTATTTCTATTCATTTTAACATATTTAGGGGCCTGCGTCCATAAAAAGAAGGAGAGCCGACGCTCTCCTTTTCGTAAACCGTTCTGAATTGGTTTCCAATTATTCGCAGGCAATAGATACGTCCATGCTTTCGCCGTCGTTCTCTCTGCTTCTTTGTTCCGCAATCATGCCTTCCAGGATTTCAACCGCAACGGCAACCATTTTGGGGCAGAAATCTTTGAACAGACCGTTTGCCCTTGCATACTGAGCGCCTTCCGGTGTTGAAATGTCGCACCCAAGCAGTTCATTGCAGATGCACGTCCCATTGGCCTCCGCAAAACGGTTCATCAGTTCATCATTGAGCCGGTTCGAGCGCAGCCGCTCTTCCCTGTCGCCCATATGCCTTTCGCCAAACAGCAGTCCTAAAACCATAAGCGCTCCGGTGCAGGCCCCGCACACATTGCCCTTTCGCATTCCGCTTCCGAAACACGAACCAAGGCGGAACGCCGTTTCCTCCGTGATTCCGCATTCTTCGGCAAATGCGAACAGGACGGACTGTGAGCAGTGCATGCTATTGTTGAAACACTCTATTGCTTTAATCTGTTTTTCTGTCATCTTCTTTCTCCGCAAAACGGCAGAAAATGCCGTAATTGCCTCCTTTCTATCGCTTTATAAGGTGTTGAACAGGCTTTCAATAACAGATGCCGCGTCCTCAAGCGCTGCCTTTTCGGAAAGCGTCTTATCCCTTGAGGTGATCTCCACGATTCCCTGCTTGAGGTTTCGAGGACTGACTACTGCTCTTAAAGGCACGCCGAGAAGGTCCGCATCCGAGAACATAACGCCGGCGCTGACTTCACGGTCGTCGTAGATAACTTCCATGCCCTTTGCTTCCAGTTCCTCGTAAAGACGGTCGGCCGCTTCCTTAACCTCCGGCTGATCCGCACGGACCGCACAGAGGTGAACCTGCCACGGCGCGATTGCCTTGGGCCAGATCGGACCGTTCTCATCGTGATGCGCCTCACATACCGATGCCGCAAGTCTGC
>JAGADM010000136.1 GCA_017613595.1 Lachnospiraceae bacterium | reverse complement strand
GGGTATTTCATGGCAGGAAGACCTCCTTTTGAAAAGTTTTGGGAAAAAGAACTGCGATCCATTTCTGAATCGCAGTTTGTGTGGGGGGAGAAATTACTTCAGAGAAGTAATGAACCAACTTATTAAGTTTTCGAACAGGTTTGTTTCTCTGTTCTGTCTATATACTATCACAACTTTTTTGATTTGTCACCATGCAAAATGAAAAAATCGGGTAGTAAAAAGTGCGGCGAAAAATGTAAAGTACTTTGTCATTTCTCGTCACACACCGATATTAGACCAAAAAGGAGGGCTTGTCAACCCTCCTTTTGAAAAAAACTACTTTCCGTACGTTTCGGCGAAAGAATAGCCGACGACATCGCTTTTGTAGGAATACGTCATCGTGTAGGACACATGCGCTTCCTCCGTATCCGTTGCGGGCTCCTTGCGTACCGTTAACTCTATATAAATCTCGCCCCCGAGCACTTCTTCGCTGCTGTCATAAAGCATCTCCGTCCATTCACTCTCGGAAGTGCTTTCCAGCAGCTCGGCAATCTTCTGCCGGTATGTTTCACTGTAATCCTTTCCGTCGACGAGGAACTCTCCCGAAACCTGCTCATCCGGTCTTACCGGAAGATGCGCCATCGTCTTCACAAACGGATAAACAATCGTCTGTTCATCCGGAACATAGCGGCCGATTTTTACTTCCTCGCTGTGCTCTCCTTTGCCGTGCGAAACGGGTTCCTTAAGTTTCATAAAGACGTTTCCGACCGCGTATATCATATACTCGGGCTCAACACCCGTACCTTCCGGGTACAGTGTGAGCCACTCCGAAGACCGGTTCCTTCCGGCCGGATCGAAGCTGTAGTAGCCTCCGCCGCCTTCATGAACATACCAGTACTGCCTTGCCGTAAGATCCGGATCATACGTCCGCGCCCAGAACTGCCGTTTCGGAATCACGGTGTCACAGTACATCTTATCGGTCATGACATACGAATCGCTGCCCGGGTCGTAATACACCTCGCAGCCCTCAAGGTACGGCTCGCGGTCCGTTCCGACGAACTGCCAGTTCTTCCGGGCTTCCTTCACGCGGGCCGCAATCTGATCGGCGGAATAGAACTGCGTCCCGACCTGCCCGGCCCCGTCCATCCGGTAGAGGATGTCGGTCGCACAGACCATGAAGTACTGGACGTTCGTGCCCATGTCAATCTCCCGCCCGTCATACACAAAGCCGGAAATCATGATGCCGTGGTACATGCTGCTGAACGGAATTCCCGCGGGGATTGTGAAAAGCCCGCCGTCCGGAAGGTTTACGTCCTTCTTTTCAACCGCGCTGCCGTTCAGAAAGCAGACGCCCTCCGGTGTGTAATTGTAGACTTCGTCGCCCTCATCCGCCTGATAAAACATCGCGTCTTCGACGTCAAATGTGATGTACGGATACGTCCTTGCCCGCGCAATGATGTCGTCATCGGAGAGTTTGAGCCACTCGAGAATGTCGTCCTCGTCGATGTAGAATACGGTGATTTCCCTTCCGTGCTTATACATCACGCGGTCCACGGTCTCCCGCTCATATAAAAGCACGTCGGTCTCTTCCTGTTTGGTAAGAAACCAGACGCTGTCCGCGTCCTTCAGAAAAATCATCGAGAATGTATTCAAAGGACTTTCGGCCGTCACGGTCGGCGTCGGGGTGTTCGTCACCGTCGGGGTATTCGACACCTTCTCGGTCGCCGGTTTGTTCGGGTCGCCCTTGTCCACTTCCATTTTCCCTTTGCTGCAAGCCGCGCACAGAACAATTGCCCCCGCGCACAGACACAGCAGTAACCATTTCCTCATAGAGAACCTGCTCCTCTTAAAATACGCTTTTCTTCATCATAGCAAAGAGTTATTACAGAAATACTCCCGAAATATTACAAAAGTATTACAAAAAAACCGCCTGCCGAAATCCGGCAGACGGTCTTCAAAAAATCGGTTATTCTTTTTCCAGACGGGCTTTTACTTTACCGAACAGCACCATAAATGCAACACCGAAACCGGCTGCACCGAGTCCTGCAACTGCGGGAATCGCTTTCGCGCTGAACTGAACGGGAAGCGTCCATACGGTAACGACGATAACGCCGCCGAGAATAATCAAAACGATGGAGAGAACGTTCAAAAGCTTCAATCCTGCCTTGGTAGCCAAAACGGCACCCGCGGACTTCTCGCCGCGCTCAATCTTATCGGCATCCTTTAACTTCTTGCCGGCAAGCAGTTCCGAAACCTGGACTTCCAAAATCCGGCACAGGGGCTCAAACAAATCCGCACTCGGAGTTGCATGTCCCTCTTCCCATGCGGCAATCGTATTCGGCTTTACGCCCAAACGTCCTGCGAGCATCGCCTGCGTAAGCTTCTGGTCTTCTCTGCACTGTGCAATAAACTTGCCAATTGCTTCCTGAGTCATGAAAAAACACCTCCGTGAATTCAGATTCTCTCTTTATTGTAGCATTTCCCGAACAATTAGTAAAGGCTAAATCTTTGTAAAATCTATAACAGTTTTTGCAGTTTCATCCACTCTTTGCAGAGCTCCGGCCACATCGCGACATCGCGGAAGTCGGGCATCGGCGGCATGGGCGGACGCTCGCCCTCGGGCTTCGGACTCTCTTCGCCTTCGGGATTTCCGAAGAACTGAATCATCAGCTCCGTGCGGCGTTCCTCAGATACGCGGACACCCTTATGCTCCTTGACCGCCTGTACGGCAAGGTTAACCTGCTCCATCGTATACGGTTCGCCGAAGTCACCGGTCTTAAAGCGGTCGCTGTACACCGAAAGACCGTGCCAGCCAGCAGGGAATGCGTAGTAAGCGTACGATACTCCGGCCTTTCTGCAGGCTTCCGCGAACATCATGCTGTTCTCCACCGGAACGAGGTTGTCGGTAACCGTCTGCCAGATAAAGCAGGGCGGCGTGTTCTTCGTCACCTGCTTCTCAAGGGAGTAGTAATTCATCTCGTCATCGCCCGCGTTCTGCCCCACAAGCGCCCACACCGAATAGATATGGGTAAACTCGCCGGTCGTAATGACCGGATAGCAGAGAACCGCGCCGTCGGGGCGGTTGCTGAACGGAGCGTACTCCGGATCGGGGTCGTTTATATCCGAAAAATGTGTGGCTACCGTTGCGCAGAGATGTCCTCCCGCAGAGGATCCGCATATCGTAATGCGCGACGGGTCAATGTGAAAGCGTGCGGCATTGGCCCTGATATAACGAATAGCGCGGCTCAGGTCCTTCATGGGCTGGTCCCGAAGCGGCACCGACATCGTGATATCGGTCGTATAGGTCAGAACGATAATGTTCATCCCCATCTTGTAGAAGACGTCGCCGACCGCCTCACCCTCGGTGTTGACGACCATGCAGTAGCCGCCGCCCGGTACGATCAGAAAGCACGGGCGCACCTCGTCATCGTCATGGAGATAGGTATAGATAAACGGCGTAAAGCCGTACGCAGCCTCGTAGTTGTACTCGCCGTCCTTGTAGATCGGCTCCCGAAAACTTACCGCGGTATCAATCATGCGCCTGCTCCCTTCATGGCCTTTTTGTCTTTCTTCATATCCTTCTTAAAGCGCCGGAAATCGCCGAGCGCCTTCCAGCCGATGCCGAAAATCTTACGGATATTTATCGAGTTCTTGCCTGCGGTTCTCGGCTTAAAGGAAATCTCACGGAACGCCTGCGTCTCGCCGTAATATGCATAGTAGGTCGTCATCATGATGTTCGGAAGATTGTAGTCCTCCTGCATCTTGTAGAGGTACTTCTTCACG
>JAGADM010000135.1 GCA_017613595.1 Lachnospiraceae bacterium | reverse complement strand
GGCTGAATCTTCTTAACCTGATCGTAAACATTGAGGCCTGCATCCTTGGTAATCTTTTCTGCCTCTTCGATGGAGGAGATGCCATAGCTGTTCAATACGGAATTGATAGTATCAATTCTTCTCTCATAAGATTCAAATAATGCCATTGTCGTTTCCTCCTACTTCTCTAACTCTTTATCGGTTCTGGGATCGATAATCTTAACCGCATCGGCAACACGGCCGTACTGACCGCAAGCCTTCTCGTAAGCGGTGTTCGGATCGTCGCCCTTCTTGATGAAGTCAGTCATCTTGCCGAGCGAAACGAACTTGTAGCCGATAATTTCGTTGTTAGCGTCAAGTGCGATACCGGTAACATAGCCTTCAGCCATCTCAAGGTAACGGGGACCCTTCTTCAGAGTGCCGTACATCGTACCAACCTGAGAACGGAGACCTTTTCCGAGATCCTCAAGACCTGCGCCTACCGGAAGACCGTCTTCGGAGAATGCGCTCTGGGAACGTCCGTATACGATCTGCAGGAACAGTTCTCTCATAGCGGTGTTGATCGCATCGCATACAAGGTCGGTGTTCAGTGCTTCGAGAACGGTGAGACCCGGAAGAATTTCGGATGCCATAGCGGCAGAGTGGGTCATTCCGGAGCAGCCGATCGTCTCAACGAGAGCTTCCTGAATGATACCTTCCTTAATGTTCAGAGACAGCTTGCAGGCGCCCTGCTGAGGAGCACACCAGCCTACGCCGTGAGTGAAACCGGAGATGTCCTTTACTTCCTTCGCCTGAATCCACTTTGCTTCTTCAGGGATGGGGGCACAACCGTGATGCACGCCCTGTGCAACCGTACACATTTTTTCTACTTCCTGAGAATAAATCATACGAGTAAAACTCCTTTCATCTGAGAAAATTCATCGCCTCATATTTTAGCATATTGCTGCGGAAAATACCATATGAATATTACTGTTTTTTTATCCTTTTCGCCCCGATTTATAAGTGGAATTTCACATGAAATTGTGGTAATATAATGGCATGCTGCCGGAAAATGCGCCGGCGGCCGAAAAAGACAGGGGAGACGGCATGGCGGAAACGGACGAAACGAAAAGAAACGCTGAGACTTCGGAAGGCTTTCAGGCGGAAGCCGAAGAGGCTCCCGTGCGGCCTGAAAAGGGCTCTTCGAAGGCGAAGAGGCGTATTTACGATGTGCTTTTGGTCGTATTTGCCCTGATCTTTTTATACAGCGCGTTCCGGCTGATTTCGTATTATGTGAAGGGTGCCCGCTACAAGAAGGAGATGAGCCGCCTGAGCGAAGAGATCGGCGGCGGTATCGCGCGGAATGAAGAGGACCTGACCGAATCGCTCCGAACGAACCGCGACAGGCTCATATTTCCCGATGAAAAGGAACACGAGCTGGTGGCATATGTGTCGAACTTCACGGAGGAGATTACCGATACGTGGCGCGAGCAGTACTCCGTGCTTGTCGGGAAGAACCGCGACTGTATCGGCTATATCGAAATTCCCGACACGACGATGTCGTATCCGGTCATGTTCTGTCCGTCGCAGTACGATTATTATCTGAACCGGAACATGGATAAGAAGAGCGACCCCAGAGGCCTGCCGTTTATGGACGGCGCGACCAAGATCGGGCTCAGCCGCAATTACATCCTGTACGGGCATGATATGCGTGACGGTACATCGTTCGGGCTTCTTCGTAAGTACAAGGACAAGGCTTACGCGGAGGAGCATCCCTACGTGTATTTTAATACCGCGATCAGTACCGGCGTTTATCAGGTCATGTATGTGTGCCGCTCAAAGATTTACGCCAAGACCGATAAGGTTTTCAAATATTACCAGTACGGCGGCGTCCTTACCGAGGAACAGTTCAATACCTATGTAACGGAGATGCGCGCACGTGCGCTTTATACATGCGGCTTCGACGCGGTATGGGGCGATGAGCTCCTGTCGCTTTCGACCTGCGACCATTATGTCGAGGACGGCCGCCTGATCATAGTCTGTAAGAGAGTGAAGTAACCAATGGCAGTTTCTGTAATGCGTCCGGCAAAGCCGGAAGGAATCGAGAGAGTCGTGATCATCGGCGACCTGAACGGGAATGATGAAGCATTTACCCGTCTGCTCGCGAAGATCGGCTATACGAAGAAGGACGCCCTTTTCATCCTCGGCAATCTTGTCGAAGAGGGGCCTGACAGTCTTCGTACGCTTCGTCATGTCATGGAACTGTCCGCGTCCAATCCGGTTTATACGGTTTTAGGCGACCGTGACATCATCTGTAAGGAACTGCTGCGGAACGACCGGAACGAGGAACTTCTCCGCTATGTCCTTTCGCGGAAAAGCGGACTCATTTACGATATGTGCGTGAACAGCAATATCGAGCTGAAGCCCGATACGAATATGTTCTTCGTAAAGCAGTCGCTGCGGGTACTTTATGAGAGAGAGATCGCATTTGTCTGTGCGATGCCTCATATTATCGAGACCGACCACTTCCTGTTCGCGCATGCCCAGATCCTTCCGGGAAGGCTCGAGGATATGAATCCGAACGAGGTCATTCGCGCCGACGCGTTCCTTGATAAAGGTTTTTCGTTTGACAAGTATGTCTTCGTCGGATATTGGCCGGTGATGCTTTATAACCGCTTCCGGCGCGATTCCAACCCGTATATCGTGCATAAGAGAAGGATTGTGTGCATGAACGGCGGGATCTCGCAGAAACGCGACGGTCAGCTGAATGCCGTGATCATGCGCGAGCCCGACATCCGTAAGGCGGAGTTCGTTTATGAGGATACGCTGCCGAAGGCAAAGGTGATGAACAGCCAGCCGGCGGGAGAGTACAGCCATTCGATCACTTCGTCGGACAATGTCGTGATCCCGCTCCGCGTGGTCGACGATTTCACGTACTGCAAGCAGGATAAGACCGATATCAATTTCTGGATCCCGACGTCGTTTCTTTCGAAGAAGGACGGCGTGTATTATTCGGATGACATCACGGATTACCAGATCTCCGTAACGCTCGGGGACGTGGTTTCGGTGATCGCCGCCACGAGCCGCGGATACCTGATCAAAAAGGATGGTATCACAGGCTGGTATTACGGAATGATGGATATGTCCGGCACATTTGCCGGCTGATAAGGAGTATAACAATTCATGGATGTAGCGCTTACACTTGCCAATCAGGTGTTTATCATGTTCCTGATCATGCTGATCGGCTTCTGTCTGTACCATTTCCGCTTCGTTGCGGAGAAGACGGCCGACGACATGACGACGGTGCTTTTATACATCGTTACGCCGGCACTGATCCTAAAGACGTATCAGGAGGAATATTCGGCGGAAAAGGCGAAGAATCTTCTTGTCGCGCTCGGTGTCGCTGCGCTTGCGATGTGTCTCGGAATTATCGTTTCCTTTCTGGCTAGGATTAAGAGCGAGAAGAACCGTGCCGATGTCGAACAGTTCGCGGCGTGCTTCCCGAACAACGGCTTTATGGGAATCCCGCTTGTCGTTTCGGTTGCGGGAACAACCGGCGTGTTCTTCAGCAATACGTATCTGATGATGTTCCAGCTTGCCGTCTGGACATTCGGTGTAGCCATCTTACAGAAGGCTAACGGCATAAAGTTTACCCCGAAGACGGTTCTGAAGCTGTTCGCGAATCCGACGGTCATCAGCGTATTTGTCGGCCTGTTCTGTTATTTCGTGCAGATCCGTTTCCCGAAGCCTGTGACCGAGACGTGTAACTACCTTTCGAACATGAATACGCCGCTTGCAATGCTTGTCGCGGGTATGCTGATCGCGAAGGTGGACATTCTGAAAAGCTTCAGAAGACTGCGGAATTACTATATCGTATTCCTGCGGCTGATCCTGTTCCCGTGCATTCTGATTTTAGTATTCCGGTATCTGCCGGCTTCGTACGATATCAAGCAGTATATTATGATCGTGACGGCCTGCCCGACGGCGACCAATACGATCCTTTTTGCGAAGAAGTTTAACCGCGATGTCGAGACGGCATCGCACATATTCGGATTATCAACGCTTTTAAGCATTGTAACGATACCGCTGATTCTGTACCTGTACAGTGTGGTTGTGGTGCCGTAGAGAGGTTCAGACAGAAGACCGGCGGAGCCGGTTACGTCAGCGGGAGTTAGAGGTTTTCGAAGAATACCCGCGAGGGGTGTTTGATAAAAGCTGTATTATGAGGAGGATAAAACCATGGCTATGAGCAAGATGCCGGAAGTCATCCGTAAGGGAAACGGACGTTTCTGGACTGCGGCATATGACACGTTCCGCGTGAAAGTGTATGTGCCCGACAACAATCTGCGCGGAGACGTCATCAATTACGGCTTCGGCGCACCGTACCTGATCGTACTCGAGGAAAAGGAGCAGACTGCCGATGAGGCAATCGCGTGGGCGGAGGAGTGCGGTCTTTCGAAGATTGCGGCTTCTTTCGACTCGAGTGTCGTATTTGTCTATCCGACCGCGGAGGGCGGCTGGAGTGGCGCCGATGTTTCGCTTTATCAGGAGCTGATCGCCAATTCGAAGATTCATCAGTACTTTAAAGACGGCTGCGTAACGATGCGCAACCGATTTACCGGCGAGTGGGCGGGCTTCTTTATCCGCGGCGCGATATTCCGCACGTATGTATACGGTTTCGGCGCTTCGGCAGACTATATCGGAAAGTATCTGCTGCAGACCGTGAACGGCGAGTTTCTGTGGGGACCGGGCGAGATTACGCCCGCGTGCTGCATCTTAAACGGCGCGACGGCTGTTCCGGATATTAAGAGAAGCGATATTCCTGTCATTTCCGTCGGAAACGGCGCGGACGTGAATATGGCGCTCTCAAGAGGCTGCAAGAAGGTGCTTGTGAAGGCTCAGGCGGACTATACGGACGATTTTAAGAGTTTTCTGATCAAATACCGCCGTTGGTGCGGAAACACGGAAAATGAGCCGAATCTTACGGAACTCGGCATGATCCGTGAGGACTGCGTGGAAGTGCTTCCGACATCCAAAGATAACATGGGTGACGATAAGGGAACGACCGAGCATGAGGTAGGTTACCTTGCCTATTACAACAAGGGCCTTTTCGATAACGGCCCGGTTCCGATGCTCATTGCTTTCCACGGCGGCGGAGATTCCGCAATGTATATTTCGAATGTTTCCGGCTGGTATTCGGTTGCCCATAAGCATAATTTCCTGCTGATTGCGATTGAGAACCATCTGAACAGCACGGCGACCGAGATGGTAGCGCTGATTGAAAAGCTTAAGAAGAAATATCCGGTAGACGCAAGCCGTATCTATGCGAGCGGATTCTCGATGGGCGGCTGCAAATCCTGGGATCTCTATCAGGAGTATCCGGGTGTATTTGCCGGACTGGCACCGATGGACGCGACCTTTGAAGTGGGAGATAACTCTTACGGTCAGAAGGCTCCGTGTGAGATCAACAAGAACGTTCCGGTACCCGTTTTCTATGCGGGTGGCGAGATCACGCCTCTTCCGGAACTTCCGTTCCAGGCGCACAAGTGCTGGGACCGCATCCGGTATCTGTTCGAAGTAAACCGTGTGAAGAATCCTTATGTGGTAACCTTTGAGAATCAGGAAGCGTGGGAGAATAAAATCTGGGGTGTTAACGGAGACCGGACCGATCATTTCGATGATCCGTCACGCGGAAGTGTTCTGACCGTTGAATACTTCGACAGTACCGACGGCGTATGCCGCACGGCTCTCGGAAGTATCAGCGGACAGGGACATGAGTGCAGAGTGCATACGTGCGAGCATGCATGGCTGTTCTTGAGCAAATTTACAAGATAGAAGAGATAGGCAAAGAAAAATCCGCTGAGAGATCAGCGGATTTTTTTAACGGTATATTTTTACTTTTCTTTCCATGTTCCCTTTACTGTCATAGCATCCTTGGGCTTTTCAGGAAGCTTAACGGTAATGATATATTCACTGTTTTTGTATTTCTCCGATTTGAAGAAATCACCTTTGTCTAATTTGTCAGCATAAACATCGGTTAGTTCCTTATGCATCGCCGGTAAATCTCTATAGTATTGTAAACCGGCATTTATTAAACTAAACACTTTTACATAATCGGTTGCATCTCCGAGGGCTGCTTCCATTTCATCATATGTCTCGATTGGCGCCAGAGCGATTTCAATGCAATGCCTTACTTCTTCCGCCGCCTCTTCATCTAAAGATTCACGCAGTGCTTCTTCAGAATCTATTGTCGGAGTGGCAGTTACTTTCGAAGTCTTCTTATCCTTGTCCTTTTTATCGGCAAATGTGTGTGCAAGCAGAATGCCTTCAGCAATCAAAGCTACGGCGCAGAGCGACACGATCAGAATGATAAAATGCTTCTTTTTGAGTCCGAGTATTTTCTTCATGTTTTTTTCAGATACTCCCGGCAAGAAGAACTGCAGCCACAATGAGTACAAGTACGAGTGCTTTCTTCATGGGGAACCTCCTTTTATCTTGTTCCGATTCCTTCCTGCGCCCGCTTGTTGGCAACGGAGAGCATCAGTTTGATACGGTTCAGCTGGTTTACTTCGCTGGCACCGGGGTCGTAGTCGACAGCCACAATATTGGCATTCGGAAAATGTGCCCGAAGCGTCTTGATTACACCCTTACCTACGATATGGTTCGGCAGGCAGGCGAAAGGCTGCGCGCATACGATGTTCGGCGTGCCGGTTTCGATCAGTTCAACCATTTCGGAAGTGAGGAACCAGCCTTCACCGGTCATATTTCCGGGAGAAACATAAGGCTCGGAGAGCTTCTGCATGTACTGAATCGGATTGGCATGCTCAAAGTGTTTACTTGCCTTCAGTTCTTCCTGGCCGGCCTTACGGACATACTCGATGATGTTGATGGCCCAGTTGTTGTAGCGGGCAACCTTCTTACTCTTGCCGAGCAGCTGATACTTGATCTCGCTGTCATAGCAGGTATAGAGGAAGAAGTCGATCAGATCCGGACATACCGCTTCAGCGCCTTCCTGTTCAAGAAGATCAACCAGATGATTGTTCGCGGTAGGAAGGAACTTAACAAGGATCTCACCGACGATGCCGACGCGAGGTTTCTTAAGCGTTTCGTCAATCGGAAGATTATCGAAATCCCTTACCAGCTGACGGCAGTTCTTCTTGAAAGTGCGGAGCGAGGGATGCTTCAAAGCTTCGCTGAGCTTCGTGTTCCATTGTTCGTAAAGAGCGTTGGCGCTTCCCTTTGTGATCTCGTAAGGACGCATGCGGTACAATACACGCATCAGAAGATCGCCGTACACGAGAGCTTCGAGGCAGCGCAGAAGGATCTTCGGCTTATACTTTAAGCCCGGGTTTTTCTCAAGCCCCGAAGTGCTCAGGGAGATAACCGGAATGTAGTCCATGCCGGCATTCTTCAGGGCTCTTCGGATAAATCCGATGTAGTTGGTCGCACGGCATCCGCCGCCGGTCTGCGTAATAAGAATCGCGACCTTATGCGTGTCGTAGCGGCCGGAGAGCAATGCGCTCATAAACTGTCCGACAACGATCAGGGACGGATAGCACGCATCATTGTTAACGTATTTCAGACCGACATCAATCGCGTCACGGTTATCGTTTCCGAGAACCTCAAGCGTAAACCCGGAATAATTGAATGCCTTCTCAAGAAGACGGAAATGGATCGGAGACATCTGCGGCGCGAGAACCGTATAGTTCTTACGCATCTCCTGGGTGAATACGGCACGCTCATAGCGGGCGGGTCTGGTCTCACATGTATAGTTCTTACGTTTACGGTCCTTGATCGCGGAAAGAAGCGAACGCACACGGATACGGGCCGCACCGAGGTTGTTAACTTCGTCGATCTTCAATACGGTGTAGATTTTGCCTGCGGCGGAAAGGATATCATTTACCCCGTCGGTGGTAACCGCGTCGAGACCGCAGCCGAACGAGTTCAGCTGGATCAGTTCGAGATCCTTGCGGGTCGTAACAAACTGCGCCGCGTTGTAGAGACGGGTATGGTACATCCACTGGTCGACAACAATCATAGGACGTTCCGCTTTGCCAAGGTGGCTTACGCTGTCCTCGGTCAGAACGGCAACACCGTAAGAGCAGATCATATCAGGAATACCGTGATGGATCTCGGGATCGATATGGTACGGACGGCCTGCAAGTACGATACCGTTGCGTCCGGTTACTTCGAGGTATTTGAGTGTTTCTTCGCCCTTCTTGCGGATGTCGTCACGGATGTTCTGCAGTTCCGCATAGGCGGCGTGAGCGGCATCGCGAATCTCCTGTTCAGAGATTCCCTTCGGCGTAAAATGACGAAGCAGACCGTCGGTGATGATCTGTTCGCTCTCCAAAGAGAAGAACGGATTCTCGTAAACGATATCCGGATTATTATACAGTTCGTCGACGTTGTTCTTGATATTTTCCCCGTAGGAGGTAACGATCGGGCAGTTGTAGTGGTTGCCTGCGCCTTTATCCTCAATACGCTCGTAAGGAATGCACGGATAGAAGATGTACGGTACGTTCTGCTTAATGAGCCAGGTGATATGACCGTGCGCAAGCTTTGCCGGATAGCATTCCGATTCACTAGGGATCGATTCAATACCGAGCTCGTAGATCTTACGGTTGGAAGCGGGCGAGAGGATTACACGGTAGCCGAGCTTCGTAAAGAACGTAAACCAGAACGGATAGTTCTCGTACATATTGAGAACGCGCGGAATACCTACCTTGCCGCGTTTTGCTTCCACTTCGGTAAGAGGCGTATAGTCAAATGTGCGCTTCAGCTTATATTCGAACAGATTCGGAATACCTTCGGCGTTCTTCTCCTTGCCGATACCGCGTTCGCAGCGGTTACCGGATACGAACTGGCGTCCGCCCGAGAAACGGTTAACCGTGAGAAGACAGGCGTTCGTACAGCCTTTGCAGCGCGCCATTGTCGTTTCGAATTTCAGTTCGCCGACCTGCTCCTCGTCAAGCATCGTCGACATGGTGCCGTCATAGTGCTCACGTGCGATCAGAGCGGCGCCGAAAGCACCCATGATACCCGCGATATCGGGGCGTACGACTTCCACGCCGGCGATACGCTCGAGGCTTCGAAGAACGGCATCGTTATAGAAGGTTCCGCCCTGAACAACGATATTGCGTCCGAGATCGGACGGGTCGGTAACCTTGATAACCTTATAAAGGGCATTTTTAATTACGGAATAAGCAAGACCGGCGGAGATGTCGGAAACCGTGGCGCCTTCCTTCTGCGCCTGCTTAACCTTGGAGTTCATGAATACGGTACAGCGGGAGCCGAGATCAATCGGATTGGCTGCGAAAAGGGCAATCTTCGCGAAGTCCGCCACATCGTAATCAAGGCTTCGGGCAAATGTCTCGATGAACGAGCCGCATCCGGAAGAGCATGCCTCATTCAGCTGAACCTTGTCGACCGTATGATTCTTGATCTTAATGCACTTCATATCCTGGCCGCCGATATCAAGGATGCAGTCAACGGAAGGATTGAAGAACGAAGCTGCATAGTAGTGGGCAACGGTTTCCACTTCGCCCTCGTCAAGCATGAGAGCGGACTTTACGAGCGCCTCGCCGTAACCGGTCGAGCATGCGCGCACGATTTTAACCGATTCGGGCATCATTTCGTAAACTTCCTTGATGGCACGGATCGTTGTCTTTAAAAGGGAACCGTTGTTGTTGCTGTAAAACGAATATAAGAGCTTGCCGTCCTCGCCGACGAGCGCGAGCTTGGTCGTCGTCGAACCGGCATCAATACCGAGATAGCAGTTGCCTTCGTAATCGGCAAGCGGGAATTTCTCAACCGTATGCTTCGAGTGACGTTCCTTGAACGCCTCGTATTCCTCCTCGCTTGCGAAGAGGGGCTCCATACGGTCAACCTCGAATGCCATATGAATGCCTTTATCAAGCAGTTCGAACATTGAAGAAAGCGTTGTTTCGGCTTTACCTTCCGAAGCCATCGCGGATCCGATCGCAGCGAAAAGATGCGAATGATCGGGTGCGTAAACCTGGTCGGGAGTCAGTTTGAGCGTACGGATAAAAGCCTGACGGAGTTCGGTCAGGAAATGAAGCGGGCCGCCTAAGAATGCGACGTTGCCGCGTATCGGCTTGCCGCAGGCGAGACCGCTGATGGTCTGATTGACAACAGCCTGGAATATCGAAGCGGAGAGATCCGGCTTCGTAGCACCTTCGTTGATCAAAGGCTGGATGTCCGATTTGGCAAATACGCCGCAGCGTGCCGCAATCGGATAGATTTCACGATAGGATTTGGCGTATTCGTTAAGACCGGAGGCGTCCGTCTTCAAAAGGCTCGCCATCTGGTCGATAAAGGAACCGGTGCCGCCCGCGCAGATACCGTTCATACGCTGCTCGATGCCGCCGGTGAAGTAGATGATCTTAGCGTCCTCGCCGCCGAGCTCGATGGCTACGTCGGTTTTCGGAGAATAGTAGGAAAGCGCGGACGAAACCGCAACGACTTCCTGCACGAACGGGATGTTCATCTGGCCCGCGATCGCGAGACCGCCCGAACCGGTCATGACAGGGCATACGTTCTTATCGCCGAGCTGCTCCAGTGCTTTCTTAACAAGTTTTGCAAGGGTAGACTGAATGTTCGCGAAATGACGTTCATAATCCGCGAACAGAATCTCCTGATTCTCATTTATGATGGCAATCTTTACGGTAGTCGAACCGATATCAATGCCGAGACGGTATTGTTCCATTCCATTCCTCCATAACGAAAATACAGTCCCCAAACTGCATTCGACGAATATTCTACCATTTTTATCGGAAATAAGCAACTCAAAAAAAGGTGATTTACAATTGCATCTTTTGTGGTTTTCATATATACTGTTACAAGATATCGCCTGTTATTCGGAGGGGAATATGGAATACACGAAGGGAACGGTCGTATCCGTTCAGACAATCGCACCGGGAATCAGCGACATGCTTGTAAAAGCACCCGGAATCGCTGAGGAAGCGCGCCCCGGGCAGTTCGTATGCCTGTACTGCGACGATAATGCGCATCTGCTGCCGAGACCGATCAGCATCTGTGAATCGATGAATGGTCATCTGCGGCTCGTATTTCGTATCGTAGGGTTCGGTACCGCGGAATTTGCAGAAAAGAAGAGCGGTGACCCGATCACGATCCTCGGACCGGTCGGAAACGGTTATCCGGAGACGGAAACGGACGATGTAACCGTTGTCGGGGGCGGAATCGGAATTCCTCCGATGCTTTACCTTTCCAGAAAACTGAAGGAACAGGGTAAGAACGTAACAATCGTACTCGGTTTCCGCGACAAAGGAACATTTCTCGTTGACGCTTTCGAGAACTACGGCAAGGTTGTGATTGCAACCGATGACGGAAGCCTCGGCGTACACGGAACCGTTGTTGACGCGATCCGCGAGCTCGGGATCTCCGTTGAAACGGTATGCGCCTGCGGGCCGATGCCGATGCTTAAAGGACTTGCTTCGTATACCGAACAGAACGGCGGAACCGCGCTGATTTCCTTAGAGGAACGGATGGCGTGCGGAATCGGCGCCTGCCTCGGCTGCATTACGAAGACGAGAGAAGTCGACGGCCACAGCCATGTAAAGAACGCGAGAATCTGCACCGAAGGACCGGTTTTCGATTCGAAAGTGCTTGATTTTACAAGAAGTTAGGAGGTACGGGAATGAATACCGAAGTAAAACTTGCCGGTGTGACATTGAAAAATCCCGTTCTGACGGCTTCGGGAACGTTCGGGTCGGGTATGGAATTTGCCCGTTTCACGGACCTTAATAAGCTTGGCGGTGTTGTGACGAAGGGCGTTTCGGTTGTTCCGTGGGAAGGCAATCCGACTCCGAGAGTTATGGAAACGACCGGCGGCATGCTTAACGCGATCGGACTGCAGAATCCGGGACTTGACGTCTTTTTAGAGCGCGACCTGCCGTTTCTTTCGCAGTACAACACGCGTAAGATTGTAAACGGATGCGGTCATAAGACCGAGGTATATACGGAAGCGGTGAATAGGCTTTCTGCGAGCACCGCGGATATTCTGGAAATCAATATTTCCTGCCCGAATGTTAAGGCGGGCGGCATAACGTTCGGTACCGATCCGAAGATGGCCGAGGAGATTACGAAAGCCGTTAAGAGCGCAGCCGGAACGAAGCCCGTATTTATGAAGCTCAGTCCGAACGTGACAGACATTACCGAAATCGCGAAGGCGGTTGAGGCGGGCGGAGCGGACGGAATATCGCTTATCAATACGCTGATGGGGATGAAGATTGACATCAGAAGACGCACATTTGCCCTCGCGAACCGTACCGGTGGTCTTTCGGGTCCCGCAATCAAGCCGGTTGCCGTACGGATGGTATATCAGGTCGCTAAGAGCGTGAAACTGCCGCTGATCGGTATGGGCGGTATTGCCTGTGCGGAGGACGCAATCGAATTCCTGATGGCCGGAGCGACTGCGGTAAGTGTCGGAACGGCCAACTTCCGGAATCCTGCGGTTACTTCCGAGATTGTTGATGGAATTGAGGCGTTTCTTCGGGACAATCATATCGAGGATATCAATGAGATTATCGGCTGCGTAGGGTGATAAACGCAAAGAAACGGCGGATTCGCCGTTTGAATAGATAAGGCAGAAAGGATAACGGCTTCGGCCGGGGTGAGGTTATGGAACAGTATAAGAAGGAATTTATCCGCTTCATGGTGGAGAGCAATGTATTGAAATTCGGGGATTTTACGCTGAAGAGCGGCCGTAAGTCGCCTTTCTTTATGAATGCCGGCAGCTATGTTACCGGTTATCAGCTGAAAAAACTCGGCGAATACTACGCAAAGGCAATTCATGATACATACGGAACGGACTTCGACGTACTGTTCGGACCCGCCTATAAGGGGATTCCGTTAAGTGTGGCGACGGTTATCGCATTTTCCGAGCTGTACGGCAAGGAGATCCGCTACTGCAGCAACCGGAAAGAGGAGAAGGACCACGGCGACGCAGGCATCCTTCTCGGAAGCAAACTGAAAGACGGAGACCGTGTTGTCATTATTGAAGACGTTACGACGTCCGGCAAGTCCATTGAAGAGACGTTCCCGATCCTGAAGGCACAGGGCGACATCAAAGTAATCGGTCTGATGGTTTCTCTGAACCGTATGGAGCGCGGCAAAGGAACCAAATGCGCGCTTGACGAGATCAAGGACCTGTACGGAATCGATACCGCGGCCATCGTAACAATGAAGGATGTAATCGAAGAACTGTATAATCACGAAGTAAACGGCAATGTTGTCATCAACGACGAGATCTATGCCGCGATCAAAGCATATTTCAATGAGTACGGAGCGGAAGGGGTCAGCTTCTAGGAATGAAGACGAGCGATTTTTATTTTGATCTGCCGAAGGAACTGATCGCGCAGGATCCGCTGACGGACCGGTCTTCATCGAGACTTCTTGTTGTACACCGGAAGACCGGCGAGCTTGAGCACAGGCATTTTACGGATATCATCGAGTACTTGAATCCGGGCGACTGCCTTGTGATCAACGATACGAAGGTGATTCCCGCGAGACTGATCGGCGAGCGCCTGCATAAGACCGACGGACCGTACCGCGAGCCCGACGTACCCGGCGCGAGAATCGAAATTCTTCTTCTGAAGCGTCTTTCCGATACGCAATGGGAGAGTCTCGTAAAGCCCGGCAAGCGCTGCCGCGCAGGCGACCGCGTAAGCTTCGGTAACGGTAAGCTGATTGCCGAGATTAAGGAAGTTCTTCCGGACGGAAACCGTATTGTCGAGTTCCTTTTTGACGGGATTTTCGAAGAAATCTTAGACGAACTCGGACAGATGCCGCTGCCTCCGTATATCACGCATGAATTGAAGGACCGCGACCGTTACCAGACTGTATACGCGAAGTATTCGGGATCGGCCGCAGCACCGACGGCGGGGCTTCATTTTACGAAGGAACTGCTTAAAAAGATTGAGGAAAAGGGCATCGATATTGCCCATGTAACGCTTCATGTCGGTCTCGGAACGTTCCGTCCCGTCAAAGAGGATGATATTCTCGATCATGAGATGCACACCGAGTGGTATCAGGTGCGGGAAGAGGACGCGGACAAGATGAACCGCGCGAAGAAGAGCGGACACCGCGTAATCTGTGTCGGTACGACGAGCTGCCGAACGGTTGAGTCGGTTGCTACCGCAGACGGCGTTATGAAAGCGCAGAGCGGTGAAACGAAGATTTTCATTTATCCCGGATATCGGTTCAAGGAGATGGATGCTCTGATCACGAATTTCCATCTGCCGGAGTCCACTTTGATCATGCTTGTTTCCGCATATGCGGGAAGGGAGCTTACCCTCAGCGCCTACGAGGAAGCGGTCCGTGAACGCTACCGTTTCTTCAGCTTCGGCGACGCGTGCTTCTTTACGGAATAATATATCAGTCATTCAGCCGGGAGGTGTTTCCGCGAAACATCTTCCGGTATTTTGTTATCTTTTTGGAATATGTGCGTCCGATCGGAATCCGTGTTCCGTCCTCGAGAATAAAGGCTCCAGGGGCAAGACCGCGTACATGATTCAGATTTACCGCAAAGCTGTCGTGGCACCTTATGATGCCGTGGCGCTCTAGCGTATCAAACGGCAGACGTCCGAAGCAGTAACGGAGCGTCCTCACATAGCCTATTCTGTGAAACAGAATCATCTTCCGGCTGCATTCCGCGTACAGAAGACCGTTCAGTTCCATGCTGAAACCGGGTGTCAGGCGCAATACCTGATCCCTGTACTCTGCAATATGTTCCGCGGCACTCTCAAAGGGGACAAATGCGGCCTCCGGGAAACAGATTCCGACAGCCTCCCGGACATCATCCGGTATCGGCTGTTTACAGATGACCGCGGCGGGACCGGAGCCGACGGAACTCCGCAGATTCTCTAAAAGTTCCGAAATGCCGGAACAGATTATGATACGATCGTTTATGTCTAAAGGAATATTATGAAAATCCGACAACTGTCCGAGAAAACAGATATACACAAAATCATCTCCCTGTCAAAGATTGGGATAGTAACGGGATTGAATTCTGGTATCAAAAAACGCAGGGGCATAATCACCCCTGCGTCGTTTTCTTTTATTCGTTGTCCTTGAGGAACTGCCGGTTGCCTGCAATCTCGCGGGCAATCGCTTCGGGTCCCGGCGCGCCGACCGTATTTCTCCGGTCGACACATGTTTTCAGGGAAATGGCATCGTAAATGTCATCCTCGAATACCGGGCATATTTCTTTCCATTCCGCAAGCGGAAGATCATCGAGCGCGCAATCCTTTTCAATGCACAGAAGAACCAGCCGTCCGATGATGCCGTGTGCGTCACGGAACGGAACACCGTGGTTTACAAGGTAATCGGCCGCGTCGGTTGCGTTCGTGAAGCCGCCGACTGCGCTTTGTTTCATGACATCCTTGCGGAACGTTGTCGTCGCAATCATGCCGTCGAAGAGGGAGATACATCCCTTAACCGTATCGATGGCGTCAAATGTGAGCTCCTTGTCCTCCTGCATGTCCTTATTATATGCAAGCGGAATGCCCTTCATCGTGGTAAGAAGGCTTGTCAAAGCGCCGTATACGCGTCCGGTCTTGCCGCGGATCAGCTCGGCAATATCGGGGTTCTTCTTCTGCGGCATAATGCTCGAGCCGGTCGAGTAAGCGTCATCGAGTTCGATGAAACGGTACTCGTTCGAATTCCAGAGTATCATCTCTTCGCTGAAGCGGCTCAGATGCATCATGATTGTTGCGCCGGCGCTCAGATAATCAATCAGATAATCACGGTCGGAAACGGAATCCATGCTGTTGGCGGTGGGAGCTTTAAAGCCGAGCAGGGAAGCGGTATAGTCGCGGTCGAGCGGATAGGTCGTACCCGCAAGGGCACCCGCGCCGAGCGGACAGTAATTCATACGCTCATACAGATCCGAAAGACGGCTGTAATCGCGTTTGAACATCTCAATATAGGCACCGATATGATGCGCGAGAGTAACCGGCTGCGCCTTCTGCAGGTGCGTGAAGCCGGGCATATAGGTTTCGGTATTGGCTTCCATGATGGACTCGAGAGTCTGCATCAGGTGAAGCAGCAGTTTCTTCGTTTCAACAACTTCGTCTCTTGTATAAAGACGCATATCAAGCGCAACCTGGTCATTACGGCTGCGGCCGGTATGAAGCTTCTTGCCGGTGTCGCCGACACGCTCGATCAGATTGGCCTCTACGAAGCTGTGGATGTCTTCCTGGGAGTTGTCGATCGGAAGCTTTCCGTTTTCGATATCGGCTTCAATCCCCTTGAGCCCGGCAATGATCGTATCGCGCTCCGCATCGGTAAGAATTCCCTGCTTCGCGAGCATGGTTACATGGGCAATACTGCCTCTGATATCCTGATGATAGAACCGGGAGTCAAATGAGATCGACGCATTGAATTGATTCACCAGCTCGTTGGTTTCCTTGGTAAAACGACCGCCCCAGAGTTTCATAAACGGTAATTCCTTTCAGACTTAAGTTTTTTACCTGTTTATCATATCACAATTTCTTGTTTTAGCAAAGGTTTTTACGCATAAATATTGCATTTCCGGAGGGTAAATGATATATTATTATGCGAAACGCAAGACGGCGGGACAGCCGTTTTCAAAGCATTCAGGAGGAACATTTTACATGGCAGAGCAAAAGATTATGCTCGGTAACGAAGCTATCGCCCGCGGCGCATGGGAAGCCGGCGTGAAGGTTTCGTCCGCGTATCCGGGAACACCGAGCACGGAAATCAGTGAGAATGTGGTAAAATACGATGAAATCTACGCGGAATGGTCGCCGAATGAGAAGGTGGCAATGGAAGTTGCCATCGGCGCATCGATGGCCGGTGTACGTTCGCTTGTTTCGATGAAGCATGTCGGCGTTAACGTTGCATCCGATCCGCTTTATACCGTTTCCTATATCGGCGTAAACGGCGGTCTTGTTATGATCGCAGCCGATGATCCCGGTCTTTACTCGAGCCAGAACGAGCAGGACAGCCGTGCGGTTGCAAGAGCCGCAAAGGTTCCGGTAATCGAGCCTTCCGACAGCAATGAAGCGAAGGAATTCGTGAAATTTGCCTATGATCTATCCGAGAAATACGACACCCCTGTTATGGTCCGCACAACGACGAGACTTGCGCATTCGCAGGGTCTTGTGAATCTTTGTGACCGTGCGGAGATCGCTGATAAGCCTTACGAGAAGAACATCCGTAAGAACGTTATGATGCCCGGTATGGCTAAGGCACGTCACCTTCATGTTGAGGACCGCGAGATCCGCATGGCGGACGATGCCGAGACATTCCCAATCAACCGTGTTGAGATGAACGATACGAAGATCGGCGTGATCACTTCCGGTATCCCTTATCAGTACGTAAAGGAAGTCCTTCCGAATGCATCCGTATTGAAACTCGGACTTGTAAATCCGCTTCCGAAGAAGATGATCAAAGACTTTGCCGCCAAGGTAGAGAAGTTATATATCGTTGAGGAACTTGATCCGATCATTGAGGAGCAGGTTAAGGCAATGGGTATTGCCTGCACCGGTAAGGAAATCTTCACCGTACAGGGTGAATACAGCGCCAATATGCTCCGTAAGGCGATCCTCGGCATTGACCTCGGTCTGGATGCCGCCGCGCAGGTTCCGAACCGTCCGCCGATCCTTTGCCCCGGATGTCCGCACCGTTCGACTTTCTATGTTTTGAAGAAGCTCGGTCTGCATGCGGCAGGAGATATCGGATGCTACACGCTCGGCGCTGTTGCACCGCTCGGCGTTGTGGATACGACGGTCTGCATGGGCTCCTCCATCAGTACGCTGCACGGCATGGAAAAGGCCAAAGGCTCCGATTATGTTAAGAACTGGGTTGCCGTTATCGGTGATTCCACCTTCATGCATACCGGGGTAAACTCTCTTATGAACATGGTTTACAACCAGGCAACGGGAACCGTTCTGATTCTTGACAACTCCACAACCGGTATGACCGGCCATCAGGATCACGCCGGTACCGGTAAGACCCTCAAGGGCGATATCGTAAACGCAATCGACGTGGTTAAGCTTTGCCGGGCAATCGGCGTTCCGAACGTTCAGGTCGTTAACACATTTGACGTTCCCGCGCTTGAAAAGGCGATTAAGGAAGAGACCGCGAAGAACGAGCTCAGCGTTATCGTTGTAAAGGCGCCCTGCGCACTGCTCAATAAGAAGAAGGTTACCGTACAGTACGTTTCGAATCCTGATAAATGCAAGAAGTGCGGCATGTGCATGAAGCCCGGCTGCCCCGCGATCACGAAGAATGCTGACGGTACGGTAAGCATCAACGACACGATGTGCAACGGCTGCAGCCTCTGCGCACAGCTTTGCAAATTCGGCGCGATCGAGAAAACGGAGGTGTAGCCTTATGGAAACGAAGAATATTATGATCGTCGGTGTAGGCGGACAGGGAACCCTCCTCACAAGCCGTATTCTCGGCGGTATCACCCGCGCTGCGGGATATGACGTAAAGCTTTCCGAAGTACACGGAATGGCACAGAGAGGCGGAAGCGTTGTAACATTTGTCCGCTACGGTGAGAAGGTTTTTGAGCCGATCGTGGAAGAGGGACAGGCTGACGTCCTGATCGCGTTCGAGCGTCTGGAGGCGCTTCGCTACGCGCACTTTATGAAGAAGGACGGCGTGATCATCGTAAATGACCAGCGTATCGATCCGATGCCCGTCGTTATCGGTGATGCGGAGTATCCGGAGGGCATTCTTGAGGACCTTTCGAAGAAGTATAAGGTGCTGAAGATTGACGCTTTGTCCGAAGCAAGAAAACTCGGCAACACGAAGGCGTTCAATACGATCGTTCTCGGACTTGCGGCAAAGCATATGGATTTTTCGAAGGAAGACTGGCTGAATGTCATTGAGAATACCGTTCCGCCGAAGACCGTAGAGTTGAATAAGCAGGCATTTCTTGTAGGCTACAATATGTAATTGATCGGCTGCTGCGGCGGGGGCGCTTCAACTATGAACCGGAATTCGGAATTTGCTTACACTTTCGGTGATCTGGCGGGAATCATTAAATTCAGTATCGTAGCCCAGGGGATAGCGGGGCTGTTTCTGATATGGTTTTTCATTCTGCCGAACATCGGGGAGTCAGTTGATCTGGGAAATGTAATTTATTTCTTCATTTCCCTACTTGCCCTTTTGGGCGGAGCCGTGTTCTTTCTGGTTCTCATGTTTATTTTTTCCGCGTCCCTTAAAAAACTCAAAAGGTTTCGGAAAAGTTTCGGAATTCTTTCGGTATTCGGGTGTATCGCATGCGTTCTGCCGGTGGCGGGATCCTTTTATCTTGCCGGGGTATCGAATTCCTATATCATGTATATTGTGTCGGCGATGATCGGAATGGCGATACTGGCGATTAAACCGGTATATTACGAGCTGATGCGCAGAGAGGTCAGCGAAAGGGTTTCTCCGGAATACGCATCGCGATGGCGGAACCTTCTGATCATTGATTTTGCATTCATTCTGCTCTGTGCCGTTGCATATGTATTCTTTATAATGCAGGATATGGTTTTGAACAGCGGGGGAGCGGAGCAGCATCAGCAGGTTAGTTTAAGGGTGACACTGACGATAACCGCACTCATAGCTGCTGCAGTCTTATATTGTGTGCGTCTTGCGGTTGAGTACAGAACCACTTCCGTTACGGCCGATATACTTTAAACAAACTATGGAAAGGATTATTTTCCGTCTATATGTATAAAATCGAAACACACAGTCACACGAGTGAAGGAAGCGCCTGCGGCTATTCGAACGGTTATGAATGCGCACGCGCAAGAAAAGAGGAAGGCTATGATACCGTTATCATAACGGATCACTTCTTCCGCGGAAATACGAGACCGAAGCGGGATATTCCTTGGGAACAGTATGTGGAAGAGTTCTGCAGCGGTTATGAGCACGCGAAAGAGGAAGGCGATAAGATCGGCCTTAACGTGCTTTTCGGCTGGGAGGAGAACTTCCACGGCGCGGAATTCCTGATTTACGGACTGGATAAGTCCTGGCTCCTGAAGCATCCGGACATGATCACCTGGACTCCCGTACAGCAGTATGAGATCGTTCACGCGGACGGCGGATTCTGCGTACAGGCGCATCCGTTCCGTCAGAGAGGGTATCTGGACGGCATCCGTCTTTTCCCGGATTACTGTGACGCGGTGGAGACCATCAATTCCTCCAATCCGAAGATTCAAAATGACCGTGCTGACTGGTATGCGGACCAGTTCCGTTTAAAGAAGACCGCAGGCTCCGACGTTCACGGAATTCACCCGGTCGGCGGCGGAATGCTTTGCGAGAAGAAGATCATTACGATCCGCGATTATATCGAACTGATTCAGAATCAGGAACCTTATCAGCTGATTGACAGACATATCGAAGACATCCGCAGGGAAATGGAACAGCATTGAAGAGTTTGATTGAAAAACTGGAATACGGCGTAAGCCCCCGTGAGACGCTGGCGGCGGTTGCCGACCTTCTCGGCGGCATGCTTCCGATTGAAATCGAGGAATATCATATTCCTTTGATGAACTATGTGCCGGCCTATTTTGAAAACGCCGATGCAAAGGTGCGGAAGAACGCTGCGAGAGTGCTTGCGTATGTGGACGATCCGCTTGTTCCGTCCATTCTGATCCGGGCGTTTCAGAAGGAGGGCGTACTTTATGTGCGGCCGCAGTACCTGAAATCGCTTAGGCATTTTCCGTTAGAGAAGCCGATCCTCGATATCCTGACGCTTCGCAAGGAAGAGATTACGAACGGCGACCTCGCTCCGGAGGACCGCAAACATCTGAATGAGGAACTGCAGGAGATTGAGGAATGCCTCGGGGATAACCGGGACAGCAGCCATACATTTTCCGGCTGGAATCTGGAGAACGAAGTACTTTTCGTAACCGACAAGGCTTATGTTCCGATTACGGATTCGCTGATTGACGAGGCGAAGAAGAAACAGCTGCCGACCGGCATCTATATGAAGACGAAGCAGCTCGACAAATACCTCCCGATCCGGACGTATCGCGAGATCCTGTTCTTCCTGCCGAATCTGAAGGCTATTACAGACGACCCGTATGCGGCAGCGATGCAGCTGATGGATGCCGGCTTTGTCGAGTATCTTAAGAAACGGCATCAGGGCGAAGGACCGTTCTGTTACCGGATGGAGATCAAAGGCATCGATGACAAGAAGAAGTCGGTACTTGTTAAGCGGCTTTCGGGCGAAATCCACAGGCTGTCGAACCAGGAACTCGTGCTCAGTAAAGACCATTATGAGATGGAACTGAGACTCATCAAGAAGGACGATAACACGTTCCGGTTCCACTTTAAGCTGATGACACTCGATGATGACCGGTTCTCATACCGTAAGGAAGCTGTTGCGGCAAGCATCAAGCCGATCAATGCCGCGGCTTTTCTTAAGATCAACGAGTCGTTCCTTAAAAAGAACGCGCAGGTTCTTGATCCGTTCTGCGGTGTCGGGACAATGCTTTTTGAAAGAAATATCCTGAGTCCGGTGAAGTCGGCGTTCGGCGTCGATACATTCGGCGAAGCCATTGATAAGGCTAGAAAGAACGGTAACGAGTCGGAATTCCCGATTTACTTTATCCATCGCGATTTCTTCGATTTCCGCCATGATTCGCTGTTCGATGAGATTGTAACCGATATGCCTTTCGCAACGAAGGAAGAGGATGCCGGCAAGATTGATAATATCTATTACCGTTTCTTCGGTAAGGCCAAGGACCATCTGAAGGAAGGCAGCTACATTCTGATGCTTGTCAGAAATCCGGAGCTCGTGTATAAGTACTGCACGGCCGGGTACCGCATTGAATCAAGGATTGAGATCAGTGAGAAAAGCGGTCTGAACGGATTTGTCATTAAAAGATTATAAGATAAGTTGAAACGCGTGCTCTGAGGCACGCGTTTTCAGAAAGAGGGATTATGTTATTAGGTTCGCATGTCGGAATGAGCGGTAGGGATATGATGCTCGGTTCCGTAAAGGAAGCGCTTTCCTACGGCGCGGATACGTTTATGCTTTATACCGGAGCTCCGCAGAATACGAAGCGGAAGGAGATTTCCGAACTGAATATTCCCGCGGCGCACGCGCTGATGGAAGAGCACGGCATGAAGAAATTCATCATTCATGCTCCGTATATCATTAACCTCGCGAATACCGTGAATGCCGAGACGTATGACCTTGCGGTCATGTTTTTGAAGAAGGAGATCGAGCGTACCGAAGCAATGGGGTCCGATACGCTGGTCCTTCATCCGGGCGCGCATGTCGGAGCAGGCGAAGACGCAGGGATTGCTTCCATCGTGAAAGGTTTGAATGAAGTACTTACGCCTCAGTGCAAAGTGCATATCGCTCTCGAAACAATGGCCGGCAAAGGAAGCGAGATCGGAAACCGTTTCGAGCAGCTTGCACGCATCTATGACGGCGTCAAATGGAACGATAAGCTCCGTATCTGCATGGATACCTGTCACCTGAACGACTCGGGATTCGATGTGAAGAATGACTTTGAAGGCGTTTTAAAGCAGTTTGAGCGGTATTTTCCGTTAAATCAGATTGCGTGCATTCACCTGAACGATTCGAAAAACGATCAGGGCGCGGCAAAGGACCGTCACGAGAACATCGGATTCGGAACGATCGGATTTGACGCGCTGTGCGGGGTAACGCGGATCAAAGAATTCGCCGATACGCCGATCATTCTCGAAACGCCGTACCGTGAGATCGGAGGAAGTGCTGATAAGCTGGCGCCTTATAAACTTGAGATCGCGATGCTTCGTAAAGGCGTATTTGATCCGAAGGTTTTTGACTGATTGTATTATTTCGAAGTTTCATATTTTTTTTTAACGGTAAAGGAGGTGTTACCGGTGAGAGACCTGAGAAAAATGTGCATATGGTTTTTGCTGCTTACCACGGCTGCGGTTCTGACGTGTTGCGGAAAGAAAACGGCCGGTCCCGAAGCATCGATAACGCCGGAGCCGTCGGTTACGGTTATGCCGACGGAATCGACAACACCGACACCCACAGCAACTCCGATACCGACGCCGACGCCGAGCCCGACTCCGGAACCGACACCTCTTGCTTCGGAACGGAATGTAAACGTTAAAGATCTGCTTATATATGAGAATATTCGCAACGACTACTTTGGTGAACCGGAAGATTTTGCTTCCGAGATGCAGAAGAGAAAAGAGTATCTTAATTCTTTTGCGATTCTGAACGAGAGTGAGACGGATATTTTATTGATGTTCATGAATCTGAATCTGTTGGCTCCGAAGCCGGAGGATTCGTATTATCATTCCCCGGAAAGTCCACTGAACAGAGTCTATCAAATCGGTTATTATGAAAGCAGCGAGGAATCTGAGGAACCCGATGATTCCGTGAAAGCGGAGTATTTAAAGTTTTACAATGAAAAAAATCTTAAATCCGTAGCCGGAACGGTTGATAAGATCGTAAAGTATAACTTTGATCATCCGGATAATCAGCTTATGATCGGTTGGCTGGCCGTCGGTGACCAGGCGATGGACATGAAATCCCGGATTGCCATAAATGATTTTCAAAAGATGATTTATGATATCGCAACCAAAGATATTACGTCCTCACGTACGCGAATAAAAGACATCGTGTTTTATTGGATTGAAGTCTATTATGAGATTTATACGGCGGACGATGTAAAATATTCGTTCAGTTTTTTTCTTTCCGGTACAAACAATGTGTGTAAGTATCTGTTGACTTTGCTTGCATCGAAAGGCCTTGCAAGGGCGGCAAATACCAAGAAGAATGACAGTTCCCTTAAACGTCTTGCATCGAATTTTTCGGATAAATCCAATTCCACTCTGAAGCCGCTTCTGAATCTGAAACGTCTTCGCGAAAACACATCCGGTTTTGATGGCAAGTATTACGAATACTGATCCTATAGAGATAACATAAAAAGCCCTGACGTCGTCTGTCAGGGCTTTGTTCGTTAATGGAATGGGAGAGAAGATTACTTGTTCTTCTCGATTTCCGCCTGCTTCATGGCGCGAACCTTGAGGGAGAGACCGAAGAGGTTGATGAAACCTTCGGCATCCTTATGGTTGTAAAGGTCGCCGGTTGTGAAGGAAGCGATGCTCTCGTTGTAGAGGCTGTAAGGAGAAGTGGTTCCCTGCTTGATGATGTTGCCCTTGTAGAGCTTCATCTTAACTTCACCGGTAACGAACTCCTGGGACTTCTCAATGAAAGCCTGAAGGGATTCGCGGAGAGGAGTGAACCATTTTCCTTCG
>JAGADM010000134.1 GCA_017613595.1 Lachnospiraceae bacterium | reverse complement strand
ATCCTTAGCGGGAAATACGAGGTAGTATTTGCCGTTCTTCTTAATGCAGTCAGGTGCCCACATCTGGTTCTTAACCCACGGAATGTCATCCTCGGAAAGCGCGAGACCGTTGTCCACGCAAGGGGAATCCAGGCTGTCCATCGACAGCACGTGGTAATCCTTCATGATGTACTGGTCGCCGTTGTCATCATCGGGACAATCATGCGCGAAGTCATGCGACGGATAGATATAAATCTTGCCGTCGAATACATGCGCGGACGGATCCGCGGTATAAATCTCTTTTACAAGAGGGGTTCTTTCGTTTGCTCTCTTAAGCTTCACTTTTTTCATAGCCAATGTTCTCCTCGCGGGGTAGTAATATATCTAACTTATAATTTATAGCATTTTCCGCGGAATGACAAGAACAAAATAAGGGAATTTCGGCAAATGCAAAAGGGTTTTGCATTTGCCGGATATTTTTCTTGACAAGAAGGGGACATCGAAGTATAATGGCGCTAATTTTTTTCGTGGGAGCGGAGTTTTTTAGGAAGCATCGGGACCGTACGATGCCGAAAGGAGGGGATAAAATGCAACAGAAGAAGGAGCGGGAGATTGACCGCGGCCGCGCGGTTAAGAACAACTTCTTCGCGATCGGCCTGCTTTACAAGATCTGCCCGTCGCTTGTGATTCATCAGGGAGTGATGCGGTTTCTCGGGTACTTTGAGTGGCTGTTTTACAGCGCGTTCTTCATGCGGCATATCATCAATGCCATAGAAGAAGGCGACAGTTTCGGCAGGATTTTTATCTACATCGTGGTTGTCGTGGTTGTGTACGGCACCATGACGATTTACGAGAACCTATATAGCGGCGCGATTCTTCCGGTTGACCGGACCAGAGTCAACAAAGGCCTGTACCGGAAGCTGTTCCGCAAATCGCGCAATGTGGAACTGTCCTGCTTTGAAGACAGTGATTTTTATGACAAATACACCCTTGCGATGGAGCAGGCGGACACCCGCGTCATCGGAACGACGGAAGCGCTTTTCAAGACCTTCTTCGGCGCGATTGCGAGCGTGTGCGCATTTGTCTTTATGTACCAGGTGGACAAGATTTCGGTGTTGTTCATTATCTTTCCGATTATCGGCAATTTCGTCTTTAACCGGCGCATCAGCCAGATCGACTACGCGCGCAATAAGGACATGGCACCGCACAACCGGCGGATTGCCTATATCAATCGTGTCATGTACCTTCCGGATTACGCGAAGGAGATGCGTTTAACCGGTGTGTTCCGCCTCATGAAGCACCAGTATAAGGACGCAATTAACGGTGTTTCGGACGTGACGAAGCAGTACACGAAACGAGCGATGATTCTGCACTGGCTGTACGTCATGTTCACGTTCACATTTATCTTCGAGGGGCTTCTGATCTACGGCGCGTACCGGACGGTCGTGAGCCATTCGATGACACTCGCGGAGCTTTCGGTTATCACAAGCATGATGGTGTCGACGACATGGATTCTGATCGGGTTCACCGAGGCGCTCACACAGTTGTTCCGGAACGGCCTCTTCGTCGAGTACCTGCGCGGCTTCATGGAATATAAGGAGCGCATTCCGGAGGATTACGCAGGGGACGACCCGGGCACGGAAATCAAGAGCATCGAGTTTCGGGACGTGTCATTTGCCTATAAGGACAAGACCGTCATTTCGCACCTTTCGATGGAATTCCGCGGCGGCAAGACGTACGCGCTTGTCGGCCATAACGGCGCCGGCAAGACGACGATTATCAAGCTGCTGCTCCGTTTCTACGACCCGACCGAGGGCCAGATTCTGTTAAACGGCCGCGACATCCGCGAGTACGATCTTCGGAAGTACCGGAACCTCTTCGCGACGGCGTTTCAGGATCATCGCATGTTCTCGATGACCGTAATGGAAAATGTGATGATGGGCGAGCCGCTTACCGAAGCCGAACCGGCGGAGGGTGCCGCCGTGGACGCGGCAGATCCGAGGGAACAGCGCGTCATTGAGGCACTGAAGCTGGCCGGAGCATATGACAAGGTTATGTCGCTTCCGAAAGGCATTCATACGATTCTGACGCACGAGTTCGATGACAAGGGAGCTGTGCTCTCGGGCGGCGAATTCCAAAAGATTGTCGTCGCGAGAGCGTTCGTTAAGGAGTGCCCGTTCAAGGTATTCGACGAGCCGTCAAGCGCGCTCGACCCGATTGCCGAGGGTACGCTTTTCGATAACATTTATCGCACGTGCGAGAAGAATACGCTCGTGTTTATCTCGCACAGGCTTAGTTCCGTGCAGAACGCCGACTGGGTATATCTGCTTTCGGACGGCACCGTGAAGGAAGCGGGAACGCACCGGATGCTGATGGCCGAGAGCGGAATCTACGCGGACATGTACAACAAACAGGCGAAGAACTACCTTGCCATTACGGAAGGGGGTGCTTCCGCATGAAACATGTTTGGAAAAATCAGGTTTTCCTCTGGAAACTGTGTTTTAAGACGTGCCCGGGCTATATGATTTATTTCCTCTACGACGCGTTCCGCTATCAGGGGATCATCTTCCTGGAGCACGTGCTCGGCATCCGCTATGTGCTTCGCTGCGCGGAGTTTCAGGAGCCGTTCTGGAAACCGCTTCTCGTCATCGGAATCATCCTGACGGTGAACATGCTGCAGATTGTTCCGGACGGGTTCTTCATCCACGGCTGGACGTTCCGGGCGAAACCGAAGCTTTATAAAGCGCTTAAAGAGCAGATGTTCAAGAAGGCGGCAGAGCTTGATCTGTCCTGCTACGACGACACGGAGTACTACAACGATTTCGTGCTGGCGGTTGCGGAGGCGGAGAGTTCGATTGACCGGTTCCTTACGATGTGCAACGGCATTATGCAGGCGCTCACGATTCTGTTCACGACGGGCGTGTTTTACCTGGTGACCAACGCGATGGGCATTGTTTTCGTATTTGCCTCTTTCGTGATCCGGTTCCTCGTGTCCAAAGTACTGAATAAGCTGAATTACAAGGTGCGCCTTGAGGTCAATCCGCTCGAGCGGAAACGGAACTATGTGAGCCGTGTCTTCTACCTGAACGATTACGCGAAGGAGCTTCGGCTGCATCCGGCGGTCGGCGACCGGCTCGAAGAAGAATTTGCCGAGGCGGACGATGCGATTTACAAGGTGGAGAAGAAGGCCGGCATGAAGCGCACGCTTCTCGGTTTCGCGCGGAATTACCTGGCTGCCGATTTCATTATGGACGGTCTGTATATCACGTACCTTGTCTATCAGGCGGCGGTTCTTAAGTCGATTCCGAGAAGTGACGCGGTTGTTCTGTTTAACCGTACCGGAAGCCTTCGGAACAGCATGGCGAACCTTGCGGAT
>JAGADM010000133.1 GCA_017613595.1 Lachnospiraceae bacterium | reverse complement strand
TGTTGTCGTGGCCGCATGCGCGTGCCATGGCAAATGCGTCTTTGATCTGTTCCGCCGTGTGGCGCCGGCCGATCACGTCGAGCGTCTTCTGGCGCATCGACTGCGGGTTGATGCTGATGCGGCTCACGCCGTATTCCTTTAGAATTCGCATCTTTCCCTCGGTCACGCTGTCAGGGCGTCCCGCCTCCACCGTATATTCGAGCACTTCGTCCATCGGCAGGTACTTTTTCACCATACAAAGCAGTCTCTCCAGCTGCGCTTCGTTAAGCGCCGTCGGGGTGCCTCCGCCGATATAAACGGTACTGAGTCTCTGCTTCGGTCTGCAGGTACCGAGGAATTGAATCTCTTTCTCGAGCGCATCCAGATAGTCGTCCGCAAGCTTCCCGAATTTGGAAAGCGGATACGACGTAAACGAGCAGTATGCGCAGGTCGTCGGACAAAACGGAATGCCGATGTAGATGCTGTAGCCGTTTTGGTAATCCATCCCCGAAAGGATTTCATGCTCGCGTTTTGCGATCGTAATGCTCGTCTCGATCTTCTCTTCGCTGCAGCAGTATTCCTCGCGCAGATGCGCTCTGATCGCGTCTTCACTCTGCCCGTCCGTGATTGCCTCATAGACAAGCTTGGTCGGTCTTACGCCGGTCAGGATTCCCCACGGGAGCCCGTGCCCGGTTTCCTTTGCGAGCACCTTATACACTTCTCTGGCAACACTGTTCCGAAATGCTTTTCTCTCCGGGTCGACATGGTCCGCGTCAGCGCGTCCAATCAGCTCCCCGCTTTTATAAATGCGGATGCGGAACCAGTCTTCCATCAAAAGCATACAGAACGAATAATCGTTGGCGACGTTACAGGAAAGGATCAGCGGGTCCTTTTCCTTCTCGAACACGAGCCGCATCGGCTCATCTTCCGCCTCGTAATGGTTGACCTCAAAATCGGCTCCCGGAAGAAACGCGCGGATCAAAGGGCGCATTTCCTGCTCATAGTCCCTGCCGAATAGATTGAGTTCCACCAGTATGCTCATAGGTTCTTATTTCTTCTTCCAAGTATAGAGATTGTATTTCTTCTCGTAACCGATATTGGTCGCGGGTCCGTGACCCGGAAGCACAACGGTCTCCTCCGGAAGTTCGTAAAGCACTTCCGTGATCGCCTTCAACAGTTCCTCATTGCTGCCGGTCGGAAAATCGGTCCGCCCGACGCTTTCCATGAAAAGCGTATCGCCTGAAACAACCATACCCTCAGCCGGAAAAAAGAAGCTGTAGCTTCCCGCCGTATGGCCCGGCGTATGAAGGCAGGTGACATACATGCCCGCAAGCTCAGTCAGCTCCCCGTCCTGTACGAACCGGTCGGGTTCAACCCGAAGCGCGTCCGGATGCGGATAACTCTCCCGGAACATGACCGGAAGCACCGAATCGATATCCTCAAACAGAGCCTTCTCCTCTTCGCCCGCGATTACCGGAATCCCGTATTCCGTCTTCAGATTACGCACGGCTCCGATATGGTCGAAATGGCAGTGCGTCAATAAGATCGCTGCCGGCTTCATGCCCATATCACGAACGGCGTCCTTGATCGCCTGCGCGTCGGCGCCGGGATCGAAGATCAGAAGCTCGTCCGTCTCCGGATTGCCGATCAGATAACAGTTTGTCATAAGCGGTCCGACCGCAACAGTCTTTACTTTATGCATTCCGTACCCTTTCACCCGGTGGTCCGCTCAATGTCGATGACATTGGGCTCCGCTGCGATCCGGTTGATGATTGCCTTTAACTGCTCCTTCCCGTGGATGGCAAAGGAAACGTTGATCGTGCTGACGTCGTTCTTGCCGGGTCTCGCCGAGATGGAGTTGATGTTTACTTTGTCTTCGCTCAGAATCTTCATGACGCCGAGCAGTACGCCGGGGTTATTGCGCGCGAAGATACGGATCTCCGCGTTGTAGATGCGGTCCTCTTTCTCGCTTGTCTCCGCGTTCCATTCCGCGTCGATCAGGCGGACCTTGTCGGACTCCGGCAGATGGATCATATTCACACAGTCGGTCCGGTGGATCGTCACCCCGCGGCCTCTTGTTACATATCCGATAATCTCGTCTCCGGGAACTGGTGCGCAGCACTTGGAAAAATGCACCGCAACATCGTCCATTCCCTGTACGATAATGCTTCCCTTATGATGAACGGAGCGCGTACGCTCGCCGACATGGTCGGAAACATTCGCAAGCACCTGGTCGTCCGTAAGGATGCGTCCCTGTGCCTTCTTCCATTCCTCCTGCAGACGGTTAACGATCTGGCCTTCCTTAAGACTGCCGTGACCGATTGCCGCAAGCAGCGAATCCCAGTCGCGGAAGCCGTATTTGCGGAGACATACTTCCTGGTATTCCGGCTTTAACAGGTCGGAAAGCTTGTAGCCCTTGTTCTTCGCGTATTCGGTAACGAGGTTACGTCCGTGCTGGATGTTGTCCTCTTTCAGTTCCGCCTTGAACCACTGGCTGATCTTATTCTTTGCCTGAGAGCTCTTAACGATCTTAAGCCAGTCAAGGCTCGGACCGCGGGAGTTCGCGGAAGTAAGGATCTCGATCTGGTCGCCGTTCTGAATCTCATAATCGATTGTGACTAATTTGCCGTTAACCTTGGCACCGATCATCTTGTTGCCGACCGCGCTGTGGATACTGTAGGCAAAGTCGACCGGGTTGCTGCCGACCGGAAGCGTCTTCACGTCGCCGGTAGGCGTAAAGCAGTATACGCTTTCGTTAAAGAGGTCGAAGTCGTTCTTCAAAGAGTCGAGGAACTCCTTGTTGTCCGACATATCGCGCTGCCACTCGAGTACTTCGCGGAGCCAGTTCATCTTCTCGGCTTCACTTTCCTTGCTGGTGCGGCCTTCCTGCGCCTCTTTGTATTTCCAATGCGCCGCGATACCGTATTCGGCGATACGGTGCATTTCCTTCGTACGGATCTGAATCTCAAACGGAGTTCCGTTCGGAGCGATCAGCGATGTATGAAGCGACTGGTACATATTGGGCTTCGGCATCGCGATATAGTCTTTAAAACGCCCGGGGATGGGCTTGTAAATCTCGTGGATAACGCCGAGCGCGGCATAACAGTCCTTAACGGAATCCACGATAATACGGATGGCGAAAAGGTCATAGATCTGGTCGAGCGTCTTGTTCTGGTTTACCATTTTCCGGTAAATGCTGAAGAAATGCTTCGCGCGGCCGCTGATCTCCGCTTCGATGCCGGCTTCCTTCAGGTGCTTCTCCACCTCGCTCGTAATGCCGCTGATGAAGGCTTCGCGCTCCGCACGCGTCGCTTTGATGCCTTCGGACAGTTCCTTATACACTTCGGGCTCAAGATACTTAAGTGCGAGATCATCGAGCTCGGTCTTGATCTTGCTGATACCGAGACGCTGCGCAAGAGGCGAATAAATGTC
>JAGADM010000132.1 GCA_017613595.1 Lachnospiraceae bacterium | reverse complement strand
GATCATGATATCGGTTCCGTCGTAAACCGAAGCGAGGTCCATCGTAACCTTATCGAGCGCCGCCTTGCTTGCGGAGTAACCCGCCTGCTGCGGCTCGCGGCGTATGCCGCTCGTCGTGTTGACGATCCGTCCGAAGCCTCTTGCCTCCATCTTCGGCAGAAAATGATAACAGATCATCATCGGAGCGATCGTATTGATCATAAAGCTTGCGGTATAGTCCTCGACCGGCGTCTTCAGATATTCGGTCCGGTACGCGATCTGGATGCCCGCGTTATTGAGTACAATGTCAACCGGCACGTTGAGCGCGTCGATGCGCCTAAGCATGTCTTCAACCGCTGCCGCGTCCGAAAGCTCACATGCCATCGGAACCGCCTGCACGCCGAGTGCCTGTGCCTCTTTCACTACTTTAAAAAGATGCTCTTCGGTCCTGCCCTGCAGGATCAGATTGCATCCTTTGCCTGCCATAAAAAGTGCCGCACCGTAACCGATGCCCCTGCTGGCGCCTGTGATCAGTGCCCATCTGCCTTTAACGTCTACCATGTCGTCCTCCTAGAATGCGCTTTGGCGCGGCATTTGCCGCCGCGATTCCTATCATAGCACGCCTCTTTGTAAAGTTGGATGGAACATCAAGGCTTAATGTTGTGTTATCTGATTCTTCTTCTCCATATACCAGAACGTCACCGCGCCGATGATCAGGCCGAATATGTGCGCGGCAAAGTCGATGTTGCTCTCCTGTCCGGTGAGTGCGCCGAGAACAACCGGCTCCGCGATGCTGTAGAGAAGGTACGCGGGAATTGTCCAGAACGGAACTCCCTTCGAAGATTTCCGGATCTCGGGATGCGTGTACATCAGTACCGCAAGCGCTCCCATAACGCCGAAGATTGCGCCCGACGCGCCGATTCCGAGCAGTTCGTAATCGCCGGTGATGGTACGCCACAGTACCGCGCCGAGGCTTGCTCCGATACCCGCGATCATATAGAGGATCAGATACTTCTTACGCTTCAAGTACTGTTCCACAACGTCGCCGAACGCGAACAGCGCGATCATATTTCCGCCGAGGTGCGCGATTCCCGCGTGCAGGAACATCGATGTGATAAGGCGGTGCAGCTGGAACTGTCCGAATACCGTCGCTCCGCTCGCACCTCCGATATTTACGACATTCTGCCCGTACCCGGCAAATGCAGCCGCAAGCGTGAACAGGAAGATTACCGAATTGATAACGATGAGCCGCATCGTCGTCTTACACGTGATACGTTTGCCGCGCCCGGTGTACCACGAGGTGACCTCCTCCTGCGTGTGCGCCGTGTCCTGCTTCCAGAGGACCGGATTCATCCAGTCCGGAACCACGGTAACACCCGCTTCCGTCTTCGCCTTGTCCTCCTCGAGGAGCTGTCTGAGCTCATACGTAAGCTGCGGCATGTTGTTGTAATTCTGATACGGATCGACCAGGACCTGCGTATTGAGCGGATTTACGACATAGTAGCCGAACATGCGCGGGTCAAGCTGTCCCGCGATCAGGGTAACGTAGTCGACATCCGAAGTCATGAACACCGAGATAATCCGAATATACGGTCCCATGGTCTGCAGCTTCTTCATAGTTGTCGAAAGGTAAGCCTGATACTGCATGCGGTTCATGCGGTGCATCTCCGCGTCGCTGATCATCCATATGGCAGTCACCAGCTGCCTCGCAGGGTCCGAATCGTAATACATTGCCATTGCCGGATTGTTCAGCTCGATGCTTCGAAAGCCTTTACCGCTGAACATCGCTTTCATTTCATCCCACATAACTCTTCTCCTCTAAAACCGGCCGGCAATCCACCGGATTGCTCTGCCGATAAGCCCATCCCCCGGGGCCGCTGTAACGACCGTATCGTTCGGATCCGCCATCCGCACCCCATACACGACGGCAAAGCAGACCGCGATCAGTATGATGGACACACGGAATGCCTTCTTCGGGATATGCTTCTGAAAGATCAGAAGCGCCGCTCCCGGAATCGGCAGGAACCATAGCGGGTGGTACTCAAAGGCCGCCCCGAAACTGTGCCATTTTAAAACCGCCTTCCAGGCGCGCGTCATTCCGCAGCCCGGACACGATATGCCGGTAATATACTTCACCGGGCAGCCGACACCGGTCAGATGAAAGACCAGATAAAGGAAAGCGATTGCCGCAACCGCGACAACCGCATCCCTGAATCGTTTCTCATTTGTCTTTTTATCAGATACCATAACCGTTAACCTGGTTATATGCCATGCAGATCGTATTGGTATTCTTGATTACAATGTTCATCGCGATGAGCGGGCCGAGGCCGCACAGAAGCGAACCGAAGATTGTCCACAGAAGAACCGTGGTACCGTTCTCTCTGATTGTGATACCGTAGCGATAGGCATTGTCCTGCAGACGGTTTCCGAGTCTGTACATCCAGTACAGGGAATACAGTCCGAAGGTAATGTAGCTGAGAAGGATGTACGCAACAAGGCCGGGCGTGCTGTCGCCGTCGCCGTCGCAAGCCGTGTTCACATCCTGCGCCATCGTATAGATGAACCAGAACGAATAGATTCCGCAGGTCAGGAACGTAAGCACAATGTAGATGAACAGCGAACGGTCGGTCTGAAGCCTCGGTCCGCGGGGCGCTCCTCCCATACCGAATGAATTTCTGATATTATCAAACTCGTTGCCAATCTCCTGCTCGATACCGCCGAAACGGTTCGCGTTCGGATTGTTGTCACTCGCGACAACTTCGATCTTCTTTCCGCAAATAGGACAGAACTTGGTTCCGTCAGCGATGTTGCTTCCGCAAGAAGGACAGAACATAATAAAACCCTCCGTATTCTTTATTCGGCGAACCGCTCTCCCCGTCCGGTTCAAATCCGTAAATAAATTTTACCATTTCCCGTCCGGAAAATCAATATCATTTTGCGGTTTTCAAAACGTTTTCTTTCGGTTTCTGAAGCCGCGGGCAGGCATACACGAAGAGCACCGCGATTACTGAGAACCACAGGAGGTTCCACACCGCAAACCGGTTCCATAAAAAGGCCGGAAAAGCCTCCTCATAAAGCTTCCATCCGGTCACTCCCGACGCTACGCCGCACAGGCCGCACAGGATAAGCCACAACAGCTTCCGCCGGATCAGATAGATCACGAAGAAACCGAGCATCGTCCCCGCCGCAGCCGCATAGATGATGGCCCGGATGTACCGGTCTTTGCTGTACGGCTCGGCATCCCAGTCCGTGTTCTCATATGCGGGGTTGACTGTTGTTACGGTGTGGTAGACACCGTATTCATCATAATAGTCGTAGGTCGGGTTTTCATAGTAATAGTCGTCCCATCGGTAACGCATGTCTCCGTCGCCGTAATAATAGAACGGTTCATTAGGTGCGCTTTCCTCGGCCTTCCTGGCCTGCCGGTTGACGCGTCCCGCAAGCGACAGAACGCTGAACGCGACCGCCACCGCCGCAATCGGCAGGAGCAGCGAATACGAAACTTTCTTCGTCAGCATCATAACGGCAAATGTGACCGCTCCCGCGCCGCACAGCGCTGCGAGGCACCGCCCTAACGCTTTGCCGTACTCCGTTTCAGTGCCGTCCGCGAAGATTGTCCCGCGCACATAGAGGCATATGAAAGCAATGTTGAAGAAGAACCCGACTGCCGCCAGGAGCATGGCATTACAGCGCCAGAGGACCTTGTCCGGGGGCTGGATGGTGAGTTCTTCGGTGAGGTCGCCGGTGTCGGCGGCGTCGGAGCCGGAGTCTCCGGCGGTGTCATTATCTCCGGCGTTCTTCCACGCCTCCGAATAAGAGAAGCTTCCGTCCGTATTCTTCGGGAACAGGATGCGTTCTCCGGAAGCGCCCGAATAGGTGAAACAGGTCTCCTGTAAGTTCTCAGGTTCTGCACTGTTCTCCCCGGAGACCTCGGCTGCGGCACGCTCTGCACGTGCCCGCTGCTCTGCCCGGAACGCTTCGTCCGGTTCCGGCCGTGCGAACGGTGAGTAAGTTGTATCCGGTACGGACGCGATCGGCTTCGTGGCCCGTAATTCGAGTTTCTGGTCGGCCGCCGTCACCGAGCTGTATTCCTGCATCGCATACTGCTCCGCGTCGCTGAACGCGGCTGCCGCCATATGCGCCGCGGACGGTTCAAAGTCCGTTCCGTCCTCGCGGTGCCTTGCGGCAATCTCCGGGTATCGGTCCTTGAGCCATATGATGTCCGGGAGCGGCTTATTTGTAGTAGTAATCAATCGGCTGCCCTCCTTCGTACCAATACTGCCCATATATGCCGGGATCACTCCAGAAGTACTCATAATAGTCCTGAGAGGTGATCTGATGGCATATTTCAAAGTCCTTTTCGTTTATGCGTAGAAAAACCGTATAGGATGCATAGTATTTTCCGACACTCGTATCGAAAACAACGTAAGTAAACGGGTTAACACCGTCGGTTGTCACTTGATCGAGAGCACTCAAATAATACTCGCCGGAATAATATCCCAGCAGCTGCGACCGGGCGTCCCCGAATTGCCGCATAAGTTCCGAATACATATAATCCGTGATATATTGTGTTACGGTATTTTCACTGTACCTTACCGCAACCAGCCTGTCCTCCGCGAAGAACAGCTCATACATGCGGTAATCCGGCGCCGTATAGAGTGCGTGAGTCATATCTCCGGGACCGTAATAATACTCCACCCGGTCGGTAAGCCTGCCGAGGCAGAATCTATTGACCTCGTCATAGGACAGGCCGAAAAGCCGCTCATCCACCTTCAGAAGCGTGTAGTCCAGGAACTGAAACGACTCGCCCTCATCTCGCGCGTCCTCCGTGTAGTCCGGATGCTTCCCTTCCATAGGGTTCGAAAGCCAATCATCCGCGTGCATCTGCGGCGGATCGTCCGTCCAGCAGACGTCCGTTACGTCAAAAAGTGCAATATCACTCCAGTCCCACTCGAACAAAGCCCAATACGGCGACTCCTCCGGCAGATTCAGCACCACATCGATATACCCGGTGGCATAATCGCTGTAGTCATCCGCCCATTCGAGATATCCGCCTTGGTAGTAGTAATCATCATGGTCGTCCTCCTCCGGCTCTTCGGTCTTCTTCGCCGCGAGTACCGGATTCCAGATAAAATACAGCACAAGAAGGCATCCGAAAAGGATACCTATGATTTCCCATATCGGGATTCCGGTTTTCGACAGATGGGTTGGTTCCGCCACCGGTTCCGCGGGCTCCTGCTGCCGCGCCGGCGACGCATTCGAATGAATGATGATGGTACTTGCAAACGGCGTATGCGAACCGTTGTCCCATTCGTTCTTCTTACGTTTCATGTCTTCTCTCCCCGAAGCATACTGAATGACTGTAATGTCTGTTTAGCCCGGCGCAATGACCGGGTTCGTTTTTCCTGAAGCACGCTGTCCGCTTTCGATGTGGCGCGCCGGGTTATTTTGCTTTCCGGCTGCCCCGATACACATGCTCGACAATCGCGTTATAATCGAGTGTCAGAAAGGCCTTCTCGAGTGCCGTAAGCACCGCCTCGGCAGCTTCGTCGGCCGCGTTAGCGTCCTCCGTACGGCGCCGGTCGATCGACAGCCGGTACAGTCGAAGGCTCTGCCCCTGCGCGTAACCCGCGTCCTCGGCATCCTGACCGCTCAGCTCGGCGGACCATACGCCGTTCGCGGTCCGGAACATAATCCGGTCCGTGTCCGCCTCGGGCTCCATATCAATGCCCTTCCGGTTGAGCGCTTTCTCGTTGATCACTTCCAGAAGTTCTCCGACATCCTTCACATCCGCCTTAAAGATGTGGCTGCCGGCCTGAATCTCTCGCGCCCGCTTTGTCCGGGCCGTGTCCCCTGTACGGCGTCTGCTTCGGACCCATGCGGCGATGCCTGCCGCGACAGCCGCTGCGGCCGCTGCGCCGCCGATGATATAACCTGTCATACTCCCCCTCCGACAATCTTATTCCGTGAACCGGAATGTTTCCATCCGCAGTGTTCCGCATCCCGCGGACCGGAATACCCTGCAGTGCGTCTTACTCCGCAAATTGCAATATATCCATGGGCTTTGCCGCGATATACGTTGCTCCGGCGTTCCGGAGTTCCTCCTCGCTGCCGTAGCCGTAGAGCACGCCGAGGGAGGCGATTGCATTTGCCTTCGCACCGATTATGTCGTGCTCGCGGTCGCCGATCATCAGCGCGTCCGACGGCTCGATGCCGCACTCTTCCATGGCATAGCGGATAATATCCGCCTTCCTGTTCCGCGTCTCGTCCATCGTGGCGCCCGCGACAAAGTCGAAGTATTCGTAAAGCCCGAAATGCTTCAGAATCTCGTTCGCGAAAAGCTCCGGCTTTGAGGTCGCCAGAACGATTTTCCTGCCCATCTCTTTCAGTTTTTTAAGCAGCTCGGGAATGTCTTCGTACACTTCGTTTTCGAAGATTCCGCCCGCGCTGAAGTATTCGCGGTAATACCGTACCGCAAGGTCGCCCTGCTCGTCCGTGAAGCCGTAGAACCGCATGAACGAATCCTTGAGCGGCGGCCCGATGAACTTATAAAGCGACGCCCTGTCCTCCGTTTCGATACCGAACTTTCTGAGCGCGTACATAACCGAATTGGTGATTCCGAGTCCGGGGTCGGTAAGCGTTCCGTCCAGATCGAAAAGGAAATAATTCATTGCTGTTCCTCCGTCGCCGACATAGAAAAAGTCTGCATGCCTCGGCATACAGACTGTCAATCACATCGTTAATAGTTTCGTCAATGCCGGACTCCTTGCTGAAGTCTCATTCTGCCTCGAGAGTAGCCGTCTCCACAATGTGTTCCTCGGGGAACGCACCGTAATCAACGTAGCCCTCCTGCGATGCCTCGACATTCTGTACGGCATGCTGTTCGTCATAACTATCCTTCGGCGCGCCGTATGCACAGGCATTCAGATTGGCCGCTGCCACAAAAAGCAGCCCGACGGCAAATGTCTTCTTCAAACCCTTTTTCATGGTGCCTCCTTTCCGAAACTCCGCGGCCGGAGCCGCAGCTGCACGCTTTATGGATTTGAATTATTATAGCATAAAAAAGAGAGGAATACAAGACCCCTCTCCTTTGTGAGTTCTATTCGCCGTCCTCGACGAGATCCGCATACTCCTCCTGTGTGTCCCCGGGGAACACGCTCTGCTTCTCGCTCTCAAGAACATCTGACGGGCTGAGGATTGCCGTCGGCTCCGCGGTCGGATACTCCGTAACCGGGGAAGCGTACGCCGCACCGCAGGCGGCGAAATTCGCCGAAGCGATAAATATCATGCCGAGCTTGAATGTCTTCGAAATCCCTTTCTTCATGGTGAAACCTCCATGTATCGATCAATCTATGTACCCGTCTTCGCTGACGGCAATTTCCTTTATACAATCGCGGGTGCAGGCTCATTTTCCGCCTGGGGTTCGGACGCGGCCGCATCGGCCTTCAGTTTCACATACAGATGCGCATAAACCGAGTTCGTGAACGGATATACGAACAGTGCCATGAATACTACGCTGAACATTACCGCTACCGTCTGACCGTACGCCCATCCGATAACGAAACGAAGCGGGATATACGGTATCGCCAGCCAGAGGTAGGAAAGTCCCATCAGGAACGCTTTTCTGCGGTTGCCCTTCATCATCTCCGTGCTCTGCTTCCATGCCTCCCCGGCCGAAATCCGCGGGTTGTCGCGCAGGATGTACGGAACCATCAGATAATCCAGTTCCTTAATGATTCCCGGGATGATCAGCAGAATCGTCCACAGGAGTATTTTGATGTGCGTAAGCAGATATATGCCGAGCAGGCGCTTGTTAAAGGACAGGTCATCCGCCTCGGCCCAGTAGCTGTTCTTCTTACTGCGGGCGATACCCAGGAAGAACCAGTCTTTCACCAGCCCGAACAGAAAAACGATGAAAAGGATGATTGAGACAAATATCGGTTTGATAATATCTTCCGCGGTTTTAAACCTGACCACCTTCTGTCCGGCCACACGCGGAAAACCTTCCCTCCTGACATTCGACCAGGAATATACCCAATCAAAATAGTCCGACGGATCCTTCTCCCGGTTAAATGTATTAACCTCGGCTTTGTGCTTCATCCGCTTTTCTTTCCATTCCGAAAGCTTGCGGCCGAGGTCCGATTTTTCGTATGTGAAGCCTTCTTCATAACGGATCATCAGGTACTCGCCTTCGGCCTTCAGCAGATACATGTCAAATGCGAAGTTCTTCTGCTTCATACCCTCCGTGTTGAAGATAAAGAGAATACCGTTACCTTGATCGGAGTCGGCCTCTGCGGCTTTCATAAAATCACCGATGTGAATCACCGCCACAAGGCAGAAGGACACGGCCATGCAGGCCCAGAAACTTCGGATAACGGAACGTCTTGTCGCCTTCTTGATTTCATGAATGGTCCACATAAATTGCCCCTCCTTCTCTGATCAGTCCTTGTGGAAATGCTATGAATCGGTTGTTCTTCTTTTCGGAAAATGCCGGCCGGTGATTTACTCTTTCCTGCGGAAACATACCATCTGCCGGTTGTTATCATAGTCCCAACTGTGCGCCGATCCGCCTTCGCAGAACGGCTCGTCCGGGCAGCCGCCGCACTCCGCGCACCGCGTTGAAAGAGGCGTCCGGAAAATCTCAAACCGGTTATTCCAAACGTCCGTAAAATCGTCCTTCAGAACGTTGCCCTGAATCGTTTCCGGGCGGCGTTCAATGTCAAGACAGGCGCCGATGTCTCCATTTGCCATGATGCTGGCAGTATAAACGCCCGCGTTGCAGAGGAAGTACCAGCCGCGCACCTCGTGCTCGAAGTCGAGCCCGAGAAAATGACAGCAGCCGTAAGTGACGGGGTAGCCCTCTTCGCGCTTGTCGCGGATGTAGCGGAGCATCTGACGGTGCTCATCAAGGCTCAGCGCCATGTTCTGATTCTCAAGCGCTCTTCCGATCGGTTCGATCGCAAGAAGCCGCCACGAATCCGCCTCGAGGTCGCAAACGGTTTTGAAGATTTCTTCCAGCTGCGGCAGATTCTGCTTTGTCACAACCGTCGTTACCTGCACCTCCTGAAACCCCTGCTCCATCAGGTTGCGGATACCCTCCGCCGTGCGTTCGAACGCGTTCTTCGAGCGGCGGAAAGCGTCGTGATACTCTTTCGTGCCGTCCAGGCTGATTGCGATGGTCCCCATCCCGGCTTCCTTCAGCTTCCGCGCGACTTCCTTCGTGATCAGCGTACCGTTGCTCGTCATGCCCCATGGGAAGCCAAGCTTGTGGGCATGGCTGACAATATCAAAGAATTCTTTCCGAAGAAGCGGCTCGCCGCCGGTAATGTTCAGCATCGGCAGACGCGGCTTGACGCCCGAAAACTCCGGTGTCTTCAGACGCTTCTCCTTGAAGTCGTTCGCGATCTTATCGAGCAGGTCAATGAAAACCTTCGCCGGAATCTCGTCGCTCGGCACCTCTCCGCACCGGCTGCCGCAATGGATGCAGTTCTCATTGCACCGAAGCGTCAGCTCAAAGAACAGGAACCGAAGCCACGGCTCTTTCCGCAGCTGCGCCCGATACTTCGAAAGTTCCGTCAATTGTTCGGTTTTGGTCTTCTCAATCAGTTCCTTCTCAGTCATCGAGTGGGCCTCGCAGTTATTCTTTCCTCGCGTATTTGCATTATTATATCACAAAAAAGCGGCGGAAACAATCTTGTTATTCCCGCCGTCACCGTTGTTTTGAAAATATTGGTATGCCTGGCGGGAGTTTTCGCTCTACGGTATGCCAATATCAACTAAAACAAAAACTACTTTTCGCCGTAATGCGTCCGGCACTGGGCAATTTCTACTGCGTCATTGGTTATCCGAAAAACCAGACGGTTCTTCTCATCAATTCGAAGACTCCAAAACCCCGCAAGATTACCTGATAATGCCTCCGGTTTTCCCTTGCATCTGTATCCGTTTCGGCATAAGTCTTTTATCAGGCTGTTAATCTTTTTTAGTGTTTTCTTGTCTTGCAATTCCCAGTAGATGTAGTCCTCCCATGCGTAATCAGAAAAAACAATTCTCATTCATCAACCTCTTTGAGCTCATGCTCCGTTCCTTGACCTGCTTTCAGTTGACGAATGGACTGTTCCAACACCCTAAGGTTCTCCGGATTGTAGAACGGGTCTACTGCAACGTCGAACGGGATCCGTCTCTCGTTGCCCAATTTCACCAGATAGATGTTAATTGCGGTTGTCATAGAAAGTCCGAGAGCCTCACATGCCTGCTCCGCTTTCTTCTTTACACCATCATCAATCCTCATGCTGATCTGTGCCATAGTTACACCTCCTATTCTCTCCGGGTAATGTGTCTCTCCACCGATATTGTAACATAATGAATATTCGATGTCAATTCATTTACTATACAACAAATGTGCAGTGAGTATATAAAAGCAGCAGGTACACTTCACAGTGTAACCGCTGCTTGACCAGTGTTGGTAACAATTCCCAAATCCGTAGTTCCGCAAAAGTGGCATACCTGGGAGGAGTTTTCGCTCTACGCTATGCCCCTCTAACCAAAACGCCGCTGCCTGCACAAGGCGGGCAGCGGCTGTCTCTCATTGACCTACTATCATCTCATACAGATCCAGGCCGAAGCTTGTGAGCTCGGGCTCGTGGCGGATCATGCGGTAGGTGCGGGTACCGTCTTCCTTACGTTCAGCGGAGAGGAACTCGACGCCGGCTTCGGGCCGGCCGGAAGTCTCTTCGTGAACGCGCTTCGCAAAGGAAAGCAGGTGCGTTACCGTAAGGATGCGCACGCCGGCTTCCTTCAGCGCGCGGATTACGTCGTAAGCGATGACGGAGCCTTCCTTCTCGGTCGTCGTGGCGAACGACTCATTCAGCAGAAGCAGCGAACCGTCTCCGATCTGCTCCACAATGCCGTTCATACGCTTCAGCTCCTCGTCCAGGCGTCCGCTGTTCATCGCGCTGTCCTCGCGGCGCGTAAAATGCACGAATATCCGCGGGAACAGACCGCTCCTGAACGACTGCGCCGCAACCTGCAGGCCGCACTGCATCATAACCTGCGCAATCCCGATGCTTCGGAGGAAGGTGGATTTGCCTCCCTGGTTGGCGCCGGTGACGATCAGCAGATCCTTCTGTAAAAGCGAACACGTGTTGCCGATCACGTTCACACGCTGCTCGATGCCCATAACAACTTCTTTCAGATCGTCAAATTCAAGGTCGCGCCTGCCGCACACCTGCGGGAAGCACCACCCCATCCGGAAGCGCTCCATATGCTGTCTGAGCTGCAGCGCGCCGAGATAGAACGCGGACTGGTATCGGAGCTGGTCGAAGAAGGTCTGGAATTCGTCCGTGAGGCCTTTCATCTTCCGCATCATGTAGCTGACGATGCCGTACTCAAGCTGGTGTGTCTGCTCGTTGATGCGCGCGTCCTCCTCCGTGGAGAACGAGTCCTTTGACCGCGCGTTAAGGAACTTCTGGATGCGGTCCATCGTGCTGCCGCGCCGGTAGAATTTCGTACTTTCGGACGAGACTTCGTGCAGTTTCAGGTTACTGAACTTAAGACCGTCCTGCAGGCCGCACTCGAGCACGATGCGCGGGCGGACAATCTTCTCCTGTCCCTCATCCTTTTCGTCAAGGCCGTTCGTGTAGAAGGAAATGTCGGCAAGCAGTTTGCGGACGTTGTCCTCGCGCTCCTTCGTGTACGCCGCGAAGAACTCCTCGCGGAAGGCAAGAAGTCCCTTGGACGTGAGCCCTTCCTGCCTCGTAAGCAGGTCACGGATCTCCGTCAGCGCGTCGCAGAACAGGTGCAGCACGCGGATGTCCGTCGACAGGCGCGTCACGGGGTTGCCCTGGCGCATCCGTTCGCGGAAGCCGCGGCCGAGTTCGGTCCATTTGCGCAGCACTTCGCCGCTTATACGGTACAGTTCGCGGATCAGTTCTTCATGGTTGAAGCAGTCATCGACAATCTGCTGGCGGAACACGATCTCCTGCTCCGAGCCGAGCGGAACCATCATCACCTTCTTCATCGTATCCGAGATAAAGGTGTCCTCTTTCTCGATCTTCTGCACTTCGCCGTTCTCGTAGATGATCTCCTTGGCCGCCGATGAGAACAGTGCCTTCAGCCCGAGGTCCTGAATGATGCTCGCGGTGTCATAATAGGTTTCCTCATTGGTCCGCTCGCGGTCCTCATACAATAGACATACTCTCATAGGCGCTCCTTCAGCTGCTCGTATGTCAGCCGGTATTTGTTGACCTGGTTGGCCGCGCAGGCAGTGTCCTCAGCCGCGCCGCGCCGTATTTCAAACGTCTGCACGCCGTTCTCGTCAAGCATCGCGCGAAGGCTCACAATGCCCTCGCTCTCGTCGGCAAGTTCGGTCAGGTGCGTCACGTAAATTCCCATGCAGCCGAGTTCGATAAAGTGCTTCAGCACCTTGCGTCCCATAATCTGCGCGTCGTAATTAGCCGCGGTCGTAAAGAGCTCATTGATGATGACAAATGTGCCTCTCCGGTACGACTCCATCATCGGCGCGAGTCTCACCAGCTCCTCCATCAGCTTGCCGCGGCCGGTCTCCACACTTTCCTCCACCGAGAAGTGCGTCTGGATGTTCGGGAAGAACGGCACGCACGCCGACTGCGCCGGCACGTCGAGTCCCATTTTCGCGAAATACACAAGCTGTCCGAGGCTTCGGGCAAATGTGGTCTTGCCTCCCTGGTTCGGTCCCGTCAGAACGAAGAACCGCTCTCCCTCGCCGTAGTAAAAATCGTTCGAAACGACCTTCTTGCCGCTTGCAAAGGATGCTAACGCAAGCGCCAGGTCATAGAGCCCCTTCGCTTCCATCCGCTTGCCTTCGCCCGTTTCGGGTTCGCAGAATACAAGCCCCTTCTTCTCCGTTTCCAGCTGGAGTGAGCGGAACGAAAGGTAGAACGGAAGCTCTCTTTCAAAGCGGAGCAGTACGGGCTTTTCGTAGCCGGTATCGCGTTCCGCGGTCTCTTCAAGTTCTTTGAAGAACTGCGGCTTCTTCATTTCGAGTACATCGATGCAGGCGTGCTCGAGTTCGGTAAGCGAGGTGTCCGCCTTGAACGGATTCTGCAGCTGCGCGTTCTCTCCGCCGCCGACCTTGTCCATCCATTCCTCGTAGGCCGCAGGGCCCGGATTGTCCGTCAACACGACGCTCATGCGTTCCTTTTCGTAGGTGATGAGGAACCGGATACTGCGGATCTCTTTCAGCACCCTGTCGGTGTGTTCCTTCATCGCGCGGTACTCTTCGCCCGCGAGAATGTCCTGCAGGATCTTCAAAAATCCGCGCAGTCCTTCCGAGGCAATCTCCGCTTCGGACAGATCCTTCGAAAGCGCCTCGTAAGCGTCTCCGTATGCGCCGGCTTCGCGAATCATCCAGACCGCTTTCTGGATGGGTGTGTTCACCTTTTCCTTCTCCCGGCGAAGCTCCTCCACGCCGGCCATACGCTCCGTAAACGCCGTAAGGGCGCGATATACCGCGCCCTTCTTAATGTCCTCGTAAACCGCCCGCCGGTATGCTTCCGCCTCCGGAGTTTCCGGAAGATAGCGGTAGTATTTGCGGACGTCCCTGCCCCATTTGGCTGTGAGTTTGTCAATGACCTGAAGCAGGTTCAGGTCGAGAAAGAAGGCATCCGTTTCCTCCGGATTGCGCTCCTTCCCGTCCGCGTCCAGGATGCTGAAATCCTCTGTTTTCTTTACGCTTTCCTGTGCCATGGTTCCTCTTTCTTAATCTGCGCCGACTGTTAAACAAACCGCTTTGACCGGTCTGAAAGCACTGTGTTTACACTGTTCTACCGTTGTCGTATCATTGCAATATCGCGATAAAGATGATGGCGACGCCGAGCGCAACCAGTCCGCAGCCGATGGCAAGCAGTGCCTTCTGATACGGCCGCTTTCCCTCCTCCACGGCTGCCTCCGTCGGCGTTAGCCGTTCGCCGTCAAGATACGCCACAATCTCACGATAGGTCTGAATATTTAACGACTTCTTCTTTTTCTCTACGATATACGCCGCCAGCAATGTTACGGCCGCAATGCAGAGCCATATAGCGAACCCGACCCACTTTAAAAGCATGGCTAAAGGAACCGGAGTCACGATCATCACAACGAGGAGCGTGCTGAATATGCGGCTTGCCTTGACGAATTCACGCTGATCGTCTTCCCGCACTATGGTCTTCATCTCTTCGACATCTCCTTTCAGCAGGGTGTCGACGGTGATCCCGAACACTTCGCTCATCCGTAAAAGGCTGTTGATGTCCGGATAATTCTTCCCGGTTTCCCAGTTCGAGACGGTCTGCCGCGAAACGTAGATACGCTCCGCCAGAGCGTCCTGGGAAAGCCCCGCTTCAGATCTGTATTTCTTCATCTGACTGCTGAGTTCCATAAGCTCCTCCGTAATTCATAGCACTGTTACTATTCTACCATACGAAGAGGCATTTGAAAAGAAAAGTTGTTACGGTTCTTCTTCGATCACACATATCGAAATAACGCCCTGCGAAGCTTCGCCCTTGAGGCTTTCCATCGCAGCAAGTTCCTGCGCCTTACGGGTCTCATCACCGTCTTTTACCGCGTTGCGGCATGCGTAATAGTGACCCATGTAACGGAACGACACATCGTCCGCTGTTGTCATTACGGCAACCGCCTGCTCGTCGAAACGGTCGTCCGGACGGAACTGCTCCTTCATAACACAGCGGAACACAGCCTCCTCTTCGGCTGCCGCACGGCCGCCGTTTTTGATTCTTCTGTAGCGCGTTCCGTCATTATAGAGGATACCGCTCTTCACACCGGGAAGCAGGCACGAAACACCCATCGCGATCGGTACCGCGCACATCATCGCCGCGAGCAGCGAAAAATGAAACACCATAACAACACCTGCCGCTAAGCCGAATACAACCGAAGCCGTCGGTCCCGCGATCAGCGTGTTGGCGAAGACGCGCATGACATCGCCGCTTTCCTCACGCGGAAACGTTCCGCCGATGCCGCCCCACAGAAGGATGTTCTTCTCAATACCAAACTTCACGCGCCCGTTCCCGCCGCGGTACAGTTTAAAAGGACCGACAACGAGGAGTTCGAATCTCCACCCCTGCCACAAACCGCTTACCACATGTGCACCCTCATGAACCGCTCCGCATACCATGTAAGCCGCAAGCCAACATACGATAACTTCTAAAATAATCATTTCCGTTTCTCCTTTGATACCGTTTTTTTGGAACCGGCCTCATCCTACCGCGAATCGGCAGGACTGTCTATCAAAGGTCTTTGACATTTGCCCGAAACGGCATAAAATAAGGCTGTCAAAACATTTTGACAGCCTGTAAAATCTAAGGTTTTCCGGGGTTCGGGATCCTTTCCTTATCCTCGTCCGTCATCATCTCAATCGGAATGACGAAGGGTTCGTATTCATATTTTTCGGTCTTTCCCCGGTTCGAGGAATAATAGACCTCTCTTCTCTCAACGATGATATTACCGTAATCATCGTATTCATATTTCTCTCCGATGGACGGCTGGCCGCCGTCTTCACTGCTGTATTCTTCCCTGGACGTCATTCTTCCGCAGGAATCATAGGTATAAAGCGTAATATTCGGCTCTCCCTCAGGAGAACCCTTAAAGGTTTTTTTGATCACTTTCCGAATCCCCGCCCCGACAGAACCATACTCATACGTCTGCTGCCTGAACTCATGCCAATTGTCCCCGTATTTGGTCTCAAGTGATTCGGGCGAAACATAACTGAGAGAAACATCCACATAACCGTATCCGACCCTGATGATATCCCCGTAGGAATCATAATCATATTGGTATTCGGATATTACCTCGCCGTTTTTATCAAATGATTTCTCACTGCTCACATATCCCTGCTTATCATACTCATAACCGGTGTTGAGCACCCTTTTCTGCTTATCTGAGGAGTAATATACCTCTGCGACCAGTCCCCGGTCGTTGTAGACATATTCGTAGGTCTCATCGTCATGGGTGCGAACCAGCAGATGATTCTCCGAATCATAAGAAAAATCTTCCCGAAAATAAACCTGCCCGTTCGTGCTTCGCGAGTGGGAAAGCATATTTCCGCGCTCATCATAGATGTATGTGTCCGTAAGACCGGCAGCGGTTATTCTCTCTATTTCGCGTCCGTTGGAATCGTACCGGCTGACGGAAGTCTGCTCAACCAAAGCCGTTGATGCGTCGTACCGTTTCGTACAACGGAACACAAGAGCATACCCTTCCGGGATCTCCGGAAGGACATATTCCTCCTGCTTGTTCACATCTTCGGCAGGGACCGGTTTCTCTTTACGGAATATGGAGACCATCAATATGATCCAGGCTGCGAGCGCTGCCCCGATAATACTTCCGATCAGAATGCGCCATGCTTTCTTACTGAGCACCACGGCGCCGCGGTTATTTATGTGTAACATTCTTTTCTCCCCGTATTCTTTACCGCCGTTCGAAGCGGCCGCAGTATTTTAATCCGTTTCCGAAGCGAGGGCAGGAATTTCTTCAGAACAGGTCCAGCATGCTGTCGAGATAGATCGCCTCCCGGACCTTCAGCTGATATTCCGGCTTGACCATGTAATATAACAGCATTTCAAGGATCACGGCGCTGCCGAGGCTCCGTCCCTCGATTTTAAAATGCCGGAAGCCCGCCGGCAGATACGTCTTTTTGATATCTTCGATTCCGATGAATCCCGGATTGTCCATCGCGTCCGAGAAGCGGTAGCCCCGCTCCGCTGTCGGCGAGACACACACATGGTCTTCGCAATCCTCGCCGAGACTCTTGCGGCTCACGTTCTCATAGCAGTTCTTCCGGTCATAGCAGCCGAACCAACAGCATTCGTTACAGAGGAACTCGACTTTCCGCTTCTGTTCCTCCGTTAAGGCGTTCAGCACCTGCCATGCCTTATTCAGCCGGAAATCCGGCACGACCGCGCGGAATTCCTCACGGTCCAGTTCCGAAACGAACTGCGCGGTGTCCGTCAGTACCTTGGTCGTGGAAGAGACATAATGGAATCCCGGATAATTAGCTTTCAGATAACTTAAGAGCAGATCTGAATGCACGATGATCCCGTTGTCCGCCGCACCGTGCTCGAACATCCTGCAGAGCGCGTTGCAGCGCTTATCCGAAAGATGTTCTTCGGTGAGCAGCGAGTTGCTGAACGTAAGGCGCGCGGAGATGCCGTATTCGTTCATGAGCGAAAGCACCTCTTCGGGGTCTGCGTCACCGTATCCGACGCGCCCGCCGCCCCACAGGCAGTCCTTCGGAGCGCCGTAAATCGAGCCGATTTCGCACCACTCGTAGAAGTACTCCCGATGCTCGCGGAAAAGCGGCAGAAATGCCTTATAAAGCTCGTAAAACTCGAATAAACCGGGCAGATGATAATACGCCTTTACCGGTCCGCAGCCGTGATCAAGCTCAAACTCTTCCTTCGTGATAACATACATGTACTCGCCCGAGATCACTCCGGTCTTCTCGTACTCCCGCGTACCCGACGCGTCGCGAAGCGTCATCCCGATCTTCTGCATGACGCGCTCGGATGCCCTGTTCCGGCTGTCGCAGTGCGCCCTTACGCGCTCCGCTCCGACTTCGCCAAATGCAAGCTCCAACAGCGCCTTCGCGGCCTCCGTCGCATATCCCCGGCCGCGGTAATCCCTGTGCATGACCCAGCCGAGTTCGTAAGAGCCTTCCTCCTCGCACCGTTCCAGATTGATTCCGCCGATGACCTTTCCGTCAAGCTCGATCACATATTCCCAGTCATCCCGCTCGTCGAGGTCCCATTCCGATACGGCAAATTCGACGAATTTCTCCGTCACTTCAATCGACTCGTGCGGCAGAAACATCATCATATTGATCCCCGTGTCGCCGGCATATGCATGGATATCCTGCACATCGCCCGGTCCGATCGGCCGCAGCGTAAGACGCTCGGTTTCAATACGGTTCATATAGCGGAACACGTCCGCAGGCTCCTCCGCAACGGGAAATCCGGGCAGGCTTCCGCGCCCGTCGGGAAGCTGATTCGTGTACCATTTGGCCTGGATTGCGTCCATTCCGGCGTTCCGGGCACCCGTTAGTTCATTGCTTCCTCCGTCGCCGACGAAAAGGCATTCCTCGGGCTTCACGCCGAGCCGCCTTGCCGCTTCCAGATAGATTCCGGCGTCCGGCTTTTTCCTATGCACTTCATAGGACAGGACAACCTCGTCAAAGTCCTCAACAATCTCGGAATTCTTCAGAACCGTTACTTCCTCCGACGAGCAGTTGCTGACGATTGCCGTCGGTATGCCGAGGTCCTTTATGTTTTTTAACAGCAGGTACACATCCGCGTTCACGAAGTCCACGCAGGCGGATTTCGTCGCGATCCGCTTTTCGATGACCATGGCCCTCACCGCCTCATCGAACTTAACCCCGCTCTGTTCCGAGATATAATCCAGAGTTTCCTCAAAACTGATGTCACCGGTGTAGCGGTCCTGCTCTTTTTCCTCCCAGTAGCGGTCGAAGGTTGCACGGTCAATCCCGAGATCCGCGCACATCTCCCGCTTCGTATACTTCTTATGGCCCCACTCCGTGATCAGCGTCTCAAACAGATCAAAGAGGACAGCCTTGTACTTTACCTGCATCGCCGCAGTTCCTCCATATTGTTTTCAAAAAGGCCGGTGTCCTCGAATCCCATCGAGTGATACAGTGCCTTAGCGGCCGCATTGGCCGGCGCAACGCCCGTGTACACCTCGGTAACGCCGAACCGTTCCTCAAGAAACGCAAGTCCCAGTTCCAGCGCCTTCCGCCCATAGCCTCTCCCCTGATACTTCCGGTCGATCAGCAGTTTCCAGAGCGTGTAGTAATCTTTCGCCGCATAGTAGCCCATCATGATGAATCCGACTATCGTCCCGCCGTCATATACGGCAAATGGGAACGCCGTCTCCCGATACACATACGCCTGCGCCAGCGACTCCGCCGTCGTGGACACAAAGTTCCTCTGGTCCTCATTCACGCTGAGCGCGAGCACCTCGTCAATATTCTCTTTCGTAACCGGTTTTAAACTTACCATAACTCCCGCCGCTTCCTTCCTGTTTTCTCTTATTTCATCAGTTCCCAGAAGCTGATTGCGCTGGCAGCAGCCACATTCAGAGAATCGACTCCGTGATACATCGGAATCATGACGCGGTAATCGCAGGCGGCGATAACTTCCTTCGGAAGCCCGGTTCCCTCGGTTCCCATGAAGACGGCAAGCTTTTCATTGGCCCGAATCTCTTCGTTATCAACGCTTGTCGAGTCCTCGGTCAGCGCCATCGCGACGTTTTTAAAGCCGTATGACTGCAGCATTGTAACAGGGTTAATCCCTTCCGATTCCCTGCGGTCCGCCTTGGTCCACGGAATCTGAAATACCGTGCCCATGCTGACTCTCGCGGAGCGTCTCGTAAGCGGATCCACCGATGCGTGTGTGAGGAGCACGCCGTCCATTCCGAGCGCGGCCGCGGAGCGGACAATCGCGCCGACATTGGTCGGATTCATCACGTCATAGAGTACCGTAATGCGCTTCTTATCCCGGCAGAACTCTTCCACCGGAATCGCCGGCTTTCTGCGAAGCGTCATCCAGAGTCCGCGCACCATCGCGTACCCGGTGAGCTTCGTCACGATATCGTGTCCCGCCGTGTAAATCGGAATCGAGTCGAGTTTCTCCCGTCCCCAGATCCGCTCAATTGCCTCGAACACCGGTCTGCCCTCTGTCTCTATGCGACCGGTCTCCAAAAGCATCGTAAGAGGCTCATAGCCCGCTTCCAGCGCCCTTTCCACGACGTATGCGCTCTCCGCCAGGAATATGCCTACCTGCGGCTCATAAAAGCGGAACAGCTGCGCTTCGGAGATTCTGGCGAACACATCCAGTTCCGGCGCGTTAATGTCTTTAATTTCAATAAAATGCATTCTGACTCACCTTGAATGACGGCTTACGGAAAATGCCGGTCTCACCATCATTTATCCTCAATAATCGTCTTCACGAGCTGCCATGCGATACCGCCCTCGCGCAGTAACGACGGTGCTTTCTCAAGCGGTACCCACTCCGCGGAATCAACCTCGCCGGATAGTTTGAGGTCCTTCTTATGTACATTTGCCTTAAAGCCGAGCATCAGCATTTCCTTCTTGTCGTAAGGATAGCTGCGGATGTACTGAAGGGATTCCACCGTCTGGCCGACCTCCTCCTGCACCTCGCGGACAACCGTCTCCTCGGCGGACTCGCCGAGTTTCATGATTCCCGCGACGCAGACGTATTTGGTCGTCGAAACGTAGTTCTGGCGAAGCAGCGCGATCTCGTTGAACTCATTCACAACGGCAACGATAATGCTTGTCGTGAACATGTCCCAGAGCGGCCGGCTGCATGGTTCGCAGAACGGGATCATTCCCTCGTCTCCGATCTCTTTTTTCACTAATTGGCTCCCGCAGAACGGGCAGTAACTGAAATGCATTGTACAGCCTCCGATTATTTATTATTCAGGCATCCGCTTTTGTGCCTTTCATCGTCCGTATTTCTGTTCAAATTCGTCCAGGACGCGCTTCAGCCCCTTCCGCATTCTATTCGAAATCGAACTCGAAAACCGTCTCTCCGTCCGCATAGATAACGAACGGTCTGGCCACATCGGCGTGCTCCTCCGCCGCAGCTAAGGAACTCTCATTTGGCGCAATATAATCCGCCTGCGTTTTCGATACCGTAAGCCGCAGGCACTCCTCTTTATTGGTTTCCTCCAGAGGTCTCAGCTCAATATTCATTCCTCAAACCCCGAGTTAAAGTTTCTTCATCGGCTCGCCCCAGGCGCCGAGGTCCCTGCCGTCGTAGCCGAGATACGTATTGGCCGTAGTCTTGACCGGAGCAATGCGCGCAAGCTTCTGCGCCACGCTTTCACCGGAGGAAAGCGACTCATCCTGCAGCACGTTCCGGATCTTACAGAGAATGACATCCGCGTCGCCCTTCGGAATGATGTCGGTCACTTCGAGTTCAAAGACAACCGGTGCTTTATCAAGAACGGGAACATCTAAAACCGCTCCCTTTCCGATATCCAGATCAATCTTCATCTTATCGGGATCCTTTCCGTTCACGCATCCGAGATAATCGGCGGCGGGTAGCAGTTCCTCTGTTACAAGATTCGCGGAGAATACTTTGCTGCGCTTGATATTATCCTTGGTCAGCTTGCTACCGCCGATACAGCACATCACCCCAAGTTCGCCTTCCCAGATATAACTGAACCAGCAGAAAAGCCCGAAGTCGGGGGTCCCTTTTTCGTCATATGTTCCGTACAGAAACAATGTCTGCGGGCAAAAATCATTATTTGGAGTCTTACTCACTTTTCCCATTATCCTTCTCCATTTTCCGTCACTTTGAATTTGCTACAATGTCATCCAGCCACCGCCCG
>JAGADM010000131.1 GCA_017613595.1 Lachnospiraceae bacterium | reverse complement strand
GTTGCCCCACGGAAGAGGCTTGTCCATCGGCGTTCCGTCAAAGTTCGCGTACTCGCTGTTGAGTCCGGTTTCCGGATGGCACGCCTTTGCAAGAAACTCTCTGCTCACCTGCGCGGCACGCTTCCAGAACGGGCGGTCCTCTTCGTAAGCCCACTCCGCGAACAGTTCATAAAAGTGCGGCAAATGGTACGACGGATCGGTATGCGGGCAACCAGGTACGAACAGAATCTGTCCGTTCTCGCGGTTCCACATCGGCGCTCCCTCGCGACCGTTCTCGCCCTTATGAAGGCAGGCGCGCAGAATCTCCTTTGCCTCATGACTGTAATTGAAGATGCCTTCGCCGTCGCCCCAGCGATGCGACGCGAACAACAATGCCATCGCGTAGAACTCCTCGCCGTCGGGCGCGGGACCGTACGCGTTCTTCGTTCCGTCGGTCTTGCAGGACCATGCGAAATAGCCTTCGTTAAAGCCGGTGTCCATATACATGTAGGTCTTCGACCACTTCCAGATGCGGTCAAATTCCTCTTTCATATTGCGCTGTACGCACATCATCATACCGTAGGACATTCCCTCGGTACGCGCGTCATTGTTGCCGGTATCCTCGAGGTATCCCATATCCTTTCCCACCGGATGATAGATCCGCTCCTCTTCATCGTAGAAGAATGTGTCAAAAGCCTCCTTAAGGCGTGCTTCGATCTCCGCTTCGCTCTTACCGATCTCGGCCAATACGTTGCGGTATTTCTCAGTCTGATATGCTCCCATGATTTCTCCCTTTTAAATGATATTCTTGTGAGTCCTATGATACACCCCGCTCCCCGGAAAAACAACACGACAGACGCAAGTGTATCGTATTATACAAATTTATTACAACGAAGACCAAAGCACCCGTCCCGGCGGGTGCTTTTCAGTCAGCTTTATCGGTTCGCACATCGCTGCGATTCCCCTGCGAAGTACAGTCCCTTTGCGTGCCCTTTACGCCACATAATACTGCGCCTGCGCTCGGAACATCTCGGCGTAGATGCCGCCCTCGATGCCGACCAGCTCGTCGTGCGTGCCGTACTCTTTGATGGTGCCTTCGCTGAAGACGGCAATCCGGTCGCAGAATTTGCAGCTGCTCAGACGGTGCGAGATGTAGATTGCGGACTTATGTCCGACAAGCGTATCGAACTTCCGGTAGATTTCATACTCCGCCATCGGGTCAAGCGCGGCCGTAGGCTCGTCGAGAATAACAATCGGAGCGTTCCGGTACAGCGCGCGGCTGATCGCGGTCTTCTGCCGCTGGCCGCCCGACAGTTCGGTTCCCTTTTCATCAAAACTCTTATATAGCGTCGTCTCGATTCCGTTCGGAAGCTTCTCCGCATCCTCCTTAAGCCCGGAAAGTTCGAGCGTCTCCATCACCTTTGCCTTCCTCTTCTCCGCGTCATCCGGCTCGTAATCGCTGTCTCCCATCTCGATATTCTCCTGTAAGGAAAATGCGAAGATGCTGAAGTCCTGGAACACAACCGAGAACAGCTTCCGGTACTCTTCCTCCGAGTACTCGCGGATGTCGATACCGTCCACATAGATGGCTCCTTCGGTTACGTCATAAAGTCTGCACAGAAGCTTGATAAACGTCGTCTTTCCGGCACCGTTCAGTCCGACCACGGAAAGATGCTCGTTCGGCTTGATCGTAATGTTCACATGACGGAGCGTATACTCTTCCGCACGCGGATACTTGAAGCTCACGTCACGGAATTCAATCGTATGCTCCCCGTCGGTAACCGGCTTATCGCCCTTCACGGCCGTATCCGGATAATCAAGGAATTCGAGAAAACGGTACGCGTAGTTGCATTTTTCGGAAACCTCCTGGATGTTGCTGCCGATTCCCATAAGGCTCTGGTAAAGGCTTGACGCGGCCGAAACCGAAAGCGTGAATTCACCGACCGTAATCTTCTTACGAAGTACGCGGAGGCCCATGTAGAAGTAGCTGACGCCGTCACGGAGCGCGTTGGCGATATCGCTTCCGACGGTATTCTTAAGCTGCCTTCTCGCCTGCTCGCCCCACAGATTCACCTGCTGCATGCCGAGCCAACTCCCCTTATTGCACATCATCTCGGAGCTGTCGTAAAGGCGGATGTCCTTGCCGTAGCAGAACTCGGCAAGCTCATACAGAACATAGCTGAATATCCGGTTCGACTTCGCGAGTTTCAGGAAGAACTCGGTGTTGATAAGCTGGTTGCGGTACTTGAAATAGCATACCGTTGCCATTAAGACGATCTGGATTGGCAGAAGCAGCGGGCAGTAAACCGCGATCACCGTCACCGAAACCGCCATCAGTAAAATGTTGTAGATTACATAGTAAAGCCGGTCGAGAATCGATACCACGCCGCCGCTGTACCAGCTGATTCCCTCTTTCGCTTCATTCTGCTTATCAAGCACCTTCGGGTCCTCGGTGTAAGCGAAATCCATACCCATTGACTTCGCCGAAAGCATCTCCGAAAGCCTTGCGTTAAACATTTCGGAATACACGTGCCGCGTCGAGTCGGAAATGTTGATGAGGACCGACGACAGCAGTTCCGCGGTAACCGTTATTCCCGCGTAAATGACGATGTTTCGG
>JAGADM010000130.1 GCA_017613595.1 Lachnospiraceae bacterium | reverse complement strand
GGAAAATATCATTTAGGAGGATTTCACGATGAAACTCGACAGAATTATCAATTCCCTTTTGGAGACCGACCTTTACAAGTTCTCCATGGGACAGGCAATCTACCATCAGTTCAGCGACTATAAGACGACCTGGACGTTCAAGTGCCGCAACGATGACGTGCATTTTACACCCGAGATGGTGCAGGAGATCAAGGACCAGATCCTTGCTTACTGCGACCTTCGTTTCAATGAGGATGAGCTGGAGTACCTGCATAACATCCGCTGGCTGAAAGGCTCCTATGTGGATTTCTTAAGACTCTGGAAGCCCAGATTCCTCGATTTCGACATTACGACCGACGCGGAATGCGGTCTTTCCATCGAAACGCGCGGAACGTGGCTCAATACTTCGATGTATGAGATCCCGACGCTTGCCATCGTGAATGAAGTATACTTCCGGATGCAGTACGATTACCCGCAGCTGATGAAGAGCTTCCATGAGCGGCTTGAGGCAAAGGCCAAGTCCGTTGAGGACGGCACATTTATCCTCGGCAATTATTCCGAGTTCGGTCTTCGTAGAAGACTTTCCGCGGAAGCTCAGGAGGCAGCCGTTAAGCGCCTTGCCGAAGTGAAATCCGCGAAGTCCCATTTCGTCGGAACCTCCAACGTATATCTTGCGAAGAAATACGGCTTGATGCCCGTCGGTACGATGGCGCATGAGTGGATCATGTGCGTCGGACAGGGCACGCATCGCCATAATCCCGCGTACTCCAATTACTATGCGCTTGACGCGTGGGTAAAGGAATACGGCGTATTGAACGGAACCGCTCTGACGGATGCTATCACGACCGACTGCTTCCTCAGAGACTTCGACCTTACGTACGCTACGCTGTTCAGCGGCGTTCGCCATGACAGCGGCGATCCGTTCGCGTGGGGCGACAAGATGCTGGAGCATTACGCGAAGCTCGGTATTGACGGCTCCCAGAAGACGCTTCTCTTCAGCGACAGCCTGGATTTTGAGCGCGCGGACAAGTTATACCGCTACTTCGAAGGAAGAGCTAAGATCGCTTTCGGTATCGGCACCTACATCGCGAACGATACCGAGGTTCCGCCGCTTAACATCGTTATGAAGACGACCGCATGCAACGGCAACGATGTCGCGAAGATTTCCGATGTCGCCGGCAAGGGTCTCTGCAAGAACCCCGAATACGTCGATTACCTGCAGCGAAGCATCAACTGGCGTATGACGCATGAAAGCAAACCGATCACCGATTGGGAAGTACCCGGGAAGGAATGAAAACAGGTTCCCGAAGACCGGGAAAGTAACCGAATGACCGTCTGAAATAAACAGCGCACGCAGAAAGAACTCCGATTTCCTTCTGCGTGCTTTTTTTAGGGCTATGTTTGAAGAAAAAGCAAAGGCATCCGGGAAGGGATCGCTCTGTGATTTAGATGAGATTCTCTGACGGAAGATGATATATCCCATTTTTCGCCGCCGGGATATATGATAGTATTTTATATACCATGAGGGTTTATCACATCGGAGAAAGGATGGGGAAAGCATATGAAGAATGAAAAGGATACATACCGTCTTTGGAACGGCGTGGAGATTCCGTGCATCGGATTCGGAACATGGCAGACGCCGGAAGGCGATGTGGCCGTGAATTCCGTAAAATGCGCGATTCAGGCAGGGTACCGCCATATCGATACCGCGCAGGCATACGGCAATGAGGAAGGTGTCGGAGAAGGAATCCGCCGGTCCGGCGTTGCCCGTGAAGAACTCTTTATTACGACAAAGCTCTGGAACAACAGTCATACGTATGATCTGACGAAGCGGAGTTTTGAGGAATCGCTTCGGAAGCTCGGCCTTGACTATGTGGATCTGTATCTGATTCACTGGCCGAATCCGGCAATGTACCGGAGCCGCTGGGAACAGGCTAACGCAGAGACATGGAAGGCGATGGAGGAGCTTTACGAGGCAGGTAAGATCCGTGCGATCGGTATCAGCAATTTCTGTCAGCGTCATATCGAGGCGCTTTTAAAAACCGCGAAAATCAAGCCGATGGTTAACCAGATCAGACTTTGCCCGGGTGAGACGCAGGATGAGCTTGTGGATTACTGTAAGGCGCAGGGAATGGTACTGGAAGCATACAGCCCGCTTGGAAACGGAAGGATTTTCGAGGTTCCCGAGATGAAGGCGTTAGCGGACAAATATGATAAGAGCATCGCGCAGATCTGTATCCGGTGGGGATTGCAGAGAGGGTATCTGCCGCTTCCGAAGTCCGTTACGCCGTCACGTATCGCGGACAATCTGAAGGTGTTTGATTTCGAACTTTCCGAGGAAGACGTTCAGCTGATTGCGGATCTGAAAGGCTGTGTCGGGCTGTCCGGCGACCCGGATAAGAAACCTTTTTAGGCTGTTTTTTCCATGCAACCCATAGGAGCCTGAAAAACCGGATTAAGGAGGAATATATCATGATCAATGGAATTGCCCATGCGGCATTTAACGTTAAAGACATGGATACGACGGTCGCATTTTACGAGAATACGCTCGGCTTCAGGAAGGCTTTCGATATCCCGAGACCGGAGAACGGTGAGCCATGGATCGTTTATATGTACGGCGGCGGAGGGCAGTTTATCGAGCTGTTCTACGGCGCAACGAAGGAGAACCCGTATAAGGACGAAAACGTCGGATTTTTCCATTTCTGCGTTGCGGTAGATGACATCCATGAAATATGGGACCGGATCGTAAAGACTGGGGCACCGCAGGATGACGCGCCGAAGCAGGGTGCCGATTTCAACTGGCAGTGCTGGACGCACGATCCCGACGGCATCAAAATCGAACTGATGCAGCTCGACGAGAAGAGTCCTCAGATGCAGTTCATCAAAAAGACGGAAGAGTAAATTAAGCGAAAAAGAAAGTCCGGAATGAATGATTTCATTCCGGACTTTTATTATGTCCTGACAGTTTTGATGGATCAGATGGATGCTTCGAGTCTCTCGCGGATTGCCTTGATGAAGTTAATCGAGTTCACAGGCGTGCTCTTGCAGCCGGGGCTCACAAGACCGGAGAGGTCCTTCGTCATAATGCCGTCGTCGAGCGTTTTGATAACGGCAGCCTCAAGCTTATCGGCAAATGCAACAAGCTCGTTAAGACCGTCCTTCTCGCCGCGCTTACGAAGAGCACCGGACCATGCGTAAATCGTTGCAACCGGATTCGTAGATGTTTCCTCGCCCTTCAGGTAGCGATAGTAATGACGGGTTACGGTGCCGTGCGCGGCCTCGTACTCATAGTTGCCGTCGGGACTTACAAGTACGCTTGTCATCATCGCAAGGGAACCGAACGCGGTCGATACCATGTCGCTCATAACGTCGCCGTCGTAGTTCTTGCATGCCCAGATGAAACCGCCCTTAGAACGGATTACGCGGGCTACGGCGTCATCGATCAGGGTATAGAAGTAGGTGATGCCTGCAGACTCAAACTTCTCCTTGTATTCCGCATCGTAGATCTCCTGGAAGATATCCTTGAAGCGGTGATCGTATTTCTTGCTGATCGTATCCTTTGTGGAGAACCAGAGATCCTGCTTTACGGAGAGAGCATACTCGAAGCAGCTTCTTGCGAACGAATCGATGGAAGTGTCCTTGTTGTACATGCCCTGCAGAACGCCGGGACACTCAAAGTCATAAATCGTCTCGCGGAGCTCGGTGCCGTCCTCACCGGTGAAGAGAAGCTCGGCTTTGCCTTTGCCGGGGATACGGAACTCGGTGTTCTTGTATACGTCGCCGTAAGCGTGACGGGCGATCGTGATCGGCTTCTCCCAGCTGCGTACGTTGGGCTTAATGGAATCGATCATGATCGGAGCGCGGAATACGGTACCGTCAAGAATGGAACGGATCGTGCCGTTCGGGCTCTTCCACATCTCACTGAGGTTATACTCGGTAACGCGTTGCGCGTTCGGGGTGATCGTAGCACATTTGACGGCAACACCGTACTTCTTAGCGGCATAGCTTGCGTCAAGCGTAACCTGATCCTTCGTGCGCTCACGCTCCGGAAGGCCGAGGTCGTAGTATTCCGCCTTGAGGTCTACGAAAGGAAGGATCAATTCGTCTTTGATCATCTTCCAGAGGATACGGGTCATTTCGTCGCCGTCCATCTCCACGAGGGGAGTGGTCATCTGAATCTTAGCCATAGGTGAACTCCTTTATCTTGTTCCGGCCGCCCGGTCAGGACGGCCGTGATTTTACTTATTCTGTTCCGCGTAGTAGTTGATCAGGCAGCCGTCGAGGATGATCGTCTTCTCATCGGGGGTAAGGCCCTTGATGTTAAGCTTGATATCGTCGATTGAGCCGTCCTTCTTAAGTACCTTTGCGGCAAATGTCTCGTCCCCGTTCTTAATCCCTTCGCGAACGCCCGGGATAAATACGTAATCGCCTTCCTCATAAGGGAAGTCCGCGCCTTCGGGAAGCGTGAACGGCAGGATACCCCAGTTGATGCAGTTGCTGCGGTAACGCTTGGTCGCGTACTCGTAGCAGATGTTCGCGTAGCCGCCGAGAACCTTCTGGCAGGATGCCGCCTGCTCACGGGCGGAACCGTCGCCTGGCTTGTTGGCAAATACGCAGGAACCGTACTGTGTCGTCTTAAGAAGCGCCGAAGCGTCGCCGAAACGGGAGAGTACGTTTACAAGCTCCTCGGGTGCGCCGCCGTCACGTCTTTCAAGGTCGAGCTTATGAATTGCCTTGCTGCGCCCGACATACTCGGGAACGCGGCGGGAAAGGGCAAATTCGGAGAGACGGAGCGGGTTACTGCGGTAAGAGCTTGTTTCGCCGGAAGGAATCAGTTCATCGGTCGTTGTAACGGGATCACGGATTACTGCTGCAAGCTTTACAAGCATGTTGTCGGTAAGGGCTTCCATCTTCGGCCAGTCAGTGATGTTCGGTCCGAGGATGAGCTCGGCGTTCGGATCCGCTTTGCCGAAACCGTAGTAGAGGCGGTTCCGGTATACGGTTTTATCGAAGTGGTACTCATGTGCGGGTACTTCGTAATCGATATCGGTTGCTGCGGTAATGATGCCGCCGTTCGCAGCGGTTGCAGCGATGCTTCTCGCATCCATCAGCGCTACGCCGCAGAGCTGTCCGTCGCCGGGCTTGCTGCCTTCACGGTTCGGGAAGTTACGCGTCGTATGACGAAGCGAGAGACCGTCGTTAGCGGGAACATCGCCCGCGCCGAAGCAGGGACCGCAGAACGAAGGCTTGATAACGGCGCCGGCCTTCAGAAGTTCGCTCGTTGCGCCGACTTTCGTGAGTTCCAGGCTTACCGGAACGCTGGTCGGATAAACGTTCAGAGAGAAGTAGCCGTTGCCGCAGCTCTTATCCTTAAGGATTGCCGCAGCCTCGTCGATGTTGTCGAACAGACCGCCCGCGCAGCCTGCGATGACGCCCTGGTCGGCGTAGACTTTGCCGTCCTTCACTTTATCGGTCAGATGATAGGTAACGCCCTTGAACTTCGCGGCAGCTTCCTTTTCCACGGAAGCAAGGATTTCCTTTGCATTTGCCGTAAATTCATGGATCGTGTAAGCGTTGCTCGGATGGAACGGAAGAGCGATCATGGACTCGGCCTTCGAAAGGTCGATCGTAATCAGGCGGTCATAGTAAGCGCCGTCTTCGGGAGCGAGTTTCTTGTAGCACTCGCCGCGCTCGTGCGTCTTGTAGAAGCCTTCGGTGATCTCATCGGTTTCCCAGATGGAACTGAGACAGGTTGTCTCGGTCGTCATAACGTCGATGCCGTTACGGAAGTCGATCGGAAGGTTCTTGATGCCGGGGCCGACAAATTCGAGCACGCGGTTCTTCACAAAGCCGTTCGCGAACGTTGCCTTAACGAGAGCGAGAGCGATGTCGTGAGGACCGATGCCGCGCTTCGGCGTTCCGGTTACATAGACGAGAACAACCTCGGGCATATCAAGGTCCCAGGTGTTCTTCAGAAGCTGTTTTACAAGCTCGGGGCCGCCTTCGCCGACACCCATCGTGCCGAGAGCGCCATAACGGGTATGGGAATCGGAACCGAGAATCATGTTGCCGCATGCGGAAAGCTCCTCTCTTGCATAAGAGTGAATAACGCTCTGGTTCGCGGGAACATAGATGCCGCCGAATTTCTTCGCCGCGGAAAGACCGAATACGTGGTCATCCTCGTTGATGGTGCCGCCAACCGCGCAGAGCGAGTTGTGGCAGTTCGTCATCGCGTAGGGAAGCGGGAACTCGGTGAGTCCGCTCGCACGTGCGGTCTGGATAATGCCGACATAGGTAATGTCATGGCTTACCATGGCATCGAAACGAATCTTTAACTTCGCGGGATTGCCGGAAGTATTATGCTTTTGTAAAATGGAATAGGCGATTGTTTTCTTACGTCCTTCCTCGCGGTCGAGGGAGCAGTCGGAAACAGGAGCGCCGTTTTTCAGGAACACGCCGTTGTCGCGTACTGTAATCATGGGGAGTCCTCCTTGTGATGTTTGCATACAGAGTTTATTATAGAAAATACCGCCGTTTCTGTCAACTGAAAAGGCACCTTCACGGGTAGGGATTTTCGATGGAAAATGACCCCGTTTTTTTGGTTAAAATGCACAGTTTTTCATTTTTCCGTAAAAAAGCAAATGACAAAGCACGGAAAGTATGATATAGTCTATTTATCGGCAAAATACTACAAAATATGGTATTTTCCGCCTCCGGTCCGGAATGGGCGGACAGGGGCGTGCCGCAGAGGAGACAGGAAGAAAATCGGGAGGGTTTGCCAATGAGCGTGAACTCGGTTGTAAAGCATTGTGTAATGCCTAAGGATATGTACCTCGCCAAGATGTGGAAGAGCGAGAATGTTGTGATCGGTACCTCTACCTACCAGATTGTTGTTTCACCGGCATCGAAGAAGAACGGAGCCGTTCAGTTTCATATTGCCGCTTTGAAGGACGGCGAGGTGCTTACCTTTAAGGATCTGAATTCGAATCTTTACGATATTACGATCCGCAAGTATATTGATGAACTGACGGAACGGCTGTCCGGCGTAATGGAGTCGCAGGTCCGCTGGATCCACACCGGAAACCATGATATTTATATTTCCTACGGCGGTTTAGAGCAGTGGACCGAGGAGGATGCGCCCTCCGATACCGGAATCCGCGTGATCCTGATGGTTAAGAATGTTGAGAATATGGATCCCCAGGCGGAGACGACGCTCCGTAAGATCCTGAAGGGCGATCTCGTTGAGTGGATGGAGACGGTTATCATGGATAAGCCCGCCATTCAGAAGACGAAGGAGGATTACGAGAACGATCTCGTAAAGGTTGCCGATATTTCGATGATTCCTCATGAGAAGAGCAGCTTTGATCCGATTCCGATTATGACCGTGCTGGCGCTTGCATTTTCCATCCTCGGGGTATTTTTATCGCAGCTCCTGGTATTCCAGGTAATCGGCATGGTTATCGGTGCCTATACCTCTTTCCGTGCTTATCAGAAGGGCTCGAAGCAGGTTGCCGTCATCAACGGTATCTGCTGCCTGATATCCCTCTATTTCGTTTATTACGGGTATGTGAACGCATAACGGAATATGGCTAAGTCTATTTATCAGAAACTGAAAATATTATACCTGTTAAAGATTCTCTGGGAAGAAACCGACGACAGTCACAGCCTGTCGATGGAGGAGATCATCCGGAAACTCGGGTCGTTCGGGATCGAAGCCGAACGGAAGAGCATTTATGATGATTTCGCCATGTTGGAGGAGTTCGGATACGACATCTGCAAGGAACGGGACGGACGCACTACCGGGTATTCCCTCAGTAATCGCGACTTTTCGGTCGGGGAGCTGAAACTGCTTGTTGATGCGGTACAGTCTTCCCGATTTTTAACGAAGAAAAGGTCCGAAGAGCTGTCCGAAAAGCTCGAAAAGATGTTAAGCCGCCACGAAGCGTCGCTTTTAAAGCGACAGGTGCAGGTCGCGGGGCGTGTGAAGATGATGAACGAAAGCATCTTCATCAACATCGACATCATTTATTCGGCGATCGCGTCCAATCACGCGATTTCGTTTACATATTTAGAGTGGGACGAGAACCGGAAGCTTGTTCCGAGAAAGGACGGCGCTAAGGAACGCATCAGCCCCTGGGCGCTCGTATGGGACAACGAATTCTATTATCTCGTCGCGTATGACCCCGAAAGGGACGCGCTCAGGCATTACCGTGTCGATAAGATGCGCGGCGTAACGGTTTTAGAAGAACCCAGGGAAGGGCTTGCCGTTTTTGAGGCGGCCGATGCCGGAACGTATGTCGAGCAGCGGTTTTCGATGTTCGCGGGTGAGAAGAGCGTTGTTGTCGCCGAGTGCGGAAGGGCCAACCTCGGACCGTTCATCGACCGGTTCGGAGAGGATATTTCGATCCGAAGGATCGGGGAAAGGTACCGCCTTCGGTTCCATGTGGCGGTGACGGACGTTTTTTTCGGCTGGATTGCCGGGCTAGGAGAGGATGTAAAACTGGTCGAGCCGGGAGAGGTAAGAGAAGATATGGCGGTATTTGCCTCAAAACTGATGCGGCGTCATCAGGAAAGAAACGTACGGGCGGTCGTATTTGACCTCGGTAACGTACTTGTCGATTTCCGGTATGACGCGTATATGGATGAGATCGGATTCGATGAGGAGACGGCGCAGTTCTTCCGCGATAACATTATCCTGTCGAAGCTGTGGCAGAGGATGGACCGCGGCGTGATCACGATGCGCGAAGCACGTGATCTGATGATCACGGATTATCCCGATTATGAGAAGGCAATCCGTCTGTTTTTTGAGAAGATCGAGGGAATCATCAAGCCTTACGAGGATTCCGCGCCGCTTGTGAAACAGTTAAGAAATGCCGGCTATGAGGTGTATATCCTTTCGAATTATCCGGACGAGCTGTATGAGATGCACTGCGCTTCTTTCGCCTTTTTAAAGGATGTGAACGGTGCGATAATTTCCGCATTTGAAAAGACCGCAAAACCCGATGAGGAGATCTATCGGCTCCTTCTTTCGAGATACGGTCTTAAGAGCGAAGAATGTGTATTTCTGGATGACCGGAACGACAATATCGAAGCCGCGGAAAGCCTAGGCATCCGCGGAATTATCGTAAATCATCGTGAAGAAGCCTTCCGGTCGCTTTTCGAGTATCTGCTGGTCTGCGGGAAGTATGGTGAACCCGCACGCCTTGGCGAGGGCGGCTGAAGCCGTGTTGGAACGGTGGATGACCGCAAGAAGCGGGATATTGCCGATCCGCGGAAGCATTCTCGCGAGGAACGCTTTGACGGCAGCCGTGCCGATTCCCTTGCCGCGCTTACCGGGCAGAATATAGTAGGATAGATTGAGCGCCTGTTCCGAAAGTTCGGACGGCTCCACGGCGATGCGTCCGAGGATTTCATCGGAATCCTTGGCGGCAAATACGACGAGTGACAGGTTTGCGTTCATGCGCTGCGTCTGAATCTCATGGCGGTAATCCGCGTGAAGTTCTTCTTCACTCAGATTTTTAAGACGTTCCGGCAGAAGATAAGGCTCGTCCTTCATGGCCTCATAAAGGCTCGCAAAGTCTTTATAACCCGGAATATAAAAGTCATAATCGCCGGAGAAGAACGATAGATGTCTCTGCTCCGTCAGATAATCGGCGATCTCTTCGAGGTCTTCCGCGTAAACTTCCGAAATATCGGAGATGCATTCCTCCGTGCCGGGGCGGATCCCGTCGTGTTCGTAACCGACCGTAAGCCCGCCGTCCGCCTTCCAGCGGCGCAGCAGGTCCGCGTCATCGGAAATCAGAATATCGTCTTTCTGCGGCTTCTTCGAAGCGTCATAAGGATACATTAAAATCTCACCGTCCGCAGCATTTTCGAGAAACATCGTAATCTCTTCGCTCTGCGGTTCGGTGAAAGAATAATAGAAATGCAGCATGGTTAACCTCCCGGAACGAACGGTTCTCTTGCAGCAGAACGCCTGCAGACGGCGGAACCGTTACCGCTCCCTAGCGTAGCACATTTTCCTCAATCGGACAAGGGAGAATCAGCTGAACAGTGAGGACTCTTATGGAAATCGAAAAGAAATTTCTGCTGTCCGGGCTTCCGGAATATTTCGACCGCTATGAAAAACTCGAGATGGAGCAGGGCTACCTGATCACGCACGGCTGTACGCTCCGCATCCGGCGGGCTAATGACAGCTGCTATCTTACCTTAAAACAGAAGGATCCGTCGCAGGCGGTCGCGGGGATCATTATCAATGAAGAGTTTGAAACTGAGATCCCGCGAGCATCCTATGAGGCTCTGAAACAGCTTGTGAAAGGCGGCTTTATCAGTAAGACGCGGACGCTCATCCCGTATCTCGGCCATACAATCGAGGTGGACGAGTTCCACGAAGACCTGCAGGGACTGATCTTCGCGGAGATCGAATATACGGACGCCGAGGACGCTTTGAAGCTTCCGGTCCCGACATGGTTTTCTAAGGACGTTTCGAATGACCGTCGGTTCCGTAACACGTATCTGTCCGGAATGGAGGAAGAGGAGATCGAGGCGTTTTTGGAGGAAATCGGACAGTTCGCGCTGGTGATGGATTAGAAAGTGATACAGAACCCGCTTCCGATCCGTAAAGATTTCAGACATTGAACGCTTTCCAGCGGTTATTTTGATAACGGATTATACTCACGAAATAAAAAGCGCCGTTTGTGGCAATACATGTCACAGACGGCGCTTTACTTTCTGCTTACGGTTTTGCTACTATGGTACCCTATTAACCTGGGGAGGTGAGTTGGGGAAATGATGACTGCATTCTGGTCACCCGTAAGGAATGAGTACATCAGCAGTCTTGGGGTGCTGACTGCAATGACGGGGTGTAAAAACTTTCTCTGCAAGGTGGTTATGGCAGAGAACTATATCGGACTTGACAATATCGGGCACTGCCTGTTCGGCGATGCGTACAGCCGCATGAGGAGGGAGCATGACCGGTACCGGTCCGGTTATTACGAGAGGGGCGATACGTTTTTAAGGTATCTGCGGAATCAGACGGGGATGACCGTATACCAAAACCGCTCGCTTGAGATCGTAGAGGACCACCTGTATTATCTGCCGCTCAACCAGTGTCTTCGGAGCGACATATACGAATACAGCTTCGAGCGGGAATTCGCGGATATTACGGAATACTGCAATGCGCATTTTGACTTTCTGTTCCTGAACACGGCCAGTCAGGGAAATCTCAGTACGAAGACGATTCTTTCGGCCAGTGATCTTGTTGTTGTCTGCCTGCCCGCCGCCGAGTGGGTACTCGATATTCTTTTAGAGCGATATTCTTCGCTGTTACCAAAAGCCTTACTTGTATTCTGCGGAGATCCGGACTCCGGTTTTCTCAGGCGCATGAAAAAGAAGCATTCCCGGTACAGGGATAAGATGTTCTATATTCCGCTCACCGATGAACTGAAAGAAGCGGTGCGGATCGGACGCATCTCAGACTTCTTTCATGCGGAGCAGGAGAGCGGTAACGAGAACAGCCGCAAGCTGCTGCAGCAGATCGGATACCTTGCATTTTCCGTTATGCGGACCAAAAAGAACGAAGAGAAACTGCGGTATGAAGACATGCGTACGCTGTTTCTTACGAGAAATACGGATCCCTTTGAAAAACAATACAGCCTCCCGGCCGCGCAGGCATGTGTTGCGGAGCGGGAGACTGTACATTTGTAACAGAACGGTTATTATCTTTTTTCACCGAAGAAGAAAAGCGCGATGGTTCCCGGGCCCGCATGGGAGCCGATGACCGGACCGATGTCGCCGTACATGATATCGCTGATGCCGAAGCGCTTCGTAACGAGCTCGCCTACGAACTTCGCGTCCTCGATGCTGTCGGCATGGGAGATGAACACGTGGTCGTTCTTATAACTGCCGACGTTCTCCTCCATCTTGTCCACAAGACCGATAAGAGCCTTCTTACGGCCGCGTACATTGTACAGGGAAACAAGATGACCTTCGTCATCGGTGTGAAGAACCGGCTTAACGTTTAACAGCGTACCGACGATAGCGGTGGTGCGGCTGATACGTCCGCCGTTTTTCAGATATTTCAGATCATCTACCGTAAACATATGGCAGATGTGAAGCTTGTTCTCTTCAAGCCATGTCACAAGTTCGTCGAAACCGCAGCCTGCTTCGTGCTTACGGACCGCCGCGTCAACGAAGAAGCCCTGACCGAGCGAAGCGCAGAGCGAGTCGACAACCGCAATCTTACGGTCCGGGTACTCGTCCTTGAGCATTCCGGCCGCAATCTGCGCATTGTTGCACGAACTGCTGAGTCCGGAGGAAAATGCGATGTGCAGTAAGTCCTTTCCCTGATCAAGTACGGTGCGGAACTTCGAAAGCAGGGTGTCCAGGTTGCTGGCCATTGTCTTCGGAAGTTCGTTTCCGCGCATCCGGTTATAAAAATCTTTTATGTCGACATTTTCCTTCTCGCCGAGGATTGTTACGCCGTCAAATGTGAATGTCAACGGAATATAAAGCAGATTATGATTGGCGACATATTCGGCAGGAAGGTCGCTTGTGGATTCAGTGGAAATGACGAAATCAGACATGAAAACCTCCAAAAGAAGAAATTATAAACCCCAGACAAAGATATACAATAACTTCGCATGTGGTTTTTAAAACCGTATACATATTAGCATAGTATTACTATTACTGCAAGATGAATTTTCAGTTTTACCGGTATATATGGATTTTCCTGCATTTTTCCGAAAATAATTCTTTTCACATAGGGCTTTCTGTGATATAATGCTTGTCAGTCAGTGCATTTTTATGCCTGTCATGAGATGCACATGTTAAGAGAGGGATGTGAACATGAAAGCAAGTAGTTCGAAAAAGCACGGATTCCTCGGCCTCGCAGTGATTGTTCTGCTGCTCGCCGGCCTTGGCGTCTGGATGTACTTCAGCTTTAATTACGAGATCGGATTCTGTCCGCAGAACATCAAGAGAGGTCTCGACTTAAGCGGAGGCGTCAGCATCACTTATGAAGCCGTGGACCAGACGGATACCACGGAACAGCAGATGAAAGACGCTCTTTCGAAATTCCAGCAGAGAGCGGAAGCGTTCTCTACGGAGAGCAACGTTTATCTGGAAGGTAAATATCGTATTAACGTAGATATTCCCGGTGCCAAGAACGCTCAGGAAGTTCTTGAGTCGCTCGGTTCCGCCGGAACGATCTATTTCATTTACGCGGTTGATAAGAACGGCACGACCAACGTAACCACCGATGCGGAAGGCCATTATGTTCTTGCGAGAAGTCTCGATCAGATCATCGCGGACGGCGACGCTCCGGTTGACGGAAGCATGGTTGCCCGTGCGGTCGGCGAGACCATCAAGACCGAGAGCGGCAGCCTTGCCAACATCGTATCGCTCGAGTTCAACACCACCGGTGCAGGCGCATTTGCCGATGCAACCGCATGGTGCGCAACGCAGAGCAACATGGCTAACTGCCTCGCTATCGTTTATGACAACGCAATCGTAAGCTGCCCGATGGTTCGTTCCGCAATCACCGCAGGTAAGGCACAGATCGAAGGTATGGACAGCCTTGAGGAAGCGCAGAGACTGGCAACCTTTATCCGTATCGGTGCGCTTCCCGTTGAGATGACGCCTATCCGTTCCAACATCGTAGGCGCAACGCTCGGAAGCAGAGCACTTGAGACAAGTATGATCGCCGGTCTGATCGGCTTCGCTCTTGTATGCCTGTTCATGATCGTTATCTATCGTCTGCCCGGTTTTGCGGCAACGCTCAGCCTGATTTTCTATCTCGGCATCATGATCGTTCTGCTGCTTGCCTTTGACGTAACGCTTACCCTGCCCGGTATCGCAGGTATCATCCTTTCCGTCGGTATGGCGGTGGATGCGAACGTCATCATCTTCACGCGTATCCGTGAGGAGCTTGCTACCGGCAAGACCGTTCGTTCTTCGATCCAGCTTGGTTTCAGCAAGGCTACATCCGCAATCGTCGACGGTAACGTTACGACCCTTATTGCGGCTCTGGTTCTTTACTTCCTCGGTTCCGGTGTGATCAAGGGCTTCGCGATCACGCTCGGCATCGGTATTGTCGTATCCATGTTCAGCGGACTGGTTATTACCCGTCTCATTATGAATTGCTATTATAATCTCGGCGCAACAAGCGTAGGCCTCTACGGTGTTGCGAAAGAGAAGCGCACGCTCCGCGTTGTTGAGAACTGGGTTAAGTACGTTGTTCTCTCCGGAGCCATGATCATCGTTTGCTTCGTAATGCTCTTCGTAAATAAGGGCAATATCGGAAACATCCTGAACTACGGTCTTGATTTCGTCGGCGGTTCTTCGGTACAGGTAACCTTCAATGATTCCGTTCCGGGGCGCAGCGAAGTGGAGATGCTTGTTCAGACGACCATCAACGAGACCTGTTCCGTTTCCGAAGTTAAGGGTGAGAACGCCATTATCATTAAGACGAAGGCATTCCTCGAGGACGAAGGAAAACTGAATGACCTGAAGAAGGCATTCACGGACAAATACGGCGTATCCGAGAACAGCATCACAACCGAGACCATCAGCGGAAGCATCTCCGACGAGATGAAGAGCGACGCGGTTAAGGCCGTTGTGATCGCAACCATCTGCATGCTGCTTTACATCTGGATCCGTTTCCGTAACCTTGCATTTGCCGGAAGTGCGGTACTCGCTCTGGTACACGACGTTCTCGTTGTACTCGGCGTATACGCATTGTTCCGTATCACCGTTGACACCTCGTTCATCGCTTGTATGCTTACCCTTGTGGGTTACAGTATCAACGCGACGATCGTTATCTTCGACCGTATCCGTGAGAACCTCGGTACGATGAGCAAGAAGGAAACGCTGAAGGATGTTGTAAACCGCAGTATTTCCGAGACGTTTACGAGAAGTATCAATACTTCCCTCACGACACTCCTTACTGTTATCGTTCTGATCATCCTCGGCGTTGAGTCAATCCGGATCTTTGCGATTCCGCTTGCGGTAGGTCTGGTTTGCGGTACGTATTCATCCATCTGCATTACCGGATCTCTCTGGTATTTCTTTAAGACGAAGGCCGCAAATAAGAAGAAGGCGTGATCCGCGGATCGCGATTCGGAATAAGGAATGAAAATCAAGAAAGAAAAATGGGTAATCAAAAGACGGGGCGGGGCCATGGAAGACATGGTCTCGCGGCTCGGCATTACGCCGGCATTTGCCAGAATTCTCTGCGGAAGAGGTTATGATTCCGCGGAGAAGGCAGCCGCCTTTCTGTACCCGGACGGCGCGGAACTGAAACCTGCGGAGGCTTTGCCGGACGCAGAAAGGTTTTGCGCTTTTTTGTTTCAGGCGAAAGAGCGCGGGCAGAAGGTCCGCGTGATCGGCGACTATGATGCCGACGGCGTAACGGCAACCTTTATCATGACAGAAGGCCTCAAGAGGTTCGGCATAGAAGCGGATTACCGCATTCCGGACCGTGTTTCGGACGGCTACGGCATCAGCATCGGAATGGTTGAGGAAGCTGCTTCGGACGGTATCGGCGTCATCGTTACTGTCGATAACGGTATTGCCGCGGCAGAGCAGGTAAAGCGCGCGAAAGAGAAGGGACTTACCGTTCTCGTTACGGACCATCACGAACCGCAGGAGGAGATTCCCGCCGCGGACGCGGTTGTGGACTTTAAGGTGAATCCGGATTATCCGGGCACACCTGTTTCGGGCGCCGTTGTGGCGGCAAAGCTCATGGATCTTCTCCTCGGAAAATGCGGACAGGAAGGCTTTCTTTACGAGCATATGGAAATCCTGGCGCTCTCCACGGTTGCCGATGTGATGGAACTTACCGGTGAGAACCGCGTGATCGTGAAGACAGGACTCGCTAAGCCGATGGACCGCTGGAACCTCGGACTCCGTTCGCTGGCGGCCGCCAACGGCTTAAAGACCGAACCGAAGGCGTATTCGCTCGGATTTGTCTTAGCCCCGTGCATTAACGCGCTCGGAAGGCTTAAGAAGGCCGACCCGGGTGTCGCGCTTTTAGCGGAACAGGACGAAGCCGAAGCCATGAAGCTTGCGGAATCGCTTGTCGCTGCCAATGCGGTCCGCAAGGAAATGACGACAAAGGCAATCGAAGATGCCTGCCGTGAAATCGATGCCCGCGGCGATGAGGAGGCAATGCCGATCGTTTATGTTTCCGAAAACTGTCACGAGAGTATTGCCGGAATCGTTGCCGGCAAGCTTCGCGAACGTTACTATGTGCCGGCAATCGTTCTCTGTAAGAGCGAGGACAGCCCCGAATACCTGAAGGGGTCCGGACGAAGCATTGAAGAATATAACATTTTCGAGGGACTGCAGTCTTGTTCAAAGCTGCTGACCAAATTCGGCGGCCACGCACAGGCATGCGGACTGACGCTTCCCGCGGAATCGCTTGACTCGTTCCGTGAGGCCTTTACGGAGCATTTCCGTTCGCTCGGAGAGGGCGGCACCGAGAAGATTGTGATCGACCTTGTGATGCATTTTTCGGACATCTCCGAGCAGTTTATTACGGAGATGGGACGCATGGAGCCGTTCGGCAAAGGAAACGCCCGTCCGGTACTTGCATCGCGGAATGTGACCGTGAAACGCATCAGTCATTTCGGTCGTTCCGTGCGGTATACGAGGCTGCAGCTTACGGACGAGTGCGGCTCGTCAATTTCTGCCGTATATTTCGGGTCTTCGGACGAGTTCGTGAAGGCCATGAAGGAGCGTAACGGCAGGGAAGCGGTCGATGAAGCATACGCGGGACGCGGACGTATCCCGATGCACATCCTGTATTCGGCGCAGAAGAGTTCTTACAGCGGCGAGATCGAACTGACGGTTGAGCATTATCAGTTCCCGGAAGGAACGTGACAGTGCAATCGGGAACACTGAAATCACCCTGTAAATATGTTGTTTTGCCTTGAAACCGCTGTTGCGGGATAACCTGCCGTGTGGTAAGATATTTGTGACCTTTAGAACGTATCGGAAAGGAGTATGGTTATGTTATTTGAAGGACGTATCGTATTAAAAGGCGGTCATGTGGTCGATCCGGAAACCGGACTGGATGAAGTGCGGGATATCCGCATGGATGACGGAATCGTCCTCGATATCGCGAAAGATATCACACCTCATCCCGAGGATAAGGTCATTCAGTGTCAGGGACATTACATTTTCCCCGGTTTCGTGGATCTGCATGTGCATTTCCGTGATCCCGGCCAGACTTATAAAGAAACGCTTATGACAGGAACGAAGGCGGCAGCGGCAGGCGGCTATACCGCGGTATGCCCGATGCCCAACACGCTTCCGGCAACCGACAATATCGAGAAGATTTCCACGCTGATGAAGCGCTGCACCGAGGAGGCCGCGGTTAACGTATTCCCGATTTCCGCGATCACCAAGGACCAGGCAGGGCAGGAACTCGTAAACATTCCGGCCGTGAAGCTTGCAGGCGCCGTAGCCATCTCCGAAGACGGCAAATCCGTCATGGACATCAAGCTTTACGAGAAGGCGATGAAGATTGCCGCGAAGGAGCATATTCCGGTATTTGCCCACTGTGAAGAAAAGAATCTTGTCGGAAACGGCGTAATCAATGCCGGTGAAAAGGCGGAGTCGCTCGGACTTCCCGGAATCAGCAACGCCGTGGAGAATATCATCACCGCAAGAGATATCTTCCTTGCCGGTGAGATCGGTGCGAAGCTGCACCTGTGCCATTGCTCCACGAAGGAAAGCATCGCGCTTGTATTGCTTGCGAAGAAGCTCGGCTACCATGTGACGGCCGAGGCGTGTCCGCATCATTTCGCACTCTGCGACGAGGATATTCCGTGCGATGACGCAAATTACAAGATGAACCCGCCGCTCAGAAGCAAAGCTGACATGTATGCCGTTCGGGAAGGCTTAAAGAAAGGCATTATCGACTGCATTTCGACCGATCACGCGCCGCATGCGGAAGAGGAGAAGGCGGAAGGCTTCTTTAAGGCTCCGTTCGGCATTACCGGACTTGAGACCGCATTTGCCTTAAGTTATACGACGCTTGTTCTTGAAGGCGGCATGAAGCTGATCGACCTGATCCGTCTGATGAGCACCAATCCGGCAAAGCTGATCGGCTATTACGGCGGAACGATCGCCGTCGGTAGGCCCGCGGACCTTACGGTATGCTCGCTTGAAGAGTGGAAGGTTGACAAGAACGCCTTCATTTCGAAAGGCAAGAATACGCCGTTCCACGGAAAGAAGCTGTTCGGAAGAGTGCTGCGCACATTTGTCAAAGGCAATATGGTATACCAGAACCCGGACTGCGACATGCTGTTTTAAAGAATCAACTGTCCTGACTTTTCAGGCGGTTTTTGAAAGGATTTATACCTATGATTTCGAAACTGATCAATGAAATTGTAAAGAAGGATGCGCCAATCGTTGTAGGACTTGATCCGATGCTTTCGTACATTCCCGATTTCGTTAAGGCGGACGCGTTCGCAAAGTACGGCGAGACGCTTGAAGGCGCCTCAGAGGCGGTATGGCAGTACAACAAGGCTCTTGTTGATGCTGTCTGTGACCTGATTCCGTGCGTAAAGCCGCAGATTGCGATGTATGAGCAGTTCGGTATTCCCGGACTGATTGCATATCAGAAGACGGTTGCTTACTGTAAGGAGAAGGGACTCGTTGTCATCGGCGACGTAAAGCGCGGCGACATCGGTTCGACCAGTGCGGCGTATGCGACGGCACACATCGGAACGATCAGCGTAGGCGCGAACACGTATGCTCCTTTTGACGAGGATTTCGCTACGGTTAACCCGTACCTCGGTTCGGACGGCGTAAAGCCCTTCCTTGACGTTTGTAACGCGAACGACCGCGGCATATTCCTTCTGGTTAAGACTTCCAACCCTTCAAGCGGCGAGTTCCAGGACCGTCTGATCGACGGACGCTCGCTTTATGAGTGGGTCGGCGAGAAGGTTGCGGAATGGGGCGGCATGAGCATGGACGGTACGTACAGCAACGTCGGCTGCGTAGTCGGCGCAACGTATCCCGAGATGGGCAGGATCCTTCGTAAGATCATGCCGAACAACTACATCCTCGTGCCCGGCTACGGCGCGCAGGGCGGTACCGCGGAAGGCCTCAAGCCTTACTTTAACGAAGACGGACTGGGCGCGATCGTCAATTCGTCGCGCGGAATCATTGCCGCATATAAGAAGGATCCTTATCTGAGCCGTTTCGGCGAGAAGGGATTCGCGGATGCAGCAAGACAGGCCGTCATCGATATGAAGAACGACATCAACGGAGCCGTTTTCGGACGGTAAATGACCGATTGTTGTTGCATTTTCCGTAAGATTGTTATATATTTTGATACAAATTTCGTGTGGTTCTAAAGGAGTTACGAGTTATGGCTGCTTATGATTATTCCGCCATTGAAAAGAAATGGCAGAAGTACTGGGAGGAGCACGAGACGTTTAAGACGGACGTGTGGGACTTCTCGAAACCGAAATACTACGTATTGGATATGTTCCCGTATCCGTCGGGCGTAGGTCTTCATGCAGGTCATCCGGAAGGT
>JAGADM010000129.1 GCA_017613595.1 Lachnospiraceae bacterium | reverse complement strand
CGGTACTCCATCTCGAGATTCTTGATGCTGACGCGCGTGTCCGGGTCAACACTCTTCGTGATGAACGCGTTACCGCCGATGACGGCATTCTCTCCGATGACTGTATCGCCGCCGAGAATGGATGCGTTGGCGTAGATGGTCACGTTGTCGCAAATCGTAGGGTGTCTCTTCTTTCCGGCAAGCTTCTGGCCGCCGCGCGTCGACAAAGCGCCGATCGTAACGCCCTGGTAGATCTTCACATTTTTCCCGATGATGGACGTCTCACCGATTACAATGCCGGTGCCGTGGTCAATGAAGAAATACTCATCGATTGTTGCGCCCGGATGAATGTCGATACCGGTTCTCGAATGCGCGTACTCCGTCATCAGTCTCGGCAGCATCGGCACCTGCTCGAGGTACAGCTCATGCGCCATGCGGTATACGGTAATGGCCATCAATCCGGGGTAGGCCAGAATGATTTCAGCCATCGAGCTGGCCGCCGGGTCGCCGTCGTAGGTTGCTTTTACATCCTTCTCAAGGAGGCCGCGAATCTTCGGCATTCTCGCAAAAAAGGTCTTGCAGATGCGGTAGCTCTCCGCCTTCCGCTCGTCCTCCGAAGCCTTGTCATCGCCGCAGTAGTCGAGGGCCAGATTAATCTGCTTGCACAGACGGTAGAACACGTCCTCAATCACCACGGTCAGATTCGACTGCGGGTTAAACGTCTTATACTGTCTGTCCTGATAGTAACCGGGATAGATGACCCCGAACAGGTCCTCGATCAGGGCATAAACCTCCGCCTTGTTCGGCTTGTTGTCCGTATTGATTTCGTCAATCGTCTTGTCGCCTTCATAGTCTTTAAAAAGGTCCTGAACAATCTGATTGATTTCTTCTTCCTTAATCACGTTATTCATGCTATTTTCCTCATTGGAAATTTTCTCAATTCTACCATTAATTTGCCTGCTGTGTCAACCAATCCCTGTCTTCCGTCTCCTTAAGCCAACCATTCAGCCAGTAAAGCTGCCAGTCAATGAAAGCCTCATCGATGCAGTCCGGTCCGTATATCTCAACAATCGTGGCCTGCAGCTGAAAATGCCGGATCGCCACCCAGTACGGGAAGGACCGGATTTCTTCGCAGCTGAGCGTGCGGTGCGCCGCGTATCCGGCAAGGAACTCCCGATACACTTTCATCGTCAGTTCAACATCGTCCGGCTTCAGTCGGAAATAATCCGTCATGTCACACATGACCATGACGTCGAACATCAGAGGTGCCCGGCATACGGTATCAAAATCCTCAAGGAATACCTTCCCGTCCGCATTCCGCAGCAGGTTTCCCCTGTGCAGGTCTCCGTGGCAAATGCCACACGGAAGGTCCTTGACCTGATCCCATAACCGTTCTCCCAATTCCTCATACTCGGCAATGCGCGGATAGTTCTTCCTTCGAAGGAACCCGAGATATCGGTCTATGAAAAATTCCCTGCCGTGCACAGCCGGTTCCGCAGGGTACTTTTCCATAAGCTCGTGAAACTTTCCGACGAGGTCTCCGACCTGAGCCGCGCACAGTTCAAACTCCGGCTCGTCTCCCTCGATATATTCCATGAGAACAATCAGCTTCTTCTCCCCGTCGTCCTCAGTTTCGTACAAAGCCTCTCCGTCCGCGGTCAGAACCGTTTTCGGAACAGGAAATGCATTTTCTTCGAGATATCTCATAACGGATACCGACTGTTTCGCGGTAGCCGGAAAAGCAGCACCGATAACCTTCAGGAGGTATCTCCCTTTTCCGTTCACAGCGTATGTGTGGCCGCCACCTTCTCTCAGTGACTCCAAAGCGGCTGATTTTATTCCGTATTGCGTTGCAAGAATATCCTGCAGTGTTCTCTCGTCCATTAATTACTTTCCCCATTTCACCGGCATTTATAACAGGTATTATATCATAGCAACAGCAGTATGAAAACCTTATTGCGAATGAAAGGCCGCCTTTCGGCAGCCTTCTGAAACGATTTTACAACATTCTGCGGAAAATACCACACCTCATTTGTTAAGAATCAGTCAACCGAAGTGAGAATTGCGTTTCAGTGTGACGGCTCATCCGTCCGGGCCGTAAATCACCATGTCCTACAGTAACCAGTATTTTTACCGGTTCCGATCCTCTTCAACTCGCCTGAAGCCACAAGTTTCCGCAATGCACCTTCGATAGAGCTGATGCTCAGTGAAGGACATAATTCACGAATGTCCTGTTTAGTGAAACGGCCGATCTTATTCTGCGAGGCGAGTCTTACCGTGTCTAATGCGGACCTTTTTTCTTCTACCAAGGCAAAGCGGTCTGAAAAGTCCCGATATGCAGCGAGAATTGTCCCAAGAAGATACTTGATAAACGGAACCGGATCATCCGCACCTTCATGCCAGCCATTTTGAGAAGCTCCCAGCGCTTCATAGTAAAGATCCTTGTGCTTCGCAATTTCCGCTTCCAGGGAAATATACTTTCCCACATAAAACCCGCTTCTGTAAAGCAACAGCGTCGTCAAAAGCCGGCTCATGCGGCCGTTTCCGTCATTAAACGGATGAATGCATAGGAAATCATGAATAAAGGTCGGAATAGCGATAAGCGGTTCCAGCTCCCCATTGCCAATAACACGGTTATACTCTTCACATATTCTGTCAAGCGCCTCCGGCGTTTCATACGGTGCCAGCGGAGTAAACAGCGTCTCCACATGGCCATCCGGATATGTTGCGCTGATATAGTTTTGTACGGTCTTTGTTTTTCCTGCCATCGGGTTATTCATATGACCATACATAATCTTGTGCAACTGAAGGATGTAATTTCTCGTGATGGGAATTGAATCAAAGCTTTCATGTATAACAGCCAAAACATCCCTGTATCCGGCAATCTCCTGCTCATTCCGGTTCCTGGGCGTTGTTTTTTCTTCTACGAGCTGCCTGATTCTCGTATTTGTGGTTACAATGCCCTCTATGGCATTTGATGCCTCCGTGCTTTGTATCTTTGCAAT
>JAGADM010000128.1 GCA_017613595.1 Lachnospiraceae bacterium | reverse complement strand
TCTTCCAGGCCTTTGTTCCGCTGAAGTATTCACTGGAGTTCATCTTCAGATAACTGCGGATGCCTTCCGGATAGGTCTCCTCGTCATCTTCCGTCATATCATAGAGATAGGACCAGAGTCCCGGATACTCCTCTTCGGGAGAGTTTACCACACTGTTCATCGTCTTTTCATTCGCTACAAGAACGGCGATCTGACCGTGTCCGTCCGGACCGAAGCCGATGACTTTAACAAGCTTCGACGCATCGATCGTCTCTTTCCGAAGACCGAGAATTACCAAAACCGCGACAACGATACCGATTACGGCAACCGCAGCCGCCGCAATACCGATGATCAGTCCCTTTTTGGATTTCTTAGGCGGGTTCGAAGGTGCCGCCGGTGCCTGATAGGGCTCATAAGGCTGCTGGCTCGGGGTCTGGCTGAACTCCGGTACGACCGGTGCCGCATCCGGAACAACCGCTGCCGCGTTATCCGCAGCTGCCGCTGCTTCCGCAACGACCGGTGCAATAACTTCCTCTGCCGCAGCAGCTTCCTGAACAGCCGTCTCCTCCGCTGCCTTTACTTCTTCAACAGCATTTTCAGCCGTTTCCGTTACCGCTTCGGCCGCCTCGTTTACAGCCTCTTCGGCTGCCTCCGCAGCGGATACCGCTGCCGCAACTTCCGGAACGGCAATGAGCGGTTCCTGCTTCGCGCCGCAGCTGAGACAGAACTTCATATCGTCTTCCAGTGTTGCTCCGCACTGATTACAAAACTTCATGTTTAACCTCCGTTTCCGGTCCCGTAAGGACCGTTTCAGTCTGTTGCTCCCGCGCGCACCTTTGCCCGCAGGACTTTACAATTATAGATGAAAGCCGGAATCGTGTCAATTGCAAATACTCCGCGGATGCGCTATGATAGAGGCGGAAAATACGATTCCTCGTGACATTTTCCGAAAAAAATACAGGGAGGGCGCTTCATGAACGTACAATATCGCAACATGAACGAAGATCTGGTGCAGAGGATCCGTGATGACCGGGCAAAGGGAATTAAGAATCCTTATGCGGCGTCCGATGAGGACTGCGTCCGCAGAGATTTTAGTCATGACCGCGCCAATCTGTGGCGTCCCGCTTACCTCCGGGACGTTGAAAAGATTCTGTACCTCCCGTATTACAATCGCTATGCCGATAAGACGCAGGTGTTCTCCTTCTACATGAATGACGACATCACAAGACGCGCGCTCCATGTACAGCTTGTCTCAAGGATTGCCCGGAACATCGGCTCGCTGCTCGGTCTTAACCTCGATCTGATCGAGGCAATTTCGCTCGGGCATGATATCGGTCATACGCCGTTCGGCCACGCCGGGGAGAAATGCCTGAGCAATATCTTCCACAAGCATACCGGACTGTATTTTAACCATAACGTACAGAGCGCAAGAGCTCTCGATGTACTTTTCCGCAGGAATATCAGCCTTCAGACGCTTGACGGCGTACTCAGCCATAACGGCGAATTCGAACAGCAGAAGTATCAGCCGACCGGCAACCGCGATTTCGGCGTGTACGATGCCGATGTGAAGCGCTGTTATGAAGTATCTGACGGCGGAAAGTTTCTTGTTCCCGCGACACTTGAAGGCTGTGTCATGCGAATCAGCGATATCATCGCCTATCTCGGAAAAGACCGCCAGGACGCGGTAACTGCGGGCATCCTTCCCGACGGTTACCCGTTTGAATCCAACTACCTCGGGCCTCACAACGCCGCGATGATCAACAATCTGATCGTCGATATCGCGGAGCAGAGCTACGGTAAGGATTACATCGCGATGAGTCCCGACGTCTTCGAAGGTCTCAAAGCCGCCAAGAAAGAGAATTACGAGGTCATCTATCTGAATGACACGGTTAAGAAAACCTACGATGAGCAGGTTACGCCGATGTTTGAGGAAGTATATGAGCGGCTGCGCGAAGATCTTCTGAAGGGCAACGAGTCTTCTCCGATCTTCACGCACCACATTGATTTCATAAACAAAAACCGGGCACACTACAGTGCGCCCGGAGATTATCTTTCGGAAGATCCCGATTTTATTGTCTGTGATTATATCGCGAGCATGACCGATGACTATTTCCTTGAGCTGTACAATCACCTGTTCAAGGGAAAAGGTCACTCCATCCGCTTCCGTTCCTATTTCGATTAACGGCAGCCGCAGTCATATCCTTTTAACAGATACTGCAGAATGTATATCTGCTGCTTATCCGCATCGCCGGTTGCTTCGTCTTTACGGATCTTCTCAAGGCCCCGAAGCGCCATCCAGCGGTCGCAGTCCGAAACCGGCTCAACGCCTTCCGGCACGGGCTCCATGGAGACAAATGCAAGCAGTCTCACAAGAACGGCTAAAACCGTCTCCCTGTCCTCCAGCACTGCCGTTTCCGAAATAAAGCAGCTCAACTCTAAAATAAACTTTTTAATCTGACCGACCGTGTAATCTACGCCCATCGCGTTTACAAGGGGCATATCGTCTTCGCCCAGATTCTCAGGATAAAACTCCACTTTTCTACCTCGTTTCCGTACATGTCTTCGCGATATCCGTGTCGTGGAGCCCCGCTCCTCTTACAGCAGATGTGCGCGGATCTCGTCTGCGGACAGCGTGCTCAGGTATGCCGGCGGCACATCGAACACGGTCTTGCAGCCGCTCATTCCCTCTGCCTTCATTCTTACGATCGCGCGGGCAAATGCCAGCAGTACCGACGCCGTAAACTCCGGATTGGAGTCCAGCTGCAGGCGGTACTCGATCACATGATTGTGCTCTCCGTTGCCGGTCTTGCCGGTACGGAATACAAATCCGCCGTGAGGCATGCCCTGATGGTCACGCGCGAATTCCTCTTCGGTAATGAAGTTCACCGTCGTATCGTAATCCGCGAAATAGTTCGGCATCGTCTTGATGTCATTCTCAATCTTGGCAAGGTCTGCACCCGGCTTCGGAACGACGTAGCATACTCTCGTGTGCTTCTGTCTCGTCGTCAGTTCGGGATTCTTTCCACTTCTTACAGCCTCAAGCGCTTCGGGAACCGGAATCGTATACTGCTTTCCGTTCGCTACGCCTTCCACTCTGCGGATTGCGTCGGAATGGCCCTGGCTTACGCCCTTACCCCAGAACGTGTAATCGTTGCCGTCCGGAAGAATGCAGTTCGCATACAGTCTCGCAAGCGAGAACATACCGGGGTCCCAGCCGCAGGAGATCATGGCAACCTGGCCGCCTTCCTTTGCCGCAGCGTCAACGTTTTTAAAATGCTCCGGAATTCTTGCGTGCGTGTCGAAACTGTCGACAACGCAGAAATCCTTTGCGTATTTCTTGGTCATCTCCGGCAGGTCCGTAGCGCTTCCGCCGCAGATCATCAGCACGTCGATGTCATTTTTATGGGAAAGGATGTCCGCTGCGGAATACACCGGAACTCCTTCCGTCTGCAATTTCAAAGTTTCCGGAGCTCTTCTCGTAAAAACCGCGCAAAGCTCCATATCCGGATTCTGGCGGATGCCCAGCTCAATACCGCGGCCCAGATTTCCGTATCCGAGGATTCCGATTCGAATGCTCATAATTACCTCCCGATTTCACGGTTTCCCGTATTCCAAGCGTTATTTTATCCCTGCGGAAAATGGCTGTCAAGAAAAATGCCCGGCACCAAATGCGTAATATATTTCGCATTTTCCGCATAAAGGCGGCTTTCCGATACCTTTTTTACCCTTCCGCAGCAGGTGCTATCGCCGATCAGACGCGGCGTCTATCCGCGATAACTTTCCTTCGGTCCGAGATAAGAACGGACAGGCTCTTCGCCTTCACGGAATATGACAAGCTTCTCCAAAACGAAATTCGGCGACATTGCGTAGATCGTAACCGTATTCACGCCCTTCTTAAGTTCTACCGGAACCGTCGTTTCGCGAATGTTATTGAGAACGCCCGCCGCCCAGGCATCGTTGCCGTCGCCGACACGGAAACCTTCGGGAATTGCGTTGATCTTCTTCAGCCGTCCACCGTTCACACCGATTCCGAAGAACAGTTCGGGCACGCGCACAGGCGGATTGCTCGGATTCTGATAGATTCTCACAAAATACTTTCCGTCCGCCGGTACCGTAAAGCGGTATGTTACGCCGGGGGCGTCCTTTGCGGTAAAGTTCACATCCTGAGGGAACGCCTTCACTGCCGAAAGCGTACGTCCGTAATCCGACAGGATTTCAAACGAACCGGCCCTCGTATCCTTCTTCTCGAAGAAATGCTCCGCCTCGATGGAAATGTAATGTCCGAGCATCGCTCCCTCGCCGAATACCTTCGAAAGGTTCGGCATCGCATGAATCTTCTCCGACATGTCGACACTGTTCTCAGCGCAGTAAAGGAACGTGCCTTCTTCGCCGTCTGCCGGAACGCATACCGGAATCCGTACACGGATATGTCCCGCCGCGCCGTGGATCTTCAGTTCGCAGATCGTGCTTTCGGAAACCTTCGCGCGGTCAATCGTAACCTTGAGAAGCAGCAGACTCTCGGGTTTTACGGTTCCGTTCATTTTGTTAACAGTGATAAGATCAGATTCATTCTCGACGGTAAATGCAATCGGTTTCGCCGATGCGGTCGAAAGTCCGATGTACCCGTGCTCCGCTCTCGGATCCAGGAAGGCTCCCATCGTAAGCACCCGTGCGGTCCACGGCGTACCTTCGGTATGCTGGCCTGTTCCGGGGATGTTCACGATCAGGCGGTCCTTATCGGCCGGGACAAATGTATGTACGACCGGATTCTGGCACTCTTCCTCGCACCAGTACTTGAAGCCGATATGCTCCGACATGCCCATGCCGTACCATTTGCCTTTATGGATCGTATGCAGTTCTTCGACAAGTTCGCGGTCTCTCTGATAGCAGGCATCAATCTCTTTCGCAAGTTTCAGCGCGTAAGTGCTTCCGAATGAAGCATACGCATGGTTCAGCGTTGTAAGTGCCCACATCTTCATAACGGTAAGGTCTGCTATAACCGGCAGATATACAAGCTCATAGTAGCCGAACGCCGCTTCCTCGGAAATCGAGGCCCGGAGTTTCTCCGCGGCCGTGATCAGACGGTCGCACTCCGCGATCAGTTCGTCGCATTCGCCGTTCGCAAACGGGGCATAGATGTTATCGTTCATCGCCTCGGTACGTCTTGCGACGGTAAGCTTCGTATAGCCGCGCAGCAGTTCCGCCATCTTAGCGCTTTCCGCATCATCGATAAGTCCCGCGAAATGCTTTGCCGGGAATGCCTTCGTATACTTCACCGCGCTGTTCCGGTCGCTCGTTCCGTAACGGTCAAAATCGTATGCGAGGTCCAGGAAATATGCAAGCGGATATTCATTGCTGAAGATATCGCCGACGTTTACGATCCACAGTTCGCGGATGCCGTTATCGTAGGCAGTCGTCATCTGCTCCCAAACCTTCGGCAGGAACGATGTGTTGTACCACTCGAACGAGATCGGGTAGCCGTGGTAGTCAAAATGATAGTACATGCCGTAGCCGCCCTTGTGATCCCGCATCTCGGGAGTCGGGAGCGTACGGAGATTTCCGTAGTTGTCGTCGCAGAGCATCAGCGTAACGCCTTCGAGCTCAGGATCGCCCATCAGACCCGGCGTCGTTTCGTCGCCGTAGAAATACGGCTCCACCTCTTTATATAACGCGAGCATGCGCGGAACCTTGTCAAGATCCTTGTTTACATGCTTTTTGATCAGTCCGTTCTGCGTCTTCAGCACGCGCCGCAGCAGATCGATGTTGTCCGCAAGCGTTGCTTCGCGTCCGAGAATCGCCGTATCCGCTTCACCGCGCATACCGACCGTGATTACGTTCTCAAACTTTCCGCTTCTTTTAAGGCCGTCCTCCCAGAAACGGGTAATACCTTTTTCATTCGTATTGAAGTTCCACGCATCGCCGTAAACGGAGTCCTTGCCGCGCACATAGCGGTACTCCTCGCCCTGGCGGCAGCACGGCTCATGATGGGACGCGCCCATGACAACGCCGAGCTCGTCCGCAAGGATCGCGTTCTCAAGTCCCGGACCGTCATTCGGGAAGATCGCGGACCACATCGCGGGCCACAGATAGTTGCCCTTTAAGCGGAGCAGCAGCTCAAATACATGCACATAGGCCTTTGCGTTGAAACCACCGTAGTTCTTCGCGCAGAAATTACCGAACGCCGGCCACTCATCGTTGATGAAGAAACCGCGGAACCGTACCGAAGGCTCTTTTGAGACAAATGCGAACCCTTCCTCGATGGAGAAACTGTCCATCTGCGCGGGCTTCATGTCAAGCCAGTCAATGAACGGCGATACGCCGAGCATCTCGGAAAGGTGGAACAATCCGTAAACCGTACCCCTCTTTTCGCTTCCCGCGATTACCAGAAGCTGCGCGAATTCACCTTTCGCCCCTGCCGCCAGCAGTTTCTTCGGAACATTCTGCAAAAGGGTAAAGGAATACACTTCCCTCTTACCCGAGATATCCTTTACGGAAACAAGTCCCGCCTTCTCCAGTTTCGAAAGCGCGCCGCAGCGGCCCAACGTTCCGAAAAGAACCGGCATCGTAACCGCTTCATCCTTTACGGCTTCCTTTACAGGCATCACATCGGGCTTTCGTCCGAATACCGCCTTGATATCTTCACAAACCCGGTCCGCAATCTTACGGACACCGCTCCATTCTTCCTCTTCATACAGAAAAACCGCCTTGCGGTTTTTGATTGCTTTTCCTGACAGAACGTAATCCATCCTACAATCCTCCGAGACTCATATTCGGCTCCCGAAAATGCAATATTCGCGCCTTTTTTTAGCATAACAGAAAGAACACGCTTTTGCAATGAATATGATGCTTCCGAATACGGAAAATGTGACCGCGGGACACGGGAATCTCCCCTTTTCCGGATGTCCGTTTGAAAAAGTTGTAACAGCCCCCTTGACAGTGTAACAATGTTACGCTATAATGACCATCGTAACAATGTTACGGAGGTGAAACATGGACGAAGACCGAAGCTTAATCTCCAAGCGGGAACTGTTAACCCGCTACGGAATTTCCTACGGTGCGCTGTACCGCTGGAAGCGGAAGGGCCTGATTCCCGATGACTGGTTCATCCGGAAGTCCACAGCGACAGGTCAGGAAACGTTCTTTCCGGAATCGTTGATCTGCGAACGCGTAGAACGGATTCTCGAAACGAAGAACGAAGTGCTGTTAGACGAGCTGGCAGGCACATTTTCCGGCGAAGACCGGCAGAATGCGTTTCTGATCATCGATACGCCTTACGGGGAGAAGTCCTTCAAAATGAATGACATCCGTTCCGTTTCCCTTTCGGGACCGGACGGGCACAAAAAAGACATCACGGAACAAGTGAAGCAATTATTGCAGCAAGGGAGGAACACATTATGAATATTGCCGGATCAGGCTCTCTTCCGGGAGGAGTTTATGACGACAGAATATCCATCAGCGGAAGCGGAAAGATTACCGGAAGCGCTTCCTGCTCAGCTTTTCATTCTTCGGGCTCGGGCTCGGTAGACGGAGACCTTCTGTGTCAGAAGGAATTCCGCAGTTCGGGGTCCTGCCGGGTTAACGGTTCCCTGCAGGCCGAATCGGTATCCTCATCGGGTTCGTTTAAGTGCGGCGGAGCAATCCATGCCGTTGAAACCGTTAAGGCCTCGGGATCTTTTCACGCAGGCGGCAGCACGGCATGCGGGGATTTTCATACCAGCGGGTCCGCAACCGTTGAAGGAGATCTCTCCGCAGACTCCATCAAGTGCAGCGGAAAGATTTACTGCACCGGTCTGATGAGTGCCGATACGATTGACATCCGTTTCGGAGGTCGTTCCGGTGCTGGTAACATCGGCGGAAGCAGCATCCGGATCGTACGCGAAGGCTCCGGCGGCGTTATCACAAGACTGATCTCCGCGCTCGGAAGCAAGGACGGCGTATTTGACGTACCCGGTTCCATTGAAGGCGACGAAATCTATCTCGAAAATGTTGCCGCAGCGTCCGTAACCGGCCGCGTCGTTAAGATCGGCCCCGGCTGCGATATCGGACAGGTATTCTATATCGAATCAGCCGAAATATCCCCGAACGCTTCCGTCGGACAGTCGGAACAACTCATGGGGTAAGCGGATAACGAATAAAGGGTACGCCGTAAAAGCGTACCCTTCAGACTGAAGACAAACGCGGTTTTGGAAAACTTCCAAAACCGCGTATCTTTTTATGCCATAAGAGTTTTTAGCTGCCTTTTCAACTTAAAAGGCCCATCCGGACCATCCAACAGTCCCTTTCTATCCAACATCTTTGCCAGCTTTTTTAGATTCAGGCATGCAAAGGTCAGCC